>DATKWV010000184.1:0-7540 GCA_035529405.1 Sedimentisphaerales bacterium | reverse complement strand
TGCGCCTATGATTGCCAGGATTGTACTTAAAACAGATGACTGGATTATAAACATTTGTCGTACTGTTATCACCAGCAGGTAAATTCCCAGCAGTTTGTCGATTGCAGCAGGCAATAGCGCCATAACAGGCGTCGGTGCGTATTCGCCGCTGGTGGGCAGCCACGTATGCAGCGGCATTGCACCGGCCTTGGTTACGGCTGCCGTGATGATAAGCAGGAAAGCAATAATGGGCATCGCGGAGGTCGTGGCTAAGTAGATATCCGAGATTACAAATGTTCCTGAAAGTCGCCAGACCAGGAATATCCCAAGCAGCAGGGCCGCGTCCGATGCACCTATCATCGCGAAACTTTTTGTCGCCGCAAAATTCGAGCCCTTACCGCCCGTGGCTATGAGAAGATACAGGCTGGCCGTGACGATTTCCCAGAAAATAAGCAAAAGCAGTAAGTGATTAGACAGCAGTATCCCTGCCGAGCCGCCTATTGTAAGCAGGATAGAACCATAATACACATTAGAGCTTTTTTCGGCGCTCTTTGACTTCAGCGAATACAAGGTTATTAAAACGCCGAAGCCGGCCGCAAACAGCAGCATAAACGTTCCTAACGGCCTTGCGCTTAACAAAAGATTCAACTGCAGGGCGCCTGCTTGAATCAAAGGCCAACTGAAGTCAGGCGCACCGTTAATAAATATGCGCACCGCACGCTCAAAAGCTATAATAGAAACAAGCAATGTCAAAGCCTGCGAAAAGCGTTTTGCACCCTTAGGCAGAAAAAGCAGCAGAAAGCCGGCTGTCAACGGCAGAAAAACAATAATTGCCAAAATGTTGTGCAGGAATTTATCCAATTTGCAAATCCTCCGTCTTTATGCCGGGCAAACCAAGCTCCTTTTTTATCAGTGCGGTTTTTTCACGGCTCAATTTCAGCAGTGCCTGGTAATCGTGAGTAATTTTGTCGTGTCGGTCAACGACGGCCAGTCTCTCGGTGCAGCTGTAGCACGGGTCAACAGCCGCAAGCGTGAGGGTAACGTCTGCAATGTGCTGGCCGATACACGAGGCCTTGAACGAAGGTACATTGACGTAACTTGGTGCTCTTATCTTGTGACGTACCGGCCTGTTTCCGCCGTCGCTTCGAACATAATGGAAAGTTTCGCCCCTGGGCGCTTCGACATGGCCTACGGCTTCGCCCGGCGGGATTTCCTTTACTTCCACGGCGACCGGGCCGTTCGGCAGTTTCGTTATGGCCTGCCTGACTATCTTAATGGATTCAAAGGTTTCCAGTAACCGAACAACGGCCTTTGCAAAAACGTCACCGGCGGGCTGGACAATAACATTCCAGTCCAAATCGGCATACGCAGCGTAAGGGTCATCACGTCTTACATCAATATCAAGACCGCTGCCCCTTGCGGTCGGGCCGGTAACAGCATATTTGACGGCATCTTCTTTGCTCAGCACGCCTACACCTTTAAGCCTTGCGTGCAGAACAGGGTCATCGAGAACCGCCTTGGTTAACATATCCGTTTTCTTTTCGATTTGGTCGAGTTCTTTTAGTATTTTGGGGACAAGCTCATTGGGAACATCTTCGCGGCAGCCGCCGACCTTGACGTTTCCGTAGTTATTTCTGTTGCCCGTAATTTCTTCCAGCAAGTCAAGCACCGGTTCGCGGTATTTCCAGGCCCACATAAAGACCGTATCATAACCGATGAAATGTCCGCCCAGTCCTACCCATAATAAATGGCTGTGAATTCGCTCAAGCTCATTGATAATTGTCCGCACGTACAGCGCACGCTCGGGCGGCTTAATACCGGCAATATCCTCCACGGCCTGTACATAAGCCAGCGGATGCGAAGCAGAACAGATACCGCATATACGCGAAACCAGAAATGGTACCTGGTCGAACTGCATTGATTCGCTGATTTTTTCGATTCCGCGATGATTGTAAGAAATTCTCACGTCAATATCGGTTACAATTTCACCATCGACGGTCAGCTGAAAGAATTCCATCTCTTCCTGCAGCGGGTGAAACGGCCCGACAGCCAAAACCGGTTTTTTTATGCTTTTGTTCATTTCTTGACTTCTTTCCTCAACGGGTACACGCCTTCGGGCCAGTCATCCGCCAGAATTAATCGCTTTAGATTCGGATGATTCCTGAAATCGATTCCGAGTACGTCGTGTATTTCTCTTTCAATCCACTCTGCTGCCGGCAGAAAAGGCGTAATAGACTCGATTGAGGGATTATCCCGGTCTCGAATAAAAGCTTTTAGATTGATTACACAGCCGGTCTGGTCGTATGAATAATGGTAAATTATTTCAAAGCAGTTGTCTGAATCGATACCGGTAGCGATAACAAATCTTGCCGGCACCTGCTCGAAGAGGAACCTGTTAACAACGAAGGCGTTTTCGGATTCACATAAAAGATATATCCTGTTGGCTGCCGGCTGCTCAAACGCAATCAGCTTGTCTTTAATTTGAGCCAGTTTGTTATTCAGTTCGCTTTGGTTCATATTACCGTCCTGTTACAAAACCGCCAGTGCCTTTACAACGCCGGAAATAATCGCCTCAGGTTTTGGCGGACAGCCCGGCACGTAGGCAATTATGGCATTGGGGTCGACTTCTTTGATTATTTTGTCCACCGGGCCTTCAACATGGTAGCCTTCGTGAAAAATACCGGTCCCGCACGCACAGGCACCTATGACAAAAACGACACAGGGCCTGGCTGTCTGACGGTACACTTCCTGTAATCTTTTAACTGCCTGGCGCGTCCCAACTCCTGTTACCAGTAATGCGTCAGCATGTCTGGGAGAACCGACGAGCTTTATACCGAATCTTTCAACATCGAACTTGGGGGTAAGGCAGTTCACGATTTCAATGTCGCAGTTATTGCACGCTCCGACATTGACATGAAAAACCCACGGCGATTTTTTAAGCGACCATATCTTCCAGTCCATCGTCTCACATCTCGTATTTAACAGCCAGAATAATCATGCCGCCTTAAACTATAGCCACGCAATGCCGTAATTATTACCGATTATTGCAAGAGCCACCGCGACAGCCAGGGCAATTCCACAGTAAACCCAGAAGAATTTCATGGCCTGGTCGATTCGTACCCGCGGATTGGTGTTCTTTATCAGAATAAGCAACACCAGCACCAATACTAACTTGCCGATTCCCGCCAACAAACCTGCCCCGAAGCCGCCGAGGAACACCATCACCAGAAACAGAGGCATGGCGATAAGCATTATTGTCTGCATAAGTTTCCAAATCGCAAGCAGTGCCCCTGAATACTCCATCAGGATACCGCCTGCAAGCTCGGTTTCAGCCTCAGCCATATCGAATGGAATAAACCCGAGCTTGGCCTGGACACATAATAAGCTGACAAGAAACGCCAGCATTCCGGAGACCGTAAGGGCCGGTGTTTGTTCGGCAATTGCAGCTAAACTAAGCTGTCCGCCAGTTTTTATAATCACCACAATTAAAGCCAGAACCAGCGGCAGTTCGTAGCTCATGACCAGCTTCATTTCCCTGCTGGTGCCGAGGCTGGCGTGCGGGCTGGCGCTGGCACTGCTGCCGAAGATTAACGCCAGCGACGGGAGTATCATAAGATAAAGTGCTACAATTATATCGCCGACAAAAAATTCTGTCGGGTTAATGGCTGTGCGCCAAAGCATCGTTGCAAGCAAAAGTACACCCGACAGTCCCACAAGCGGCGCTGCCATAAAAACGATTTTGTGGGCCTGCTGTGGAATAAGAATCTCCTTGCCCATCAGTTTTATAACGTCCACGCACGGTTGATAAAAAGGCGGCCCGACCCTCCACTGCACAAGGGCGCTGACTTTTCTTACTATCCACGAGGCGACCAAACCCAGCAGCACCGTGAATAAAAAGCCCGGAAAAACAACAATCCAGAATATTCCTTGCAGCGAATCAGCCATCTGTTACGCCTTTTCCCTTAAAAACGGTTCCCACAGAACGCCGCCGGAAACCTTGACAACGATGTTTTCAAAGACCTCTATCAAATCCTGTTCGGTTTTCATATCTACTTGTCTGTAATCCATACAGCCGTTTTCACAGGTGTTCACGCACAACGGTTTTTCATTTTCTCCGAGTCTGCCCTTGCAAACATCGCAGACACTGTCGGCAAAAGGTATCAAATCGTTGTAGATGGTCCCAAACGGGCACGCTATTGCGCAGCTGCCGCAGGCAGTGCACAGCATATTCGCGCGTTTTAGGATACCGGCGTCGTTGTTTTGGGTCTGTACTTTCTCCAGGGCCTTCTGCGGGCACGCATTAACGCACGGGGCGGCCTGGCACTTGCGGCATATCAGCGCAAATCGCACCTTTTCAAGCAGCGAATCAACACCGTTATTATCAGGGTGATGCTTATATGAGCATCGAACCCTGCACTGATTTTGAAGTTTAGATTTGGCCAGGTCTATAATCAGTTTTGCGGACATAATTGTCTCGTTCGAGTCTTAATCCCAGATATCAGGGTAATCCTTAATTTGGTCATACGTAAAAACGGGGCCGTCCTTGCAGACATAGTATTTGCCTATCATGCAATGGCCGCACTTGCCTATCCCGCAGCTCATATTCTTTTCCATCGAAAGGTATATATCCTTTGGCGCGAACTCAAACTCCACCAGTTTTTGTGTTGCATACTTCATCATAACGGGCGGGCCGCACACAACCGCCACAGCCTTTCCGATATCGACATCTTCCGGCTCAAGTATGGACGTAACCACGCCGACGTGTCCTTTCCAGTCGCCGGTTCCCCGGTCCACGGTAAGCTTGATATTTACGCCTTCAATCTTTTGCCAGGAGTCAAAGAGCGTGTTTTTATAAATGAAGTCTTCGGGTGTCCTGGCCCCGAAACGGCAGGTTACCGACTTGAAATCCTTTATTCTGTTTATTAACGTCAGAAACAACGAGCGAATCGGCGCAAGGCCTACACCGCCGCCGACTATGTAAACGTCTTTGCCTGCGAAACTATCCACAGGGTAACCATTGCCGTAAGGCCCGCGGATGCCGACCTTTTGTCCTTTCTGACATTCGTGCAGTCCAGCGGTGACCCTGCCGGCTTTCATAATGGTTATTTCCATCTGTTTGGTTTGGGCCGGCGCAGAAGAGGGCGTAAACGGTGCTTCGCCTTCGCCCGGCAGTGTCAGCTCGACAAACTGGCCGGTCGCAAAGCAGAATTGCTGTTCGGGCACAATCACAAAGGTCTTAATCGTCGGCGATTCATCCAGAATGTCAACGATTTCACCATTTACAGGCTGGTAAGGGTTGTTGTTCATTTTGCAACTTTCGCCTGTTCTATATTCCTGTCCTTGGGTTCGGCGCCCAGTTTTTTCAGTATTATTCGCAGATCCATTCCCCCTGCATCTGCGTCCACACATCTGCCGCAGCCGACACACATTTCGATACCGTATCTGTCAGGAAAATAAACAAACTTGTGTAAAAGACGGTTTTTAAGCCGGTCGCCGAGTATTTTATTCGGATTTGCACCACCTGCTACAGCGGCGTAACTGAATCTCATACAGCTGTCCCACATCTTCATCTTGGCAAAATAATCTTTTTGCCTGACATCGTAAAGGTAAAAGCAGTGACAGGTGGGACAAACTCTCGTGCAGGCCTGACATTCGACGCAGTTTCGCGCTTCAGCGTCAAAAATATCTGATTGGTGATTGCGGTGTACGATTTCCCTGGTTGTACCGTTAAGTTCAAACTCGGCGGTGTTTCGTTCGAGCTGCTGTTGTGCCCCGGAGCGGTTTTTGTCCCTTTCAGCCAGCAGAATCCTCGGAACGTCGGCGAAAAGCTGCGGATTCTTTTTTATGAAGTCGCTGCCTTTCTTTGAGCCGGCCTCTATAATAAAGCCTTCTTTTATCATCGACAGGTTCAGGTCAAATCCCTTTTCACAGAAACCTTTCCCGTCGAAAAGATTGCAAAAACAGGTTTCGGCGGGACTATAACAATCCGAAGAAATGATAAACATCTGCCGGCGCCGTGCCATATACAGCGGGTCCTGAAAATCCTCCTGGGCAAAGACCTTGTCCAGAATCATAATAGACCGCAAATCGCAGTCTTTAAGCCCGAAAACGGCGAAAGGCTTTACGTCCTGCGGCACGGTCGGCTGGGGGTATGTAGCTGCCAACTCACAGACCGGAAACAGAAATTCCTTTACCGGCGTGCATGCGCGTATGGTATTTAGCTCAATCGGGCGGTCGTTCTCAGGGGCATATCTGAAAAATACGTAATGCCCGCCGCTTTTTTTCGGAACGTACAGTTCCATACTTGCGGCGACGGCATCCAGAAAAGGTTTCAGTTTGCTTATAAAAACAGCTTCCATTCTCTTGTCCGTATTTTAACCACTGTCAACGTATCGGCATATAGTACGGTAAACGCGCCAGGTCCATTGCAATATCGATGGTTATTACTTTGACTTTCCGCGGGACAACGATATAGCAGGAGGAAAAATTCAGGATGCCCTTCATACCCGCCTGTACCAGTGCATTGGTGATTTCCTGGGCCGCTTTACGAGGAACGGCGATAATGCCGAGGTCGATATTTCGCTTTTTCAATGTGCTGATATTTGAAATATCCTCGATTATGACATTATTTACTTTTCGGCCTATTTTCCGGGGGTCGGTGTCGAAGGCCGCCGCGATTTCAAAGCTGTATGTCTTGAAACCGGGATATGCCAGCACAGCCGACCCGAGATTACCCACGCCAACCAGAGCCGCCCTGTGACCGACATCGAGCCTGAGAATTTTATTAATTTCCCTTGTCAGCTTTTTTATATCGTATCCCACACCGGGCGTACCAAAGCCGCCGAAGTAGGAAAAGTCTTTTCTAATCTGCCAGGCATTGGTGCCGAGCAAATCGGCAAAAGTATTGCTGGAAATATTCTGCTGACCCTGTTGTGAGCAGAATAACAGCCCTCTTAGGTATATCGGCAACCGCCTGACGGTTTCATCCGGTATTTTACGGTATCTCATAACAACGCCGAAAGCTTGTTATAGTGTTCACAATAATTAATACTCGAACTCACATTCACGAACTTATTTTACCAGACCCGCCGATACCTGTCAAGCAAACTGGCGAATTCAACAGAAAATTTTTTGTAAATCTTTTGAAATACCAAGGTTGCCTGTCCAAAAGAATCAACGACAGAAGTGTTGCAAAGGGTAAGTCTAAAAATTGTCCTGTTTTTTTGGGGTTTCCTGACTGATTTTCGGCAGGGTAATGCTGAATGTGCTGCCCCCGTCCTGATTGTTCCGGGCCCATATTCTGCCGCCGTGCCTTTGCACAACCTGCCTGGCTATCGATAATCCTAATCCGGTGCCGTCTCTTTCTACTTTTTTGGCGTTACTTGCACGGTAAAACTCTTCGAATATGTTTGTCAGTTCATTTTCCGGTATGCCGATACCGGTATCGCTGACCTCAAGCAGTACACAATCAGGCTGGTCTTTTGCGCATAATCTGACTGTGCCTTTTTCGGGCGTGTATCTGACGGCATTAAACAACAGGTTGGCTATTGCTTCTTCTATC
>DATKWV010000183.1:0-4708 GCA_035529405.1 Sedimentisphaerales bacterium | reverse complement strand
TGTCGGTGAGGCGGTTACCCTTAAATTCCGGGTCGCTTGTGCCTGCGTCGTTGACCGCATCGTAATCGTCGCCGAAGTAAACATCGCTGCTGACTGACTTAAGGCCCTTGGTCCACGACAGCAGTATATCGCCCCATACCAGGTCTTTGGCCTTATCTACAGGCTCGGGGTACTTGGCCTGGCCGCTGTCAACTGTAAACTCCCACACATTGCCTGTCCATTCGTAAGGATAGACCGTAGCGCTGATTTCATCGACACGCCAGTAATACTTCTTGCCCAGCACCAGTTCGCCGGCGGCGTTGTACACCGTGCGGTCTATGCTGTTGCTGTCCTGCCGGACATAGAAGACATTCGGGTGCAGCGAAACTGTGGCGTCGAGCACATCGTTGTAATCTTCGCCGAAGAATATGTCGTGGTCGTCGGCATAATCGCCCGGCATCCACCAAAGCGTCTTGTTCGGCGATACAAGCACGGATAAACTCAGCGGGTCCGGTACACTTGCCCTGTTGGGGTCAAGTGTGTTGACCAGCTCCAGGTCCAGCATATGCGTGGCGTTCTTCCACATCTGGTATGGCCACGAATGCTCGGCCATCTGGTTGCTGTTTTTGTCGTCGTCGCAGCTGGCAAAGTTCAGATCAAGACCTACGTAGTCACCGGCCTTTAATGTTCTGATGGTGGAATTTGCTACGTTAGCCATATCCAGCGATGCATAAGGAGTAAGCGCGAATTCGTACGTTATCACGTCACCAACTACTGTGGCGGCATAGCCGCCCGGCGTATGTTCAGTGGCATTTTGCCCTAAAAGGGTAATCCAGGCGCCGCCCATGCCGTTTGAACCAAGAAAATAGTGCTGCGCAATTGAAAAGTCGTTCTCATAACTTAGCGCGTTGTTCTCGTTGGCATCGACAAAAATTTCCAAATCGTCCTGCGTGTTCCAGTCCACCATGTTGGTTTTCAGGTTATGGTCTGTATCGGTTCCGTAAACAACGCAGTAAATCAGGTTTGTTACCGGGCTCCACATATTCGCCCAGTGGATGTCGGAAATGTCATTCGGGGTTGGTACCAGAGTATAGGGCTTGGGCTCATCTATAACAATCCACTCCGCCGCGTCCCATTCGCCCGGGCTGATGACGCCGTCAATTGTCGGCGGAAGCGCCCTGACTATGCGGTAATCGTTCTGGTCCGGCCATTCGTTAGGCGATGCCTCGTAAGCAACAGCTTTACTGCCGATTACCAGCCACGCCGCAATAACAAATAAAAACCATTTTCTGCACATAACACTTTCCTCCGTAAACAAAAGTTTAAATCTTTTTAGCCCGGCTCGCCCTTATCTCAAAAGACACCTGCCCTGTGCCGAGAGACTCATACTGTACAGCCGCTCTACTATAATTCCTGCATTCACATCAAGAAAACTCTTATCACACGATTGCCCATTTTGAGCTGTTCACAGGCCTAAAATTGCGCCGCAGTGTCAAGCCAGTTATCGGCGAATAATGCAAAATCCCTGAAGTTGACGGTGCCGTCGGTGTTCAGGTCCCCTTCAGGGCCGAAATACAGAGTGCGAACCTGTTCGGCAGACAAGGCCCGATTATAAATACGGACATCATCAACAAGACCAGTAAAAGAACTAGTTGGATTTCCGCCAATGTAAACATGTGAGGCAGAGACCCTCAAGCTGCCAACAGTTGCCTTTGAAGCATCGAACCTGCCGTCCACATACAGATACATTCGTGAGCCGTCGTGCACAGCGGCTAAATGATGCCATTGGTTGTCATTTATATTACGTGAACCGTAAAGGAGATTACCCGCACCCAAACAGACAAAAAGTGCCTCATTATTCGCACCTTTGGCCAACATCCAGTCAGTGCTCTTACCGATGACAGCATGATACGTGCCTCCAAAGGTACCTTTTATCCAGGCTGCAATTGTAATAGCAGTGGTGATGTTGAAGCTTGTGTCATTTCCGCAGTCCACATAATCAGCAGGCCCCACGCTGATTGCCTGGTTACGTATACCTGCAACATACGTTGGTACCCCGACCGCGGTGCCATGGTTGCTGCCTGCACTGTCGTTGGCATTACCGTCAAACTCGTATCGTGAGACCATGCCGTCCAGGACAAAATCGTCAGCCAGCCAGTCGTCGGCCATTATTTTCAGGTCGTTGAAATCGACCACACCGTCACGGGTAAAATCCTCAACAGATAAAATTACGCAGCCTTCGGTATATTCGTATGCGCCGATGTCCGGTGCCTGGCCGCAGGGTACAAAAGCACCGTCCTTGTCCTTGTCAAGTCCGACCTCTGTGCCGGCGTTGACGGCACAACTGTCTGCTTTAAGATGAAAATCGCGGTTGTTGGGGTCGACAAAGATTTTGGACTTGTCGGGCTCAAATATTTCACCGACATTCAACTGGTGACCGCCCGACAAAGTCGTGTAAATGTTGTGGCTCATACCGCTGCCGATGTCACCACCGTCGAGAATGTTGTTTTGAGCAACAACGCCGGTGGTCGTGACATCCTTGCACAGCGCCTGAGCACCCGGGTTGAGCATAACATTGTTGTAGTAATAAAGTCCGTCACAACGGCCCCAGTCCACAGCGGTGGCGCTGCCGACATTTGTACCAAGCACATTATAGGCAATGGTAATATCCTCGGCATCCTGCAGCGTCAGCGCGGCATGGCCGTCGTAGACCGAATTATAAGCAACCAGGCAGTTGCGACAGTCAAGGTACAAAGTCAGGCCGTTCGCATGTACGCCGCGGTGTTCGGTTGCAGTGTTTCCGAGCATTTGACTGTTGACACAACCATAAAAAGCGATGGCTGTGCCGCCGTTTTTGCGCATGGTATTGTCCCTGCAAACCGAGTTGCTGAAGGTCAGAATCATACCGCGATTGCGTGGGTTCTCATACACGTAGTTATTTTCGACGGTGATATAACTGCATCCGCCGGACATCCTGATCACACCCTGTTTTTCCATCGAGCGGTTGGCCGTCATAATATTGTCACGGACAATATTGTGGCGGCCGCCGAACCAGTCCACTACAGCGCAACCACAGTACGATTGGCCGATATCGCCTACACATTTCTGAATTTTGAATCCCTGGATGGTGACATAGTCGCTGCCGTAAATATTAAACCCGTAATTTCGCTTACTGAAAGTAATTTCTTTCTGCGAGATGTCACCGCCCGTCCGCGGCCACAGGTAAACCGTTTTGGTCTGCTCATCAATGACGTACTCACCGGGCACACTGATATTGAGCAGATGATTGACCATAGCATAATAAACCGTACGGCCGCTGCCGTAAATTGAATCCGTACCGGTATCATCGAACACAACCTTGTGCCCGGAGGGTACATATCCTGTAATTTTAATCGCACGCACGATGTTCGGATTGCCCCAGAGCAGAATATAGCAGCCGTTCCAATAAGCAGGGTCGGATTGTGTGAAGTATGACGGGTCAGTAACACTGGTAGTAGTGACGTTATCACTGGGAATCTGGCGATAGGTGCTCAGGTCGTCCTGGAAAAACGGGTCGGACAGGTCCGGGTCCTGGCTGGGCCACAGCATCAGGTCATCCTCGTACATGTTCGAGGCAAAAGTCGTAGTCAGATCAGGGTCGGCGGCAATATAAATGCTCTGCCAATTGGGATTTCCGCCGCAGTCCCCGGCAGACTGGCACTGGGTAAATCCGGTGATTTTCTCCGAGCCGTCAATAATTGCCGGGCCTGTGCCAAACGTACCCTGCGTATTGCCGTCGTAGGTAATAGGATTGCCTGCGGCACCAGACCACTGGCACATAATAAAGCTGCGGTAACACACACCGCCCTTGAAAACCACAGTATCCCCGCCGTGCAGAACAGTCATCGCCGCCGTACCCGTGGCCTCGTAATCGCCGGGACTATGCTTGAAGGCCGTTGACGGCGACAGCCCATTACCGCTGTCGCTGCCGGCTGCAAAATCGACGTAGTAGATTGCAGCGGACACGCTATTTGCAATAGCACAGAAAAAAACAAGTGACATTAAAAAATTCGAGTTTTTCAACATAAATAAACCTTTTTAATTTTACTTAAATTACAGGCATTAGCCAAGCAGATGTAATAAATGAATAAAAACTGCAAGTCCCTCCTACTGCAGCCAGTTATCGGCCAATAATGCAAAATCCCCGAAGTTGACGGTGCCGTCTGTGTTAATATCCGTTCGAACAGAAAGATACTCTATCTCGGATTTTGACAACGCACGGTTGTAAATCAGTACATCGTCAATCAGGCCGTTGAAGGACTGCGACGGGTTTCCGCCTATATAAACATTGGCGGTTGAGACCTTCAGGCTGCCGGAAGCGTTTTTGACGGCGTCGAGCCTGCCATCCACGTACAAATACATTTTTGAGCCGTCATACACCGCAGCGACATGATGCCACTGGTTGTCATTGATGTTTACAGAACCCTCAAGAATACCAAAGCCCAGACAGTAGAAAGCGGCACTGTCGCCGTACCCCCTGCACAACATCCAGTTATATCCTTTTTCGACGATTCTGCCCAAAGAACCCGAAGGATTGTTAAACGTGCCATTTATCAGGGCCGAGAGGGTAATAGCGCCGCTGATATTAAAGCTTGCATCATTGCCGCAGTTTACGTATTTGCCGGTACCGGCCAGGTCAATCGCCTGATTATGCAGGCCCGCAGCATATCCGGGGCCGCCAACAGCAGCA
>DATKWV010000182.1:0-33554 GCA_035529405.1 Sedimentisphaerales bacterium | reverse complement strand
AATTTCATAACCAACTGGGCGGTACCATCCCGCCTGAAAGAATTTGCACCGCGCGTGATACTGGGGCACGTAATCGATGCCGTTGTGGGCACCCGGTACATCACGTGGGCCTATTCGGCCTGCAGCAGAAGCATGTCATTCGAGAGTTACTTTGCCAATATCAATAAATGGGCAATAGAGCCGGCGGTTCTGAAAAGACTTCTGCGCCCGGAGGTTTTCGCAGACCTTGTTGACGAGACAATCGCCCGCATAGAAAAAGTTTATCACAGCTACTGCGAACTGGAATCGCAGCGTGCATGGTGTTTTAATCTGTACAATCGTCAGCGTTTTTATGTGGGCGGCGCTGCGTGGGCAATTTCGTTCGGGGCCTGGCCCGTGATGCCGGCGCTTGACCGCAGGCTCCTGGAAACAGCAGCGGGCATGCCGGCGGCAACAATAGCAGAAAGACGTGCCCAAACAGAGCTGGTCTGCAGGCGTTTTCCGGCCCTGGCGGCCCTGCCTTTGGACCGAAACAGCTACGATACCCGGCCGCTGCGGCCCAGGCTTCGATACCAGCTGCGCAGGTACGTTTTTGACCACCTGAACCGTGTATGCGGCCTGGGACAGCAGCCTGAAAAAAGCAATCACGAGCGGCGTTATTATTTCCGAATTTTCGATTTCAACAACGCAGGCTGGTGTGCAGTACGGCGCCAGGCAGAAGACGGCCGAGAGGCACTGTTCGAGCTGTTCGACAGGCGCGCACTCAACGAGATTCTGCCGGGACCCGATATGCCGTTACATTTCGAAGACCCGATAGTGGGACCATCCGGCTTAAAGTCGCTGCTGGCGTTTATGCTGTGGTCAAAAGAGCATTTATAGGCAAACAAACCTGATTTTTGATTGAAACAGGAACATGGCGGGCAAAATACACCTGTGGATGGAAGACGTAACAAAAGCCAGGGACCAGACTATATTAAGTGCAGCCATAGAAATTCCAAAACACGTGCGCAAGCATTTGTGGTATCGTTTGCCGAGCAAGTATGCGTATGCGGCAACAGAAAAATGCGACCCGTTTCTGTTAGCGACATTATTTACCGCAATGCGGCATTCGACGAACCTTTTTCTTCACGGGCAGGTATCCGCGCGCCTTCTGCAGAATCTCGAAGAATTCCAGGCGGCCTGGCACTGCTGGCGACCCGACAAATATCCGAGGATTCAGATACAGGCCGATGTTGAATGTCAACAGCACCAGACCGACAATTCCAATAAGGCCGTGGCGGCATTCTCAGGAGGCCTTGACTCGTGTTTTACCGTGTGGCGTCATCACAGCAACAACTGCGGGCGACAAAGACAAAACCTTCAGGCAGCGGTAATGGTGCATGGTTTTGATATAGCTCTGGGCGACACTTATGCATTCCAGCGTGCGGCATCGAACTGCAAGAAGATGCTCAAAGCGCTATCGATACAGTTGATAACCATAGCAACTAATTTTCGTGAATTAGACAATGACTGGGAAAATTCGCACGGGGCAGCGATAGCCTCGTGCCTTATGCTGCTTGGAAACGGCTTCAGTACAGGTCTTATCGCAAGCAGTGAGCCTTACAACAACCTGGTTTTGCCATGGGGTACAAACCCTGTTACCGACGGATTGATGTCCAGTGACACGTTCCAAATCATACACGACGGGGCGGCTTTTACCCGCAGCCAGAAAGTTCGTTCGATATCGCGCTGGCCGCAGGCCCTTCGGTATATGAGGGTCTGCTGGGAAGGCGGTCAAAAGGACCGCAACTGCGGTAAATGTGAAAAATGCATCAGGACCATACTGAACTTCAGGGTCGCGGGCCTGAAGCTGCCGCCGTGTTTTGACAGAGACGTCACTGATGAACAGATTTCAGCATTAAGGGGCCTGAATCGGGCACAAATGGCATTGTGCAAAGAAATACTTTCAGATGCAAGGGCCGCTTGTATTTGCGAACAGTGGGTAACGGCGCTGGAAAAGTGCATAAAACGCAATCAGGCCGCGGGCAGTAACAATAAGAGCCGCTGGCGACAAATTGCAAAAACCGTCGGGTTCAGGAGACATCTGCAGCGATTGACCACGCGGGTAAAGAAATGAGAATTCTTGTGGAAAACGGCTGTTACGACCTGCGCAACATGGGCGACGTGGGGATGCTTGAGGTTGCTGTCAGGAGGCTGAAAGAACTATGGCCCGGTTCTGTAATAATGGTGGTCACAGACCAGCCGGCTTTTCTGGCTCGATACTGTCCAGATACCCAGGCGGTACCGGCGTGCGGCCGTAACGACTGGCTGCGAGACCGAACGCCGCCAAGCGGTCTGCGCAGTTTGCTGCCGAATAAAGCCAATCAGCAGATTTTCAGGCTTTGGCGTACAATCCGTTCGCGGCGGCCTCGGCTGGCACAGCGCCTGATACAGTGGAATGCCAGGGGCCGAAAGGCGGACGTGGATAAAATGGATGAGTATCTGGAGGCGCTGTTCGACTGTGATTTGCTAATAGTGTCCGGCGGAGGCGACATCAATGATGCTTTCGCCGATTACGCTATGACGGTGCTTGAAGTGATGGAAATGTCCGTGCGGGCCGGTATTACGACAGTGATGTTCAGCCAGGGTATAGGGCCTGTTGGTAACGGCAGGCTGCGAGCGAAGGCAAAAGCTGTTTTGCCGTCGGTAGATTTTATTGCAATCCGTGACAGCCGGACCTCATATTCCGTTCTTAGAGCACTTGGTGTCGGGCAAAACCGCATAACGGCAACAGGTGACGATGCCATAGAATTGGCATACGATGCGCGCCGCACAAGAACAGGCAGCGGTATAGGCGTGAACCTCAGGGCTGCGGAATATTCGCAGGTAACCCCAAAGCACATCGAGACAGTACGAAAAGTACTTCAGGCCGCAGCGACCAAATATAATACCGAGTTAATCGGCCTGCCGGTGTGTTTCCAGGAAGGTTCTTCAGATGTTGAGACCATAAAACAGCTTTTGAAAGGCAGTAAATTTAACTGTGACGATTGTGAAAACCTTGACAGTCCTGAGCGGCTGGCTGAAAAAGTCGGTTACTGCCGTGTCGTTGTCACGGGCAGCTATCACTCGGCGGTTTTTGCCCTTGCCGAGGGGATTGGGGCGGTCGCGTTGGCTAATTCGAGCTATTACAAGCACAAGTTCCTGGGCTTATCGGGTCAATTCGGCTGTGGTTGTGAGCTGGTGGAGCTGAACGACCGCGATTTATTCAAAAAGATTGGAACGGCCATCGATGCAGCGTGGGAGTCCGCGGATAAACTAAGACCGGAATTACTCGATTCGGCTAAGCGGCAAATTGCCTGCAGCCGGCGCGCTTATGAACGCGTTTACCAACTGCTTGAGTCCGGAAGCGTCAAGAACCAGGTCGCAACACCAGCAGAGAAACCGCATTATGCCGGACATTATTAAATCCCTGAGAAAAGTGCCCTTATACGCGATAAAAAAACTTGCAGGGACCGTCGTCGGTGTTTCGACCGACCGGCCTGTAATAGCTTTGACCTTCGACGACGGACCACACCCGAGATTTACCAGTGACCTGCTGGACATTCTCGAAAAGTACAACGCCCGTGCAACATTCTTTATGGTGGGCACCTGCGCGCAGCAACACCGGGACATTGTCGAAAAAGTTGCCCGTGCACAACACGCAATAGGCAATCATTCGTGGGACCATTCGTCCCTGCCCCTGGTAAGCAGGAAACAGCGTATACACCAGATTCTTGCATGTGAGAAAGCAATCGCCCCCTACGGTTGTCGTTTGTTTCGGCCGCCGTACGGCCACCAGAGTCTGGCGTCTCATCTGGACACCCTGTGGCTTGGTTATGAGGTCATTACGTGGAACGTAATGGCAGATGACTGGCTCGGATACGATGCAGAAAACCTGGCGGAAAGGGTAACGGACAGGATAAGCGCCGGCAGCGTTGTACTTTTTCACGACGGGCTTTACAGGGTATTGGAGGAGCGTTTCACCGACCGACAGCCAACTCTTGAAGCTGTAAATATTATATTAAGCAGACTAAGCAAGCGATTCGAATTTGTCACCGTTCCGCAGTTATTAAAACAGGGTCAGCCGAAGCGGCGCAACTGGTATCGCAGGCAAAAGCCGGACTGGTTTAATCAATTCAAGGCGGCTGTTACTTGAAAAACACAAAAGACTTAGACATATCAGTTATTATTGCCACGTACAACAGAGACAGTGTGCTTGGTGAGACGCTGGCATATATGGTACAGATGCAGCGCACGGGTATCAATTCGGAATTTGTCGTTGTGGACAATAACTCTACGGACAAAACAAGGCAGATAGTCGAAGAGTTTGCTGAACAATTGCCCATCAGATACCTTTTTGAAGCCAAACCCGGCCAGAATTGTGCGAGGAACAGGGCTTTGACTCAATCGCAGCTTGGCGACATTGTGGCCTTTACCGATGACGATGTAGTACCGGATAAAGACTGGCTGCAAGCAATAGTCTCAACCTGCCGAAAGTGGCCCAACTGCGGCGTGTTCGGAGGTAAAATCTACGTCGTGTGGCCCGGCGGGCAAATTCCCAAATGGGCGCGGATGCCGGATATAAGAAGTCTTGCTTTTGCCGAACACGATTACGGCCGGTCGGAGTGCGTTTACACCGCGGGCGCATATCCCTTCAGCGGCAACTTCTGGGTCAGGCGCCGGATTTTAGCCAACGCAATAAAATTCGATGAGTCAATTGGATGGTGTCCCGGAAATCGTATTTTGGCTACCGAGACTTCCCTGTTGCGGAAACTGGCCGATAAGGGAGAGCGATTTTTGTATTCACCCGGGGCGGTTGTGGGCCATAGAGTAACATCGGAACAACTTTCGCTTAAATATCTGATGAGCAGAGCTTACAGCCGAGGCCGCGGACTGGCGCGGCTGCAACAATTATGCAGGAAAGATTTATTTCAAAAGCATCCGCTTTTGTGGCGTCTTGTTCGTGGGGGCGCAATCGGACGACTTGGTTTCAGTCTGGCAATATCGTTGGTTCCGCTGGTTTTTAACAAGCCGGAAAAAGCAACGCTGGCGATGCGGCGGATAGGATATAACATCGAATCGTTAAAGGTCGCCGGCGGATATTACGGGGCAACCTAAGATATGGTCGCTGTCAGTGTCATAATCCCGCTTTACAATAAGCAAAGATATATCCGGCGTGCGCTGGATTCGGTATTTGCACAAACTTACAAGGATTATGAGGTTTTGGTAGTCGATGACGGCTCGACGGATAATGGTGCTGATATAGTACAAAGATGCAATGACAGCGGGGTGCGTCTGATTCGTCAGGCCAATGCAGGCCCCGGTGCCGCGCGGAATCGCGGTATAAGGGAAAGCAGCGGTCCCTATATCGCGTTTCTGGATGCCGACGATGAATGGCTGCCGGCTTTTCTGGAAGTGTCGATGAATCATCTTCAGACCCAGCCGGATTGCGCGCTCAGTGCGGCAGCATATATAAAAGGCGAAGATAAAAAAATATCCAGAGAGGTTGGTTTGCTGCAGATTACCGAAGGGCCATATCGGCTACCGCCGGATATGGATGTGAACAAAATGGTTTACATGGTCGGATTTGTACACTCTGCCGGCACGGTTTTGTGCCGCAGAGAGATTCTCGAACGTTTCGGCGCCTTTTATGAAAAGAAATGCACATGGGGCGAGGATATGTACCTGTGGCTTCAGGTGCTGCTTTGCTGCCGGATATACACAGACCCAATGCCGCTTATGTGGTACCACTGCGAAAACTCACAATTGGATACAGCCGGCCGTAATTTTATAAAGCCGCTGACACCCGTCCTGACAGACCCGGAGCCGATACGGCGTGTATGCCCTGAAGAATACCGCAAATTGCTGGAGCTTTATATGGCCAGGCTGGCATTGTGGCCGGCTCATTTGTGCGTTTGTGAGCGAGACAAACAAACGGTCGATTATCTGCTGAAGACGTTTCCCATGATAAAAGCCTGGCCGGTGGAATACGCCAAGCTCAGGCTGAAAAGGAAGTTTCCAGGTTTGATTCCGTATGTCAGAAGGCTGAAAAATCCGGCCGGTCGCAAGGGTAAGAAATTAGCAGACAGGAACTCCACAGTTGTTTGCGAGGCTCAGTAATGGCTCAAAACAGGCCCAAAGTTAGTGTAATTATTCCATTATATAACAAAGCCGCGTATATAGGTCGGGCGCTGGATTCGGTTTTTTCACAAACATATCAGGATTTCGAGATAGTTGTAGTAGATGACGGCTCTGCGGACAATGGGCCCCGGATTGTAAAAGAGTACAGAGACAGTCGGCTGCGGCTTATCCGCCAGTACAACAAAGGCCCCGGCGCGGCACGAAACAAAGGCACGGCCGAAAGTTGTGCTGAACTTCTGGCTTTTCTGGACGCCGATGATGAATGGATGCCCCGGTTTCTGGAAAAATCTTTGCACACGCTCGAGAACAATGCCGATTGCCAACTGACAGCCTGTACGTATTTTCTGGGAAAGCAGCGAATCGATGTAAGCCCAATACTTGAAGGCCGGGGTATTAAGGAGGGACCCTGGCGGTTAAGAGCAGATATATCATTCGAAGAACTCAGGCATGTAATGGAGATTTTCAACTCGCCGTGTATTGTATGCAAACGGTGTATCATCGACAAATACGGAGGCTTTTACAGCAGGTACGGCTGTAATTACGGGGAAGACTATTATCTGTGGCTGCAGGTAATGCTCAATCATAAAGTTTATAGAATTTTAGAGCCGCTGGTCTGGTATCATACCGAAGCGTCTCAAATGGGTCCGGGCCGGGCGGTCGAACATCCGCTGGAGCCGTTCCTGACAGACCCCGACGCGATTCGCAGGAACTGTTGCCGGCAATCGCGCAAGTTACTGGAGCTGTGGCTGGCTCGATTTGCCATGGCAACGGCCCATAAGGCAGCAACCCAGTACGGCAACACCCGCAGGGCACGCTATCTTGCGAAGAAATTCCCCTTGATGAAGAAGTGGCCCTGGGAATACTTCAAACTGCGGTTTAAAATCATGTTTCCCGGCTTAATCGGCCCGGTCAGGAGCCTTAAAGGACTTTGGCGACCAGACTTTTCAAACAACACCGGTATAAGTCAACCAACTTAGCTGGATACCGCCTTTCTGCAATGAATATATGCCTTGTAAGTATGGAGTGGCCGCCGCACGGATGCGGTATCGGCAGCTATATGTTTAATCTGGCGCGCGGCTTAAGCAGCTTCGGGCACAGGGTGACGGTGATTACACACGACAAAGAGTCTCTGCCGTGCGCAGGCGTGAGAATAATACCGGTGCAGCCGGGCGTTATCACCAAAACTGTCTGGCACAGGATACGCAAATGGCGGATGGAACCGTATCACAGCTGGTCGCTGAGGGCTTATAAAAAATTCCTAAAACTTTGTAACAGCGAAAAATTCGATGTTATCGAGACAGCCGAATTCGGCGCCTGGGGCAGAAACTTTGTTAAAAATTGTCCCATACCTGTGGTGGTACGATGTCATAACCCCACGCATGTGGTCTGGGCAATTAATAAAACGTCAAACGATTCGTGGGGCATGCCTTTGTGGCTGCGTTTCCAGGACAAACGTGAAAGACGGCAGACATTTTACGCCGATGCGATTGTGTCGCCGAGCTTGTCTTTGGCAAGTCATCTAAGTTTGAGATGGGTAATCCCCAGAAGCCGGTTTACCGTCCTGCCTAATCCCATCGACGCGGAACTATTCCGTCCCGGCCCAATTGAATCACCGCAAAGCAATGAAATTCTTTATGTCGGTCGGCTGCAGTATAACAAGGGCGCCTTCGACCTGGCTGCGGCTGCAGGGCCTTTGCTAAAGGAGCATCCGCAATTGCAGGTTCGCCTGGTCGGTATGGACGGGCAGGCACCTGAAAAACTCAGGCAATACGGCGTCAAAAGCTCCGAAGCGATACTTTCGCTGATACCCCGCAGGTATCACAGCAGAGTGCTCTTTACCAATCATATTCCCGTTGCGGATATGGTTTGGTTTTATCAAAAGGCACTTTGCTCGGTGATGCCGACGCGGGGTTTCGAGAATTTTTCATACACGGTGCTGGAGCCTATGTCATGCGGGTGTCCGCTGGTTGCCACCAATTGCGGGGGGCCGGCTGAAGTTATAACAGACGGCTTTGACGGCCTGCTTGTCGAGCCTGGTGACACAAAAGCCCTCACCGGCGCATTGGCAAAACTTATCGAAGACCGGCAACTGCGCCGGAGATTAGGCCGGCAAGCCAGACAAACAGTCCAGAGACGTTTTGCCCTGCCGGTGGTTATACCCCGGATAGTGGATTTATACGAAGAGGTTATAAGAAATCATAACAAGGGCTGTACATAACCACCGATGCGGTTATTGCAATGATAGAAGTGCAATAGTTTATATGAACAGGCCGATAAGCGCGGTAATCCGAACTTACAACGAAGCAGAATACATAGGGCGGCTAATTCAAACACTTCGCGCTCAGACGGATTACGGCAAACATCTGGAAATCATTACCGTTGACAGCGGTTCGACCGACGATACTGTGGACATACTGAAAAACAATGACATTGACGTACTGACCATTTCCCGCGCCGAGTTTAATTATTCGAAGGCCTTGAACCTCGGAATCGAGCACAGCAAGGGATACTTGATTGTAATTCTGTCCGCTCACGCAATACCCTGTGAGGAAAAGTGGCTTGCCGGGATGGCGGAGACTTTCGAAGACCAAACCACTGCCGGCGCATACTGCAGACAGATACCGTGGCCGCAGGCCGACCCGATTGAGGTCAAAAGAATCACAAAAATGTTTCCTGAAGATTCAATGACTTTCAGCAATAACACCCCGCTGGGAAACATGAATTTCAGTAATGCCGCCTCCTGCATAAGGCGCCGTATATGGGAAAAACATCCCTTTGCAATACTGCCGGCAGCCGAAGACCGGGAATGGTCAAAATGGGCTGTAAGAAACGGGTACAAGATTGTTTATGATTCGAAGCTGCGCGCATATCATTCGCATACAGAGCCGAGCCGGAAAACCGCGCAAAGAATTATAGAGATTGAAAGGTCAGCCGATGTTCCAAAGCACCCGGCAAAAACAAGTGCGATGGTGACATTGAAAAAATCCATAGGCTGGTTCAGGCGTGACATGAAAACGATACTTTGTTCGAACTGCAGTGTCCCCATGACAATCAAATACTCGATGCAGTGTCTGCAGAGGTCGTTCTGGTATGTTGTGGACTTTCACAGGGGCAAAAACGCCGCAAAATGATTTGCCAGTTTCGAGCATCTCAATAATTTTCGGCACATGACAAACAACAGGGGACCCGCCGAGCTTACGGCCACTTCGACGGCTTGAAGCCGGCGACAATAATGCAGGAACCGACTTTATATATAGCAGTTTTTCTGAGCATTATGACTTTCGTGGTGCGCGAAAAGTATATTCTGTTGCCCTATATTCTGGCGGCGTGTTTTGTGCCCACGGATCAGCGGATTATTATTATGGGCCTGGATTTTACCATACTGCGAATTTTGACCTTGGTCGGCCTGCTGCGTATATGGATTTATGGCGAGCAGATACCCTTAAAATGGAATACACTTGATAAAATACTGCTCGCGTGGGCAATCTGCGGTTCGCTGGTCTATATTATCCAGTGGATGAACATAAAAGCGGTAATCAACCGTTGCGGGTACCTGTTCGATACGCTGGGTCTGTATTACCTGTTTCGCCAAAAACTGCGCTCCTGGGACCATGTCAGGTTTGCTGGTTCTCTTCTGGCCGTCAGCGCGCTGCTGTTGGCGCCCTTGGTAGCGCTTGAATGGACCACAGGCAGCAATCCGTTCGTTATCCTCGGCAGGGTGGTAACCAGTGTGCGCGAGGGGCGGTATCGCTGCCAGGCGGCGTTTCCGCACGCTATCATGCTCGGGTTATTCTGGGCCACACTGGTGCCGTTATTTGCCGGCTTAGCCAAAACCGAACGACTAAAGCAAATGTATTGGGCCGCCATCGGCGCAAGTATTTTTATCGTACTTAGTACCGCCTCCAGCACTCCCCTGGCTGTTCTGCTGCTTGTTATGTGCATAATGGGTCTGTTTCGTTATCGTCGGTACGCACGCCAGGCTGCGTACTGTTTTTGTGCAATGGGCGTTGGTCTGCACATCGTAATGCGGGCGCCTGTGTGGCACCTTATATCCCGTATTAACCTTATAGGAGGTTCGACCGGCTGGCATCGGTATAATCTCATCAACCAGGCCGTCAGGCACTTCCGAGAATGGATGCTTATCGGCTGCCGCGATACGGGGCATTGGGGATTCGGGCTGGCGGACGTGACCAATCAGTACGTTCTCGAAGGTGTCAGGGGCGGCTTTGTTACACTGCTGCTTTTTGTGCTGCTTTTAATAACGGCGCTAAAAGCCATCGTTAGGTATTCACTGCAAACCACATCAGCGGCACAACAGTGGTTTACCTGGTGCATCTGCGTTTCACTGCTCGGGCATTGCTTGTCGTTCATAGGCGTTTCGTATTTTGGTCAAATCAGGATGCTTTTTTTCCTGGTTCTGGCGGCTGCGGCTCTGACATACGAAATGTCAACAAATCAATTCCCTAACTATAACGCTGCTGACACTGCGGCAAACAAGAATAAGGCTTTGTACTGCTATGGCTGATTTGGTCGGCAACACCCGAATAGAAAACGTCCCGGCGGAACGGCAAATCCGGCTGTCCGTTATACGAAAGTCTGATTTTATCAACAAAAACTACCCTGCCCACTGGCAGGATACCGCGCAGTTGCTTGAGCCGGGACCGCGATTTCGGCGCATGATTGAAACTAATCCTCTTTGTAAAAGCGACAATGCGCCAGCCCAAATCGTCGCCCTGCACGGAAAAAAAGTTGTCGGGCGATACAATCTGTTGAACGGTCAACTCATAGTTAAAGGCCGACGCGTATGTGTGACCTGGCTGTCGGGTCTGCTGGTCTGTCAAGAATACCGCAACAGAGGTATCGGAACCGAATTGGTGCGGTGTGCCCAGCGTTCGGGCACGATTGTCGCCGGCTGCGGTCTGTCACATCTGTCCCGGCCTATCTTTCAAAAACTCGGGTTTGTTGAGTTTGTGATGCCGCGCTATATGCTGCTGCATCACAGCAGGTGCGTAGTGGACAAATATGTACCTTCACAGACAGCGGCCTCGGTAGTCCGGCCCGCAGCCGATGCACTTTTAAGCGTACATCGGCGTCTGCTGTCGGTTTACAGCAGACTGCGGCTGAAGGGTCTGCGGGTGCAAACGGTCCATGCCATTTCAAGTGAATTTGATTCCAAGCTGGCCGGCCGCGATGTGCCGGTTGTGTCGCACCGTTCGGGGCAGTGGATAAACTGGCTGCTCGGCTCAGCGGACCCAAACGAGCGCCGCCAGCAGCGCCTGTACCAGATTTACGACAGAAACGACAATGCCGTCGGATATTTCATAGTGCGCCGACGATTTCACGAATCTGCTTCGCAGCAGGGTTATAGAAACGTGCTGCTGGGCTCATTGAAAGACTGGGGCATATTTGATGCTGCAAAGGTCGACCTGCTTGGCATTATTTTATTGGCGGTGCGGGAATTGCTCGCCTGGGGCGTAGACGCCGTCGAAGTATGTGTTACCGACCGGCAGACCGGCAAAGCACTTCGCCGGCTCGGACTGGTGCATAAGGGTAATTTACATATGATTTATAGTGCTTCTGACAATAGCGCCTTAAGCGGTGATGAATACAAATCCCAGGCGAACTGGCGGATTACCCCGGCCGAGGGCGACAACTTTTACAATTGAACTTTTCGGCAGATAGCACAAACTTCCGGACCTTCAGGCAATGTCTCTGTTCCGCGGTAAAAACTGAAATCGCAGATTATGACCGTATATTTTATTGCCTGTGTTTGTTTAATCATATTTATTTACATTGGTGTACCGTGGATTTATGGCAGATTCGCGAGATTATCGCTGAGGGCAAAGGCTGTAAACGCTAAAGCGCTGGTCTTGACATTTGACGATGGACCCGGACGCAAGCTGACACCGGGAATTTTAAAAATACTGGGCACATACAACGTCAAAGCGACCTTTTTCCTGTTGGGAAAAAACATACACAGGCATCCGCATATCGTCAGGCAGATTGCCGCAAAAGGACACGAAATCGGCTCTCACGGTTACGACCATTTACACTACTGGAAGGTTTCGCCTTTGCGGGCCATAAAAGATATAAAGCAGGGCTACAAGGCCATCAACACCGTGTTAAGTGTCAACAGAGGCAGATATCCGTTTCGACCGCCCAACGGCAAGCTGAACATTTTTTGCTTACTGTATTTGTTGCTTCATCGTGTTCCCATCTTTTTTTGGTCTGTCGATTTGGGCGACACGCGGGCTTGTCCGCACCGGCTGGCCGGCACCGATGTTTTGCCGTCTGAAAAAACAGGTCCGGCGGTGCTGCTGGCTCATGATTTTGACCGGCTGCAAGATACCGTGGACATATTCATACTTGAATCGGTACGGCAGGCCTGTGCAACGGCCCGTAGCAAAGGACTGCGCGTATTAACCTGCTCACAGCTGCTGAATTACAACGGAAAGGATTAGTTGGACGTATCGATTATCATCGTAAACTGGAACACCAGAGATATTCTCAAAGATTGCCTGAATAGTATTTACCGGCATACCGACGGTATCGGCTTTGAGGTTATTGTTGTGGATAACGGTTCAGAAGACGGCTCCTGCGGGATGGTAAAAGATTATTTTCCGAATGTTGTTTTAATCGAGAATCCGCAAAACAGGGGCTTTGCCGCTGCGAACAATCAAGCCATGAGAATTGCAAGGGGCCGCAATGTGCTGCTGCTTAACAGCGATACGCTTGTGCTGGACGGGGCCATTGTAAAAACAGTTGCTTTTGCGGACGCTAACCCGGCAGCAGCGGTGGTAGGCTGCAGAGTGCTGGACCGAAACGGGACAGTGCAGCAAAGCTGTTTTATGTTTCCTTCAATTACGAATCTGATACTTGCGGTCACGTACTTGTACAAGCTTTTTCCGCGCAGCCGGTTTTTTGCGCGCGAGAGAATGGGATGGTGGGACGGCAACGATGTCCGCCAGGTGGATGCAGTTGCCGGCTGTTTTATGTTGGTGGCGCGCCGGGCAATAGAGCAAACAGGTATGATGGACGAGCGTTTTTTCATGTATGGGGAGGAAACGGATTGGTGCTACCGGTTCAAACAGGCCGGCTGGAAGGTCATGTTTACGCCCGACGGTGAAATCATTCACCTGGGAGCGCAGAGCACCCGCAAGTCCGAGGCGGAAATGCTCATTGAGCTGAGAATGAGTATCCTTAAGTTTTTTGAAAAACACCGGGGCAGATTTGAACACAGGACAGCCTGCATATTAATCGTGTTATTTCTCGCGATTCGGACCTGTATATGGGGCATCGTTGCGGTTTTACCGCTGCCGAAGAGTAAACAGGCACGCGTCAAGGTTCGTGCCTATACAACCTCTATTTTACAAATACGGCGAAGGCCGGGCATTCAGGCAAGACCGTAAGATGGATTCGCAAGCAGTTTTAAGTTCCGCATCACACTTATTGGCGAAGCGCTTTTTAGGGCCGTTTTGGCTGCGCAGGAGATGGCTTGCGGGAACACAATGGCTCGAAAAAGAAAAATTGCAGCAGATACAGCTAAGATGCCTGAAAAGACTGCTTTCTCACAGCTGGCAGACTGTGCCCTATTACAAAAAGCTAATGCGCGAATACGGGCTTTCCGCTGAGAGGATAAAAACGCTCGATGACCTGAAATCATTCCCGATTCTTTCGAAAAAAGACGTGTTGAAGGCCGCAGAGTCAATGATTTCAGTTAAATATCCGGGGTGGAGTTTGTATTCGGCGCGCACCGGAGGAAGTACTGGTATGCCGCTGGTAGTTTACAGGGACTTGTTTTCGGTCGGCAACGAACATGCCTTTGTCCGCCGACAATGGGACTGGGCGGGCGTCAGCCTCGCCGACAAATGCGCTTACCTTATGAGCAGGGTCGTTGCCTCGGCGGGACAAAAAGATGCCCAGATTTATCGATACTGTCGGCCTATGAGAGAGTTGATACTTTCGACTTTTCATCTGTCGGCCAAAACCGCAAAGCAATACGCCGAAGTAATGAAAAGATACGGGATAAGAGCAATCGTGGGCTATCCCTCGGCCATCAGTTTTCTCGCATCAGCGTGTCTTGAGTCCGGCATAGAACTGGATTTGAAAGCAGCCCTTACAACATCTGAAATCCTCACACCGGCGATGCGGGAAACCATCTCCAGGGCATTCGGCTGCAGGGTATTTGATTTTTACGGAGGCGCAGAGCGCGTATGCTACATTCACACCTGCGAGCATGGAAATTATCACCTCATACCGGAATACGGGTTTACGGAGCTTGTTCCCGTACCAAAGACAACCAACAGGTACAAGGTTATTGCCACGGGTTTCTGGAACCGTGCTATGCCGTTTATAAGGTATGACACGCAGGATATAGTGGCCAGGGGCGAAAATTCCTGCCCCTGCGGCAGGCAGTTTGAAGTCATCGAATCCATCGACGGCAGGCAGGGCGATATCATAAGAACACCGTCCGGAAAGCAGTTAGGGGTAACCTTAATAATACAGCTGCTGTATGTCATATGCGCAGCGCAGAATATTCTCGAAAGCCAGGTTGTTCAGGACCGGCTCGACCATCTTGTAATCAGATTCGTACCCTTCAGGAACATTGAAAAAGAAGTTCTCGATAACTTCGGAAACAGTATAAGAAAATATCTTCCCGACGATTTAAACCTTGATTTCGAGAAGGTCGATTTCATAGAGAAAACAAGCAACGGCAAGGTAAAAGCACTTGTGTCACTGATAGATAATTAGGGCCTGGCGTGCTTGAGAATTACAATATAGTCTGTTTCGGGCCGTCCGATTGGTGGGGTATGAACCCTAGCTGTACCACACATATCGTCAACCGACTGGCGATTAAAAACAGGGTCGTTTATATCAATCCGTTCAGCAGCGATTTATTAGGCATCACCGGGCACAACGGTTTTATGAGCAGGCTGTTTAGAAAACTCAAAAGCATGGCAAGGCCGCTGCGAAAAATCACGGCCAACCTTTATGTGGTCAGCCTGTTCTTCTTGCCGCTCCAGGGCCTGGAGCTTATCGACAAGGTCAACAACATTTTGCTGAAGCTGCAGTTAAGACTGATACTGTGGCGGCTTAAGATGTCAGGAGCAATTCTTTGGGTGGAGAATATCCGCTGTGCGGACATAATACCAGGTTTTCGCTGGCGGCTGATTATATATCATGTATCGGATATGTTCGCGGAATGTCCTTACACTTACAACAAAAACAAGCTGCAGCGGCGCGAGAACCTTGTATCCGAATACAGCGACATGATGGTATGCGTATCACGGTCTCTATATGAGTATAAGCACAACGGGCAAAAAAATATTTATTATCTTCCGCACGGGGTGGATTTTGACATCTTCAGGTACGTTGCACAAAGGCGCCGATTTTACGAAAGTCTTTATCGGTTCTCACATCCGCTGGCCGGATACTTCGGCACATTGACCGCGGAGAATGATATAGAGCTGCTGGAGTATTGCGCCGTCAATCTGCCCGCTGTGACCTTCGTATTTGCCGGCCAGATAACAGGCGGCAACTACAGCGGCTTGATGCGGCTGAAAAATGCGGTCTTTCTGGGCCGGATTGCTTATGAGAAAATCCCGCAATTATGTGCGGTGCTTGATATAGGACTGCTGCCCTGGAGGCCGACAGACTGGATAGCCAAATGTAATCCCCTGAAACTGCTGGAATATATGGCCGGCGGCAAACCGGTGGTATCGGTTGCGATAGACGAAGTTGCGCGCAATTATTCCGATATCGTCAGCATAGCATATACCAAAGAAGAATTCTGTCGCGCAATAAAATGGGAGCTGCAAAACGATACCCGAAAACGCAGGATAAAAAGAATCGCCGTCGCACAGGCTCATTCATGGGAAAATCACAACAGATTACTTTGCGATATTATAGAAGCAGGCCTTGAAAAAATAGCCGCAAAGTGAAAAAAAATGAAGATTTGCATAGTAGCATCAGCAGGGGGACATCTGAGCCAGTTGTTGAAAATTGCGGACTGCTGGCGGGGACACGAGATTTTCTGTATTACCACTTCGGAACTGGTGGTCTCCGAACTGCAAAGGTACGGGAAGGTTTATACCGTGCCGGAGTGCAATCGCCGGCATCCTGTGGAAGTTGCAAAGGTTTTCGCAGATTGTGTGAAGACGATTTTGTGTGAACGGCCGCAGGTTGTCATAAGCACCGGCGCGGCGGTCGGCTGTATTGAATGCATCTTAGGCTACGTAACAGGAGCAAAAATCGTCTGGATTGACAGCATAGCCAACGTTAATGCCCTGTCACTGTCGGGGCGTATAATCAGATACATAGCGGATGTTTTTATTGTTCAGTGGCCCGAACTGGCGGAAAAATACAGGAAGACCCGTTTCGCTCGTATTGCTGTATGATTTTTTTGACAGTAGGAACTCAATTCCCTTTTGAACGCCTGATAAAAGCTATGGACGAGGCTGTTGCGCTGCGTGGTGTCGGCGAAGAGATTTTCGCACAGATTGGCGACAGTGCTTATTTGCCCCGGAACTTCGAGTTTGCCCCGCGATTGAAAAAACACATCTTCGACAAACGCATCCGCCAGGCGTCGTCCGTAATCGGTCACGCAGGCATAGGTACTATCATAACAGCTTTGGATAACAACAAACCGCTGCTGGTAATGCCCAGGCGCAAGAAATACCACGAAGTCGTCAACGACCACCAGGTCGCGGTTGCAAAAAAATTTGAAAAAAGAGGTTACATATTAGCGGTATACGCAGAACCCGAACTGCCCGGCAAAATTGCGCAACTGAGGACTTTTGTTCCGTGGCAGTGCAGCATCAGGCCGCAAAAGGCGGTTGAAATAATCAGGCAGTATCTTAACCAGCTTGTCGATTGCAGCGGCAAAAGATGAGCTTATTTGCGAAATTATAAATATAAGACCAAAACATTCGAGATGATTAAAGACGGCATCGGCGAACGCGAAATAAAAGCGGTCATACTGGCCGGCGGCAGAGATTTCGGACGTTGTCCGCTGGCATCACGTCTGCCGTCGGCGCTATGGCCGGTGACGGACAAGCCCGTACTCGAACAGTTACTAATGCACCTTCGTGCCGGGGGGATAAACCAGGCTGTGATTTGTTGCAGGGAACAATCCAAATTGCTCGAAGACTGTGCGAAGAACGTAAGTCACATGCAGTTACAGTTTCTGGAAGAGGAACTTCCGGCCGGCACGGCCGGATGTATCAGGGACAGTGCGGCCGCGGCGGCAGAGTCGCTGTTTGTTATAATGAACGCCGCCACTGTATCACCGCCTGCAATTAATATGCTCATACAGGGTCACCTGGCAGGTAAGTGTGACCTTAGCGTAGTATTTAACCCCGCAGGATACAAAGGCAGGTTTCAAGGTACCAGCGACATATATGTTTGTGATTCCACCGTTCTTGATTTCATTCCGGCACAGGGGTACTTTGATATAAAAGAAGGCCTGGTCCCGGCAATGGTTGCGGCGCGCAGAAGCGTACGTGCGATAACACTAAATAAAACAGCCGGGAATTTTCGCAACCATACAGAGTATCTGGCAGCAATTGCAAACTACCTTGAGAATGGAGAAAAGACACCGAATGTGCTACAGGCAGGAAAAAAGACAACGGCAGAAAATGTCCGGGTGCAGGGACAGCCCGAAATTGCGCCAGATGTCAGGGTTTACGGACCGGTGGTAATTATGGACGGTGCCAGGGTGGAGGAGAAAGCAGTAATTTTCGGCCCGGCGATAATCGGCAAAAACACAGCAATAGGCAGGGACAGTCTCGTTGAAAACAGCGTCTTGTGGGCAGGGGCAAGGGTCGGGCAAAACTGCCGTGTCCGTAACAGTGTAATCGATTATAAAGCTTTTTTGTACGACCATAGTACCGTAGAGAATAAAGCTGTAGTATGCCAGCCGAATAAAAGAATTGCAGTTTGGGTAAAAAGGGGCATATCAACAGCCGGTGTTAAATCAAAACAAACTGCTTCGGCTTTGAGTGAAAAAATTATTCAGGCCAAAGCAAAGTTACAAACCTGTCTGATAACCGACGAATCACAGCGCAGTATTTTTCAGCATCTTGCCATAGGTATTCTAATATTTGCATTTCTGTGGTCCTATTGGCCGCAACTTAAAAACCTGTGGAATATATGGCGAACAAGCGATGAATACTCCAGCGGTTTGCTGGTGCCTTTTCTGGCGGTGTATATTCTCTGGGCCAGACGAGAGAAAATCGCGCAATGCCGGATTCAGCCGTCGTTATGGGGTCTGGCTGCATTCATCGCGGCACAGGCCCTGCGATATTTGGGTGTGTTTTTCATGTATGCCTCAGCCGAAAGAATAGCACTGGTTTTAAGTATCGGCTCGCTTGTACTGCTGGTTTTCGGCAGGCAGGTGTTAAATTCGGTGTTACCGGTAACAGCATTTTTATTTTTGATGCTGCCGCTGCCGCGTTCCGTCCACGGCGCGGTGATGCTGCCGCTTCAAAACCTGGCTACGACCTCGGCGGTGTTTTTTCTGGAGACACTGGGTTACAGCCCCGTACAAAGGGGAAATATAATTGTTCTAAATGACACTGCCATAGCCGTAGCTGAGGCATGTAACGGGTTAAGAATGGCAACATCTTTTTTTGTAATTATCGCTTTGGTGGTGTTTCTTGTACGGCGACAATGGTGGGAAAAGCTGGTTATTATAGTATCGGCTCTGCCGATAGCGCTGCTGTGTAACGCAGTGCGACTAACTATAACCACAATGCTTTCAACGGTGTTCACAACCGAAGGATGGCAGGGGCGATTCCATAATTTCAGCGGATATGCCATGATGCCCCTTGCGCTTGCAATAGTAGTTTTCGAGCTGTGGATACTGAAAAAACTAACCATTGTGCCGGATGGGAAAAAACAGCAGCCAATTGCCGGCAATTTGCACTGTAATTACGTTATTCGCAAACAGAGGTGACAAGATGAATGATATAGAAAAATACCAAAGCGAGCAAATCGTACAGGATACCGCAGTGTTTCGGGATGCGCAAAGAAAGGACAGCGGCCCCGGCCAGAGTGTGCTTATTCCAATTCTTCGGCGCTGGCGGACGGCGGTTCTGACATTTGTTTTAGTTTGTGCCATCGGCATAACGGCGGTGTGGGTATTGGTGAAACCATTTTATCGGGCCACGGCGGCAATCAGGGTCATACCGGTAATATCCAGCATCCTGTTCGGCGGGGAGAACTCAATACCTATGTATAAGAATTTCATGTACACGCAAACTGATTTGATTACAAGCAACAAGGTGCTGCAAAGGGTAGCTGATGATTTAATGGAAAAGGACATCGAATTTTTCAAAAGACCCGCCGGTGTAATCGCCAGTTTCAAATTCAAGCTTACGGGCCGGCAATCCATAGACCCGATAGCTGCGATTAGAGGCGCGGTAAGCAGCGGTGCTCTGAAGGTAGACCCGGAAAACAATACCGAACTGATAAAAATAAGCATGAACAGTGCCGACCCTAAGGAGGCCGCTGATATAGTAAACGCATTTGTCCGTGCTTACATGGCCATAGTTGTTTCCGACGAAGCAAAAGATGAAGACCACAAGATTACAGTCCTGGAGAACGAGCGCAGGGTATTGAGTGATAAACTGCAAAGGCAACGCCAGTCGATACGGGAAATGGCCCAGGAATACGGCACACACTTTTTGACCAGCAGGCAGGAAATGATGTTGAACCGTGTTGCGGCGCTGCAGGTAAAGCTGACGGAATTTCAGATGGAAAAGATCGCGCTGAAAGTGAAGGCCAAACTGCTTGAAAGCCGGCAGGACCGGACTATAAAACCCGAAGATCTGCTGAGGCTTCGGTACGATTTTACCAATGCAGACCTGATGGTGCAGACTCTTACAGCCAACATCGCACAGCTGGACCAGGGCCTGATAGTAGCAGGACAGGAATTGGCTCCGACCAACCCGGAACTAAAGCGCAAAGCCGAACTGCTGGAGATGTTAAACAGCCGTCTGGAAAAGCAAAGGCAGAAGGTCGGCCGGGACTTCGACGAAATGATGAGCAAGGAGCTGACTAAAAGCGATAAAGACGAACTAAAAAATGTAAAGGCAAAGCTGGAGCAGATTGAGATTTACGAAAAACATCTGCAGGCGGTGCTGGCGGAAGAAGACGTAGAGACGATTGAGATGGGCAGAAAACAACTGGCCATACAGGATTTACAGGACCAACTGAACCTGACAAAGCAGCTCTACGATACCGTGCAGCGGCGCATACAGGAACTTGAAATGGAAAGAAAGCGTCCGGCAAGAATTTCCGAGGCTTATTATGCCAATACCGCACCTTTTCAGGACAACCGTACCAAGTACACCATCGCCGTTATATTTGCCGCAGCAGCCGGTGCGATGTTCACTGCCGTTCTCAGAGACAAGACCGACCGCAGCCTGCACACACCCGAAGATGTCGTCAGATGTGTGAATGTCAGGATTGTCGGCACCACCACCCGCAGTGCCGACGTAAAGAAACAACTGCTGCCCCAGCAAATCACAGACGACTACCAGACTATCTGTGCGAATCTGGGGCTGTTTACCACCGAAGGCATACCCAAAAAACTTGTCATTACCAGCCCCGGCCCCAGGGAGGGCAAAACCACACTGGCTATAAATCTGGCCACAAGTATAGCTAAAATGCAAAAAAAGGTTTTACTTATAGACGGTGATTTAAGAAAACCCGATGTGGCAAAGTTATTGAGGTTACAGCAAAGCAACGGCCTGCGGGATGCGCTTGCGGGGAAAAAATTTGAGGAGGTTGTGTGCTCGACACCCCTGGCGGCACTGAATGTTCTGACAGCCTCCTGCTGCAAGCCGGCCGAGATTTACAGGCTCATAGCCAGGCCGCGCACGATTGAACTTCTGAGTTTTTTAAGCCAGAAGTATCACCACATAATTATAGATTCGCCTCCTGTGCTGGCTGTGCCGGACGCCCTTTTGTGGGCAAAAATGGCCGACGCAGTTATTTTGACCAGCTTCTCGGGCCATACCGCGGGTGAGGATTTGAAAGCAACCGTTGAAAGACTTGCGCAAATAAATGTGCGGGTTCTGGGTACGGTACTTAACAACGTATCATTCAATCACAGTTATAACACCTACGGGTACGGCTATTACACAGATGTTGCCTGTGCACAGACCAGGGCCGGTACTGTACCCCGAAAGACAATTCTGTTGCCCATGGAAAAACAGAACTGACCGATAAAGCCTGCCGCGTCTGACAAGTTGTGAACATGCAGTTAATCGTAGTGCACAAAAAAACCGGCAACGCCGAAGTTAAAAGCTGTGGTCTGCTTCGATTTGCGCTGGGGAACCGGCCGATTGCCGATTTGACCCTGAGAGGGCTAACAAAAAGAATACGGGTCAATGACAAAGACCAGACAGTGATTGCGGTGCCGCAGGAATGGACGGGTGCACTTGTACCAACTGATGTGAAAGTAAAATACTATCGCGGGACACGTATAACTGATTTGAATTGCAAGAGAAAAGACCAATCCGAGGGTTGGTTTATTATCTCTGACGCGCGGTATGCAAGCCGTATGGATTGCCGATGGCTCAATAAAGCAGCAGATAACCTTGACTATGACCTGATTGCATTTAACGTCGATAACTCGCTGTTTTCCCACGGTGAAAAGGCAGTAATGACCTCCGCAGGCTGCGTGGCGGGATTTCGGCGGCTTTATTGCGACCGTGCAGTACCGGCTCAGATTCCGCAGGACTGGCCTGTACACATGTTTATAAAACCCAATGCGCTGCGGAAGGTTCTAATTGACGACTCACTGCCATTGAACTACGCCGAGTTCATCAATCGCTGCAGGCGGGCGGACGTTAAGAGTTACTGCCTTACAGTCGGCGGTACCGTGCTGGACCTGGAAACAGAGGCTGGATTACTGAACTTTCTTACAGCCGAGCTTGGGACAATACACAATCGCCCACAGAACAGGCACGCGGACAGCCAACACTGCAAAGTATCGCGCGGCGCAAGGCTTTTCGGGAAAGTCCTGCTTGGAGAGGGCGTACAACTTGGAGACGAAGTAATTATTGTAGGGCCTGCGATATTAGGTGATAACGTCAAAGCCGCCGCAGCCACTATAAAACAGTCGGTTATTGCCCCGGCCCTGGTGCTGCCGAAAGGCTGTTTGATACAGAATCGTATAATAAGCACGCAATTTTCAAAAAAGCGTTCTTACGGATACGGTAGAACTGCCGGCCTGTTGTGTACGAACCCACTTTCCAGAAATACCGACGGCATAGACAATAACTTTCGCACATGGCCGTTTTTTTCTTATCCGCGAACTGTTAAACGAATCGCTGACATTGCAGGTTCCTTAGTGATGCTTGCCTTACTGGCACCGATATTTCCTGTAATTGCCATTGCCGTAAAATTAACTTCCCCCGGCGGCGTGTTCTTCAGGCACCAGCGCCAGGGCCTGCACGGAAAAAAGTTTTCATGTCTGAAGTTCAGGACGATGATTCAAGGCGCCGATGAAATCCAGGAAAAGCTCAGGTTTAAGAACCAGGCTGACGGTCCTCAATTCAAGGTTGACGATGACCCGCGAATTACCGGCGTGGGCGGATTCTTAAGGGACACGTTTATCGATGAGACACCGCAATTAGTCAATATCCTGTTGGGACAAATGAGTTTTGTCGGGCCAAGGCCCTCGCCAAAGGCCGAGAACCTGTTTTGTCCGTCCTGGCGCTACGCACGTTTATCGGTTCGACCCGGCATAACAGGTTTGTGGCAGATTTGCAGAACGCGCCGCCCCGGTCGGGACTTCCAGGAATGGATTTATTACGATACAAGTTATGTAAGAAATGTGTCGTTAGGTCTGGATTTATTCATATTTTGCAGAACAGTCAAGAAGCTGGTTCTAAGCTTTATTAGAAAGTTCTGAATTCAATCCTCATACCTCGCCAACGTGCCAATTGTCGAAATTGTCACACTGTAGAAAGGCAGCCCAACCATGGCCAGAAAAGTCTTTAATATCAAAGCAGCTTCGGTGCTTTTGATTTGCGCAGCGGTCCTGGCAGTAACTGTTTTTGCCCTGCGGCAGTGGCAGCGAAAGCGCACGGCCATTGCAGCATATCATAAAGGGCTGCAGGCTTATCGAAGCCGACTGTGGAAGGATGCAGCAAAAAATCTGGGGCACTACGCAGCAAGGAATCGCGGCGATGTTCAGACGCTTTTGAAGTATGCTCAGGCACAACTTAATATCCGCCCTCTCAAATCAGGCAATGTTCAGCAGGCCGCTGCGACTTACAGGGCAATTTCAAGAATTGACAAAACCAATCCGGAAGCAGCCGAAAAACTTATAGGCCTGTACCTGCAAATGGACATTCCGGCTGAGGCCCAGCTGATTGCGGAAAGGTACCTGCAGTATGGAAACGACGACAAGATTAACACTATGCTGGCTATATCATTGGCAAAGCAGCGAAAATTTGAACAGGCAGCGGCAATCCTGCAGGCTGTTGTTAAAGAACATCCCGACCAGATACTTGCCTATGAGGTATTAGGCCACCTGGTACAAAGCCGAGGCGAAGATTTTCCAGACAAAGGCCTGTACTGGCTTAACAAGGCGGTCGAGAATAACCCTTTGGCTGCCCAGGCTTTCATTGCGCGAGCCGACTTTTACATGAGAGTTCATGACCTGCCAAAAGCCCTGACAGACCTTGAAAAAGCCGAGAAACTGCCGTTGGCAAATCTGGATACACGCCTGCGATTGGCAGGTAAATTTGCACAGGCAAATGCGTTCGACAAGGCCCAAATACATTTTTCGCAGATTGAAGCCCAGGACCCAACGAACACGAACCTTTGGCAGCTGTGGGCAATGGTCGCGATGAAAACGATGTCAGAGCAGGAAATGCTCAATCTTGCACAAAGAGGATTAAAAAACCTTGAACCCGATACGTATGATTTTATGCCGTTTGCTGCCGAGCTTTTCATAAGATGCCGCCGACTTGACCTGGCCGGCGATTGCATTGACAGACTAAAACAGGCCGGTGTCGAACCGCCCACAGCGGCCTTCCTGGAAGGGCTTCTGGCCGAGGCGCAAAGAAAGGACTATAAAGCCATCATGTTATGGCGCAGCGCCCAGCAGTTGGGGGATAAATCGGAAAAACTGCGCCGGATGCTGGCGAAAGCCTATTCACGCACAGGCAACGACCAGTCAGCCGTACTGCAGTTACGCAAGTTAGTTTCCGAACAGCCTGATTCGCACAAGGCACATCTGGAACTTGCCAAACTGCTGGCTCAGACCGGACAATGGGCAGAAGCCGCCGAACAGGCTCGTTTGGCGCAACAAATTGCTCCTGACGGGATTGAACCGGCGATTGTGAACATACAGGCAAAAATGCAACTGGCCCAGGTTGCTGCACCGCCACACGATAAGCAGATTCGGCAGGACATAAACAGGGCTATGGAAAAACTCCAGGACTTGGCGGGCAACATACCTGCTGTGAAACTGCTGCGCTTCCAGATGGCGGTGCAACAGGAAGAATTTGCCGCCGCCGAGAAATTATTGAAAGAGATGAAGACGGGTCAACAGGCACGGCTCGAAGTTGAAATTGCCGAAGTTGACCTGCTTATGGCACAGAAAAATACCCGTCCGGCAATCGAAAAGCTGTACGGCCTTACCAGAGAATTTCCGCAAAACACCGTGGCGATTAAGTATTTAGCGGTGCTGCTGAACCAGCAAGATGACAGAAAGGATTGTCAGAGGGTATTCAAAGAAGGAATTGAAAACGTCAAAAACGATGCCGACAAACGAGACCTGGGAATATTATTAGCCGCTTTATACGGTCAGTGGGGTCAAAGTGACAAGGCCCATAAGCTGCTGACTGAACTGTCGGAACAGTTACCCGATGACATTGGGTTGAAACGACAGCTTCTTAAAGAGCAATGGGTAAAAAAAGACCCTTTGAGGGCCCAGCAGCTTGTGAATGAAATTAAGGCCATTGAGACACAGCAAGGGTGGCAGTGGCGTTATGAACAGGCGAAGTTATGGTTCCTGGGTGAAGATTTTGAGAAGCGATACCCCCAAATAATTGTTTTGCTGAAGGAAAACCTCACTGCTGACCCTTCCGACCAGGCCGGCATGATGCTTCTGGCAGCCACCTACCAGAAGCAGGGAGACGAACAATTGGCTATTGCCACCTACAGGCAAGCCTTAAACCGCTGGCCGGATAATATAAGCATTATTGTCCAGACCGTCGCAGCCCTGTACAAAACCAAAGAATACGAACAGGCAGACAAGATACTAAACCAGGCCCTGAGAGTGAATGTTGCGCATCCGGACTTATCCATACTCAAATTACAAAATGCTGTCCGGCAGGGCAAGTGGGATTCAGCCGAGACCATGCTTGAAGATTTGGCGCTGAAGGACCCTAATAATTACGATTTTGGTTTATCACTTGCCCTGTTGAAAACCAGGCGGAACAAGTTTGAACAGGCAAGAGAATTGCTCAATTCGCTGAAAACACAGCATCCGGGCTCGTTAGCGGTAACTGCGGCACTTGTGGAGCTGAGTATTCGTGAGAACAGAATTCAGGACGCTCTTGCGATTTGCGACCAGGCTGTAAAACAGTTTAACAGCGCCGCTTCCTATATTCTCCGGGGGAAAACCTACGCTCTGCTGGACCGCAACAGCGAGGCAAAAAAGGATTTGGACCAGGCCACGGCAATTGACCCGGAACATACCGAATCGTGGATATGCAAAGGTGACTTTAATCTGGCCGCCGGACAAATCCAGGAAGCGGTGGAGAATATAGCCAAAGGCCTGGCGACCAGTCCGGGAAATCTGCAGGTTCAAAAACGCATGATTGCCGTTCTGTTATCTTCCGGCGGGCCGGAAAAAATATATGAGGGCCAACAGCTTCTTGAGAAGGCCCTGTCTTCCAACCCGACCGACACGGACCTGAAGTTATACAAAGTTCACTGTCTGCTGGTAAAAGCAACCGCTCCGGCAATTGCGCAGGCCGAGAATATTCTCTTAAACATTACACAACAGCAGCCGAAAATCGCGAAAGCATGGGCTTACCTGATAGAAATTTATCTGCAGCAGCAACAATCAGGCAAAGTTATGGAGGCGGTATTGGGCGGCCTTACTTACTCGGCGGGCAACAAGGAATTGCTGCTGTTGAAGGCCCGCGCGGAAGCAAGCCATTCAGCCCCGCTGGCGATTGCCACGCTTAAGGCTGTCAATGAGCAGCAGCCGCATGACACAGAAGTGGCAGCTAAGCTGGCCGAACTTTACACCCAAACAGGTCAGGGCGAAAAGGCCATACTTTTGCTGGAGAACCTCCTGACCCATTGCCGCGAAAAAGACCGAAGGTTTGTCAACACAGCGTTGGCGATTAACCTTTATAAGAACGGCTACCAGTACCTTGCAAAACAGAACTTTGATATGCTCTACAGCCTGCGGGGCGACGACTCGAAGGTTTTGCTGGCTGAAATGCAATTACTGGCCGATGACCACCACTGGCAGGAACTGAACCGAAAAGTCACAGATTGGCTGGTACGAAACCCGCACGACACCGATACTGTGATAACCATCGCCGGAAAGCTTATAGACACAAATAACGACCACGCACGGAACATAGCAGAGAATATACTCAGCACTGTACTTGATCGTAATCCCGACGGCATCGAGGCAATGAACCCGCTGGCCGTTCTTTTGCAGACAACCGGCCGGGTTCAGGAAGCCGAGAAACTCTACAGGCGAATCCTTGAGATTAAGGCCGACAGCGCAGTTGCGGTTAATAACTTAGCGTGGATACTATGTGAGCACCAGCACAAGTATAGCCAGGCTCTTGAACTGGCACAGAGGGGTTTAAAAATGAATCCCGAGTATATCGACCTTATTGATACGCGAGGCGTAATATATTACAGGCTTGGCCAGCACCATAAGGCAGGTGAGGATTTTGCCAGATGTGTGCGGTTATATCCGAAAAACCGCAGGGAATTGGCTGTAGCTCATCTGCACCTGGCGCTTGTACTGGCGGATTTGAAAGAAGACAGCAGTTCTATCGAGAACCTTAAAAAAACGCTCGAGCTGAACAATAAGCTCGGAGGCTTGTCGCCGAAGCAGGTTAGTCAAGCCCGGCATCTGCTGGGTAAATTGTCGCCGGAACGATGACCATGGCGCCGCTACCTACTAATAACAATATGAAAAAGGAGGATTCGCTCTTTAAGCGGCCCAAGGGGATACTGCTTGACGAACGACAATGGCTTTATCTTAAAGAACGGTACCACATGACCCCAAGGGAATTGCAGGTGGCAATACTTGTTTGCCGGGGATTTAATAATAGTGAAATATCCAAGGCCCTGAAGATAAGGCACGGGACAGTTAAAACCCACCTGCGGAATCTTTACAAAAGAATCCGCGTTGAAAGCAAAATTTTGCTTTTATTAAGATTTATTGAAGACATCAACAGGTTTTACATTCCCTCAAAACCGGGTGCGGCGCCCATTGCCATATCAGAAATCGCATCCCGGTCCGAAATTGCTCGCGAAGCCGCCGAGAAAAAATTGCAGAATAACATCTGACATAGGGGCTATTCCTATAAAAACAAGAGTACTTCTTACTACAGCAAAAATAGATTCTGCCCCGATTTACAGCGGCTTGGTGTTGTTTAACATTAACTTGAAGGTGTTCTGGCAAACTGGAAGCTGAGAACATGAGATTTTAGAAGATACGGAAACAATAAAAAGCTCATCACCCCCCTCCGCTAAGCTGGGTTTGACAGCCTCTACGCGAGGCTGTCAAACCTGGTAAATAAGGTGGGAAAAAAATATATTATAATCGCCGGCATGCGGTAAGGCCGCAGAATGTACCGGCAGAACGCCATACAGTATCGCTGCCATGAAACGCGAATACAGAAATTTAGTTATAGCCGTGACGGTATGTGCGCTAATGATGCTGATAACTTCTGCCCGAGCAGCACCTACGACAAATAATCACAAACTCTGCCTGACCGGCGGCAGCCTGGTACCTGAGTCGTGTAACACCGTTGAGGTCTTCGAGTCTTTCGATACAAGCCTGGCTGCAATCGGCCGGGAAATTACGTTGTTACCCACGGAAGGTGTATATTCACCCAATTCTCAGAAAACCGGTGTAATCGCTTTACCTGTCATACCGGCGGCCATGCTGTTGGTTTTGACCGGATTTGTTTGTGTATCACTGGTTAGAGACCGCAGGATTTGGCTGAGCCTGTTTACGACCCTGCTGTACACATGTCAAGGCGGTCTTAATGCTGTGCCTAAGCTGGCCGAGTATTTGTGCCGCGGTACATCAGTTACGCGCCGGCAGGTAACAAAAGCCCTTAACTTATACCCGTTCGAAAACAATTCGCGAACACGGTGTGACATCGAAGGGACCGATTACATAGGCTTGCTTCGTCATCTGGCCGGCATACCTGAAACGAAACCAACGGCTGAACATTTGTTATACAAACCAGACCGCCCCGATATCTGCCGCCAAAACAAGCATTTCTTCCAGTACCCTCAACCCGCAACAGAATCGCCGTACTTTCCTCCAATAACAGCCTCAAAGCGCTTTGTTTCAATAATCCAGCAGCGCCTTTATTTCAGATTCAGCATTATCTTTTCGAGCCTTTCGCGCGGTCCCCCGGATTTCCCTGGTTACGGCACGACCACCAATGAAGGTGTTTTAAAATCAAGATTCATTTTATGTGCATAAAATTTCAGGTAGGTGACCATGAAAAATTTAATATTAGTCAGTCTGCTGGTTCTTACGGTAGTTACCTGTGCTGCTGCAGCCCCCACCACGATTACCTATACAGGTCAGCCGGTGCAGGTACTGACCGTACTTGACAACTTCTGGTGGGATGGGCAAGCCCCGATTTCGACCCAATGGCAGCTTCTGCCTGTTGATAATCCGTACCCCGGCGGGCACACCGCATACGACCAGGCCCTGGTGGACGGATTGATTTCCAGGGCAACTTTGACTGTAGTGGTGGACGACCTGGACCTTGGCAACTCCGCTGCTCTGTGGTTCAAGGACAAGGCCGGTGTGTGGCACCATCGGGATAGATACGGCAATACAATGTGGCTAAACAGCATGACATTTGCCGACCGCTACGGAATAAAACCCGGCATAGGCAACAACGATGATATTATTGACACCCAGCACAGCCATCTAACTTCTACTACTTTTGACCTTGACCCGAGCTGGTTGAACGGGGTGGCGGTCGGTGTCAAACTCAACTGGGTGGTTCGCGGCGGCTTGAACCAGATGGAAGTAGAAACCGCACGTCTGGATGTAACTTCCAATACTTCCATGCTTCCGGCGCCCGGCGCGATTTTACTGGGCAGCATAGGCGTAGGCGTTGTCGGATGGCTGCATAGGCGAAGAACCCTGTAAGGACCAGAAACCGCATATTGCGTCCGAAGCGGAAAAATCTGCTTCGGACGCAATGCCGGTACGAAAAGCAACGTAAACGTACAGGCATTGTTCAGCCAGCCAATGCCCCCTGTGGAGGCGGTATTAAAACCTCCATATCAACTGCATCCCGAGTGCGTCGGCAAAAGCCGTATGCTGGTACTCTATATTAAACAAGGCGTTCCTGAAAGCCTCGAACTGCACGCCCACGTAACCGCCGAAAAATGAATTCTCATCTATGTCATAACGATATTTCGTACGATAGTCCAAAGTCGAACCAAAAGCCTCGCCCGATTCGCTGTACCTGCCGTTCACGTGTCCGTCGATGAAGTGAAAAAACGGACCGCCATAAATTGAAACTCGCTCGGTGAGGCGATAAGTTGAGCCAAGCGCCAATTGTATTTCCGTAATACTTATATCAACGGAATGAGACCAGGGTATTCCCTCAGCGGGGCCCATGAAGGCGTTTACGCCGCCGTCAACGGGATGCAGACCGCTTTTTTTACCGTCGGATTGTGACCAGCTGATTTGAAAAAGTCCTCCGACCCTCAGTTTGCCCTTTTCGTAAAAAGTGGCTTTGCTGTCCAAACCGATACTGAACCCGCTGTCACCATCGGCTTTTTGTCCGTCCGGAAAGAGGACACCTCCCCCCCCCGGCAACAGGTACGGGGAACAATGGTCTGGCACCGTCTTTGTAGTTAAAGTCGGCTTTGGCCGCACCCAGGCGCAGACCCGCTTGCCAATTGCCGGTTATTCCGTACGAGAGATTGGCATACACCTTCGACAGGTTGAGGTTCTCGATGGTAGTCGAAGACATCCTGCCCGAATTAAACGCCTCAAGCGAACCGTTTGTAAAGCCCTGCCAGCTGCCTTTGCCGTTGTCCAATTTCACATCCATCCTGCTGCACGAATACTCTGCGCCGGCACTGAATTGCCCGGCTGTCAGTTGAGAACAAGCCGGTCCCATCGGGTCCAATGCAACAGCAACCGATACGCAAACGGCAAGAACAATTATCACATAAGCCCAAAATACTCTCTTTGGCATCCGTAAACTTTTCACGTTAATCTCCTTATGTGTTTAAATTGAAAAGTTAATTGAGGACCCACCTGCGACAGAATTGATTAACTGTCTTTCTCAAGCCAGTCACTTCGCCAGCTTCCTATCCCATCCCACCAAATTGAGACATAATCGATAATTTTCCAGTTTCGGCAGTTTCGCCCGGATATTTCCATTGCCATAGAATGAAGCTGCTGCATGCAATTCAGCCCGCCCATTTGCCAGGCATCTACGCCGATATCAACAGCTTTTGTTTTCTTAACCTCGTGCGTGATGTTGCTGCTGGTCAGCAAAGTCGCAAGTTCCCGGGCGGCCGGTGTCAAAACCTTGCGCCACCAGTTGCGCTGCTGTTGTTCCCTTGCCTGCACTTCAGCGAGCAAATGCTCTTTGGCCAGCCGGTCTTTTGCGTGTTGGACCCTCGCTTGTGCCAGACGCCGCCTCCAGTGTTGCCGGCCGGGAGGTACCAGAATTTCTATTACCGCAAGCAGAGGGTCAATCATAATCCAAACCAAAAAAGTCACCCATAAAGACCCTGCGGCCATAACCAGAAGGTAATTACTTACGGTGCTGCTTTTGACAGCGGCGAAAATACCAGCCACTGTGCCGATAAACGGGCTGGCATAGTAGAAGAGCAAATAGTAAACAGAAGTGGTCAATGAATGTTCTTTGGCTGTCTTGTCACCGGCGGCCACGTTTTTGAAAACCGCAAACAAATACAGACTTATAAGCAAAAATACTATTAAAGCCGAATACCCCGAAACCGACACAATCACCCACCATTTCCTGCCGGTTTGCAGCAAACCCGCAATCAACATATAACCGGCATTAATTACAAACCAGATTGTGCTGATAAAATGTAAATTCTTTAATCTTTCCCGCCTTAGCTCGTACTGCATTTTATTGCCGCTTTCCTACAGCCCGGGTGAATTACTAAAAAAGAAAAACCTCAGGGCGGTCCTGGCCACAAAAATGCGCATGAAAAAATACCTTTTCTCTACGACCTGTCAAAAACCCTGCCTCTCCGACCTCAAGGGTGAATACCCCAGCTCTCAAGGGCGCCCGAGCCGTCAGGCCGAAGAGGCAGAGATACTTGCTCAGTCTGTCAAAGTCTCAGTTGTGCAGCACGCCCAATTATTGCGCGTCACGCGCCCCAGGCGGGCCCTGGACAATATTCACCGTCGAAAACGCACGCCCTATCGGACTGACAAACTCCTCTATCTTCAGACCTATAGCCGCCAGAATCGTCGGCGGTACATAAATGATGTCTCCTTCCTCCAGAAGCACATTTTTGGCAGTGTCACCATGTGCACCCATCCTGTCGAAATTCACCTCAAATATTTTCGGTCTGACATTTTTATTCGCAGACGGCCTGATAACCTGTATTCTTTCCAGCCAAGCCAGATTACTCAGACGCGATTCGGCCAAGGCTCTCAATACAGTATCACGCCCGGTACATACCTTGGCTCCGGGAAAGAAAACATGCCCCAGAACATAGTACACCTGGCTTCTAAAAGCTACCACGCGCACGTCGATGGGGTGTTGTCCCGTCAAGGCATACAACATTAGAATCTTTTCATGGATAACAGCCGCCAATTCTTTCGGTGTCTTGCCCGCCGCGTGTATTTCCCCCAGACCCTCAAATGCGACCTTGCCGTCCGGACGGATTTGTTGAGTCTGCAGATGAAGCTCCGGAACCTTCGAGCAGTGTATCTCAACCCTGTCGGGCGGATGTAAAATATAACTGTCTGCGCTGATATTGACGGCGGTTGGTTTGACAAAGGCTGCTATATCTGCGGGATTGGATGAGAAACAGCCTGCCATAAGAAGCAACAACGTTAACGATAAGGCTTTGGAAAGAATTACCGACTCTCGCATTTTTCAACTCCTTTCATCTTGTTTGGCGGCAATAACTATATGATATGTAACTGTGCCGGTTTAAGTGCTCTGCAACCCTCATTCCAAATGTGGCCGACGCTTGTCTGAAGTCAGATGGTAACGGACTGACCAGTCACCGTAAATCAGGGCTTTGCCGGTTTCTGCTGCCGGTTAATATACTCTTATTACCATCAGGTTATGTCCCTTTGCGCAAGGCCCGAAAAGATTATAAACCTGCGGGTTAATCCCGCCCCCGCATGGGGAAATTGCTGGTATTTTGTTGAGCTGCCGAGAAAATCTGTATACGCCTTGGCACACAAGCCTTTTCAATACAACTAGTTACACACCATATTGGCCGCTGATTGTCCTTGTTCCCGAATTTGGCAAAAAAAATGTGTTTTTTAAAATTTTCTTATTGTCTGTTAGCATAAAATATATAGTATATCGATTTAGGCGCTTGCGCGGAAATCAGGTTGGGAGAAGAAAACATGGGGCTGTTTTTGTAATTCTGTGACTGTTAAAAGGGTTAAAACAAAACAGAATCAGGGGGAAATACCATGCAGATCACGACAGAAGCCAGAAACAAAATGCAGCAAATAATAACGCAGTTCCCCTGCCAATTTGATTATAAATGCTACAATTCCAACTTAACCAACGTCAGCAGGATAAAAAAATACGGCGCGGAAGATTTGGTGCAATGCCTCGAAAAAGACTCGCCCAAAAAATGCGGTCATTCGTTCTCTTTCGGGTACAAGTACTTCTGTAAATGCCCCCTTCGCCTCTATATCGTCAACAAGTTCAATATGTAGCCCTTTACCGGTATTAACCGGCCGCTGCTGTAGCTGCCGCAGATAATATTCAAGGCCGGTTTTGGTGTTTAACCTTTTCAGCTACTGCTTTGGGATTGACGGCTCGTTTTTATTACTATCGCCTTCCAAACAAAAGCCTGGTTTTTGGTTAATCACACCAGTAGCGCTATAGGGCTTTTGCCTACAGAAGAATCAGGCTTAACACTAATTGACTTCGTCGGTTCCGCAGGTCAACATAAAATTTGGC
>DATKWV010000181.1:0-20269 GCA_035529405.1 Sedimentisphaerales bacterium | reverse complement strand
GGCAGTTTCTTTATGGATTCAGCCTCCATAATCCTGCCGGCTTCAAAGACCGACAGCTCGTCCTGGACTGTTTGGACAGGTGACGACATTATGTCCGCAACGAGTATGGTGCTGAAATCGGTCTTTTGGGCTGCGATTGGGGTCAACATGTCTGTCTCTGTGAGTATTCCGGTGACGTTATTGTCGTCGACAACAACCAGGCAGGAGATTTTATTTTCAGACATGACTTTAGCCGCGGACAGTACGGTGTTATGCGAGGATATGGTGGTTACATCCGTGCTCATAATGTCCCGAACCTCCATCCAGACACGGGAGGATGTTACCAGCCGACCGGATGCTATATCGACGGCAGCTGCATGGTCGCCGGCAAAGCAGTTAGTCGCCGGCAAAGCATTTTTATCGGGCGTTATGGCACCGATTTTTTGGCCCTGCTGAGCTTCAGCCATCAAAGAAAATCTCCTCTAACCATCGCCGGGACAGTTTCCAGCGGTCCTATAATATCCGGCGCCCGCAAAGGCTATGTTTGCATTTTTGTATCCTTACGCTGAAACTGCCGGGCGGATAAAACAGCACGGCACGGGCATCAGCTAAAGATTCAAAAAACCTTCTATCGGAAACTTCGTCATTTGGGCGGCTGGGATTGAGTGGAAACTATGGCATACACAATGTAAAACATCGCTCGAAGCTGGTCGCTGGTGACTCGTAAATCGCGGCTCGGGAATCAAAGGCAGCATAAAGTGGACAGCAGGTAGAGGTTGGAGGGCAGAAGCCAGAAATCGCAAGACAGAAATCGGAGGTCAGCCGTAAGTGTTTCCGTGCTGGTCAACGTAAATGGTTCCCTTGGCCTGCTTAATGATTCTGACGGCCATTGGGACCTCGTGCAAAGGTGGTATCTTAAATAGCCCAAAACAGGCAGGACAGGTAATCCTTCTGTCTGCGGCGTCTTCGGCCAGCAGCCAGCAGTGATTGCACCAGGGACATTGGGCGATAATCTGCATAGTCTGCCAACAGCCTTAAATCATCGGGTCGAGCACAGCTCAAAGGTACAAGATTTTAGCTTAAAATCCGGGTGCAAGTACAATAAATTTGTCGAGATGTTCCTATAATATCAGTTCGGGCGTGCACAGCAGCGCGTCCTGACATCGGCTTTTGTGACCCTGCTTGGATTGCCGGCGGTTTTGTGCTAAGATAGAGCCGGCGGAGGCAGGGTAATAATGATAAAGCGCATTGCAAGCACGGTTATCCGGTCGGTACCGTTAAGTCAGTGGGGTAAAACAGCAGCGGAGAAGACAGGCCGGGCGGAAAACAGAACAAGGGATAAAACAGATAGATCCGTTTTCGGGATTTACCAAAGACAATCAGCTGCGGAAACGGATATGACGGGGATGATTTTTGACCGCTATGTGTGAGTTACTTTTTTCAGGGCAATCACAGCAGGTTCTGCAGGTGGTGTCTCAAATAATAGCGTACCTGGGTCAGAACGATTGTGCTTAGTATTATAGTTGCGCATACGCCGATAGAGACTTCGTTTATTACCACCGCCAGGGCCGTGCCGGCGGCGGGGGGGTGTTCGGCGTTTACGATGACCATAATAAGGATTGCAACGGCTATGACAAGCGGATATTCGAGCCAGTACGGCAGGGCGGTAAAATAGAAAATCGTGCCGACAAGCAGGCCTATGAGATGTCCGCCGATGACGTTTCTGGTTTGTGCAGAGTAGGCGTTAGGCAAGGCAAAGAGTATAAAAGTTGTGGCGCCCATGCTGCTGACAACGACCATGTTTTTTTGGCCGAGTATCAGCACGAGAATAAACATTGCGATACCGGCCAGAAGAGACTGCAGCAGGTAAAATTTCCAGAATTTTTTGAATTTATTATCGATACCCAGCTCAAAGCGCATAAGTATTCCTCTGCGGGCAATTTCAGGCCGAGTGTACGGCTATAATAAAAAAACGGCGAGGTATGGATGACTGGGGGTTCCAGCTGTACACCTATCCTCGCCGAGTTTGCGAAATCCTTTCAGGCTTTTGTATCGACCATCCGTGGTCGGCCTTTGTATAAGCTGTACGTTGTACAGCAAATACTCTTTTTATATTTACGCGGACCGTTAAATGCCGAAGTCCGCGATTTCCTCGGCAGCAGCAGTGATGTTTTCTTCGGTATCGAGCCGCCCGGAATCCAAAAGCTGTTTGGCTTTCTGTACGGCCTGGCTGTCGGCTTCAAGAGTTTGTGCAAGCGCGCTTTCAATAAAAGAAGCGTAATCGACCTGCAGAGAGACTTCAGGGTCATTATTTGGGGCCGAATCGTTGTTGTTCAGCTGCCCGGCGGAAGTTTTGTCGAGGAAGTTAGGAATTTGATTTGTGTTTATTTTTTCTACCATCGCACCGAAACCCAGGAAGCTTTTCAAACCATCGGTATTGTCGCTTAATTTTCAGGAAACTTAAGTGTTTTTTTGCCGAATTACATTTTTTCTAAAGTTTTTTTTCTTTGCGGACGATAAGGGCAGCCCTTCAAATTATTTTCACTGGATTAAAGTCCGGGCCGTTTCGTACGCGACGAAATCCGTAAACCTTATCGAGCTAAGGATTACCAGTTTTTCGCGCAGAGGCTCAAAGTCTGCGCGGATAACGTCTTTGAAATACTTTTTAATACGTGCTTCAGTGGTTTTGTCGGTGGTATCCCAAATCTGCTCGAGTGCCCAGAGCAATTGGCCATCCCTGAGGTCGAGCAATCTTAGTCGAAGGCCGACGGCCATGTTGGGATAAGGCCGATAAGTGGTTATTGTACCGGACAATATGGCATCGGCGCCAAGGCACTTTCGGACGGCAAACATTTGTTCCAGTGAGAATTGAGCATCGGATTTGAGCATCAGGCTGCGCCATTGCGGGTCATCCCTGCTGATTAGTGTAAGGCCGAAGAACTGCTGTTTCTGTACGGATTCGAACAGTGCCTTTGTGAACTGGTCGGCGATTTGGGGATAATCAGACTCGTTCTCAAGACCGACTATGACGGCCCTGCCTATGGTTGCCAACTCCTTATCGGGATTGAGGTAATAGTAATTTGTGGCAGGGGGCGGCTGTGGGCGGGTGCGACAGGCGCCAAGCAGGGCCAAACATAAGGCTGATAAGAACCGCAGTTTACTGCAACCGCTCATTTAGGTACCCTTTAAGAGATTCTGATACAATCATTTACTTTTAACTATACCCGGATAATTAGGCTCGGTATATGACAGCGGCTTGGTATTCTGCGAAGTGAGCGGGCCGGCTGCGACCTCTCCGCCGAGGAATTCGACTATTTTGCTCAGGGCCTCCATCTGCGACTGCTCGGCATAGCGGATTTCGTCCCGGAAGCCAAGGATATCGAGCTTCCAGTTGTTCAGTTCGATGCGCATTTCAACGAGCATTTCGTTTGCTTTTGCCAGGTGCTGTTTTGTATTCTCGAATTCGGCCTGGACCTGGATAAGCTGTTGTTTTAAGAGGTGGTTTTCGGTGGTCAGGCGGTCTTTTTCCTGTCGCGAAACCGAGGCTTCATCAGAGACTTTGGCGTATTTTTGCGACAGTTCAATGGCGGATTCGACGGCGGTAGGCGCCTTCTGGTCGGATTGCCGGAACCTGGCAGGGCGCGCATGGCTGGAGTCAATCTGGATTTGAGGCTCAGCGGGCGGTACAACGGTATTTTGGAGATACCGCACGAACCCACAGCTTTGCAAGGCAAGCATCATCGGCAGCAAAGGCACAAGAACAGCGATTTTTTGTTTAACCGACATGGCAGTTTCCTTTCTTAACCTTCGGGTATTTGGTCACTACAAGACGATAATGTTTTTTTCTATTCATCTGTTTTAATTTTTCGGTCATTTTTTTACTGTGTTTGTTCTGCCTGCTGGTCGGCCTGCTTGGCCGATGGCTGAGCGTTTGGATATTGACACTTCAACAGGGTTTTCGTACCGCAGCAGCAGGTTATTTCGACAACAGCGAAATCGTCTGTGTTTTCAACGATCCGGACCTGGGCAGGTACATTATTAGGTTTTGGTTGTCCCTGGGGCCGGCCGGGCTCGATACGAAAGTTACCGTCGATGGAAACATTTTCGGCTTTTATTATGTGTTCGAACAGCTTTTGCATTTTTGCCAAGACCTTATCTTTTTCGGCTATGCTTTTTTTGTTTTTTTATTCAGGCACAATAGTCAAGTGTACTTTGGTCGTTTTCAGTTGTTTTTGCATCGAAACTGCGTTCAACTGAAAGCTGCGGCGGCTTTTTTTTGCCCGGGTTTTGTCGGTTTTTTCTCTGTTCTCTTTGTTTGGCAGGGGTCGGTTCTGCAATGTTTTTCAGAACCTCGACGGGCTTTATTATGTGAAGGTCGTCGTCCATTTTATTTTTACCTCAATTTTACAGCCAGATTGAATATTATTTTTGCGTGCAGCTGACTTACGCGTGATTCGGTAATGTTCAAAACCTGTGCAATCTGCTTCATAGTCAGGTGCTGCTGATAATAAAGCAGGATAATTTCTCTTTGCCTTGCGGGCAGCTGTTTTATTGCTTTTGTCAGCATTTCGATGAGTTCTTTTCGTTCGAGCTGCTTGTCGGGAGCGGGGGTATTGACCGAGGGCAAAATGTCGCTTAGGGCGAATGCGGTGTTGTGGTCCTGGTTGATGGAGACTGAGTACTGAGCACGAATGCTTTCGAATGTTTCGTAAAGTTTATCAACAGTTATTCCGAGTTTTTCAGCCAATTCGTCATCAGTGGGGCATGCGCCGGTCTGCTCAGCGATTTGTCTGCTGATCAGCAGGGCCTTTCGGGCCTGTTTACTTATATTTTGAGGCAGGAGAGAAAAATGCCGCAGTTCGTCGAGAATGGCACCCTTTATTCTTATGAATGCGTAGGTTCTGAACTCGGCCTGCTGGGAGGGGTCGTAATTTCTGGCGGCCTTAATCAGCCCGACCGTGCCCGCCGATACGAGGTCTTCGAGAGACAAGGGAGGTTTGAGGTATCCTGCCATACGCTGAGCGATTCTGGCGACCATGGGTAAAAGCTGAACTATCCGGTCGTTTCCGACAGGCTGTTTCTTTTGACTGGAGTAAGCCCGCAGTGCCACGGTTTTAAGATGGCTTTTAGAGTCTGGATGCCGGACCAACGGCTGTTCCTGGGCAATATTTTCGGTTTCAGTAGGCACTTTCTTGTTCTCTTTGTCTGTGCATCTGCTTTGTAATAATGGCGTCGGTGATGATGGCGTTAACAGCTTTTACCGCCAGGGCTGTTGCCAGGTAAATAATTGCCGCCCCGATGACGGCCCTGTAGCAGCAGGCAGCAGGCGAAAGGCCGGCAAAGACCTGTACAAGACTTAACACGAAGAAGCCGATGACGGCGGTTTTTACGGCTATTGCTCTGACGTTTAAGGGCATAATCAACAGGCTCCTTTATCTTTATCGGCCTTTTTTTATTGCCCACATAACTATGCACCTACGAGAAGCTGTTGTTTTTCAACGGATGAGAAGCTGTCAAGGTCGCAGGATATGGTTTCAATGGGCTGGATGTCCGTTCCGAGGACAATTTCGTCATAAGCGATAACCGGAAGCGGCGGCACGGTCCTCGACAGCATTTTGGCCAGGGGCCATCGCAGAGTCGAATCACAAACCAGCACCACATTATCTTTTCCCTGCTCCATAGCGGTTTTCCAGGCGTTGGCAATTTTTCTGGTTATATCCAGGGCCATCTCGGCGGGCAACGCGAGGTTTATCTGCTCGGCCTGCTGCTGCAAATTGGCGCCCATATGGTTTTCCAGTTCGGGTTCGAGCGTGACAGCGATGATTTTACCGTTTACCTTGTACTGGTCGGTAATGGTTCTGGCCAGTGACTTTCTGGCCAGTTCGGTCAAAGCCACGGAATTTTTGGTTTTTGCAGCGGCTTCGGCGAGGCATTCAAGGACGGTAGTCAGTTCTCGAATTGGTATATGGTCCTTGAGCAGGTTTTTAAGCACCCGCTGCAGCAATCCGATGGGCAGCAGTTCGCCGACGACATCGCCGACCAGCGAAGGCTGTATTTTTCGCAGTCTGTCAACCAGCTGCTGGACATCTTCTCTGGTTAATAATTCGTCGGCGTGTTTTTTGAGCGTTTCCGACAGGTGTGTGATGAAGACGGATTCGGCGTCAATGACGGTGTACCCGTTCAATTCGGCTTTTTCCTTGTTCGGTTGGGTAACCCACAGTGCCGGCAGGCCGTAGACGGGTTCGGTGGTTTCAATTCCGCCGACCCTGTTGGCAACGGTGCCGGAATCCATGGCTAAGAACATGTCAGGCTCTAACCTTGCTGTGGCGACGGTATGGTCAAAGAGTTTTATTTCGTAAGTATTGGGCTCAAGAGTGATATTATCTTTGAGCCTGACAAGAGGTATGACGATACCCATATGCTGGGCGAATTTTCTTCGAAGCGCGCCGATTCTTTCGAATACGGTGCTGTTTTTGCGGGGGTCCACGAGGCTGACAAGGCGAACTCCGACATTTACCGAGACCCTGTCGATGTCGAGCAGCTCTTCGAGAGGCTGCTGTTCGGCCTTTGTTTGTAATGCGGTTTTGTCGGGTTTTTTTTCTGTGGCTTTTTCGTGCTTTTTGACGATTCTTGCCGCGCAGGCAGCAGCGCCGGCCAGTACCAGGAATGGTATTTTAGGCAGGCCCGGCACCAGTACCATTCCGGCGATTATGGCCGATGCGGTCATCAGCGGCCCGGAGGACCTGAGGAATTGTCTGGACAGGTCCTGGCCGACACTGTGCTGGGAAGAGATTTTGGTTACCAGAAAGCCTGAGCTTACCGATATTATAATGGAAGGTATCTGGCAGACCAGGCCGTCACCGATGGAAAGAATCGAGTATGTTCTGATGGCGGCGCCTATAGTCATTCCCTTTGAGTAGCCCATGATAACGCCGCCGATGATATTTACGGCGGTGATGATAAGTCCGGCGATAGCGTCACCGCGAATGAACTTGCTGGCGCCGTCCATAGCGCCGTAGAACTCGCTTTCCTTGATGATTTTTTCTCTGCGCTGGTTGGCCTGGGCCTCGGTTATGGTGCCGGCATTAAGGTCGGCGTCTATTGCCATTTGTTTGCCGGGCATACCGTCGAGAGTAAATCTGGCGGCGACTTCGCTTATTCGCTCTGCGCCTTTTGTTATGACGATGAACTGGATGACAACCAGAATCAGGAAAATGACAAGTCCGACCACGAAGCTGCCGCCGGCCACGAAGGAGCCGAAGGTCTGTATAATTTTTCCGGCGTCGCCGTGCAGCAGTATCAGCCTGGTGGAGGCGACGTTAAGTGACAGTCTAAACAGGGTAACGAAAAGCAGCAGCGAAGGAAAGGCGGATAATTCGAGAGCTTCCTTTGACGACAGGGTGACAATCAGAACCGCCACGGCCAGCGATATGCTGCAGGCCAAAAGCATATCCAAAATCGCGGTCGGCAGAGGGATTATAAGAGTGGCAAGAACGGTAACCAGAACCAGGGCCATCGCAATATTGCTGTGCGAGGCAAACGGGTGGCCCAGAGCGGTTGCAGCTGGTGCGCGAGAGCCCTGCGAACTGTTGGCGGCGCCGCTTTTGTTTGCGGGTGCGTTAGATAAATCTGATTTATTATTAGCGGCCATAGTTTTGTACTACCTGTGAGCCGATTTTCAAATTACTTTTTTGGCTGCACGACCGACTCGTGCAGGCCAAGGATATTCTCTATCCTGACACCGAAGCGCCCCTCAACGACCACAGCAGTTCCCGTGGCGAACTTGGTGTTGTTCATAAACAGGTCCACGGGTGCATTAATTGATTTGTCGAGCTTTAGCACCGAGCCCGGTCCAATCTGCAAAAGACGTTTGACGGGCATTTCGGTTTGGCCGATAGAGACGGTCACCGGAATGTTCATATCCAGCAATATGTCAATACTCGAGCCGCTGCCGGCTGCCTCCGGGCCGGAAACTTCCGAGAATTCGGCGGCCTGGGCGTGTGTTTTTGAGTCGGTCTGCTGATTGTCGCCGGGCTGGTCCGGGGTTTGCTGTTTTTTTTCTTCAACAGCTTCGGTTGTCTGTGCCATATCTGTGTTCCTTAAAAATTATTCACCGTGACACGGTTTGATGCCGATTTTTTTATTGTTGTACGCATTCAACTTTCCGTTTTATCTTTGATTAGTACCGCATAGGTGCCTGCAGCCTTTGCGGGCCAACCGCGAAAGAGCTTCTGCCCCCCGACATACACGTCAACAGGCTCATTGACGTTTTTGTTCAGTAACAATATGTCATTGAGCCCAAGGCTGAAGGCCTCTTCAAACGTAAGCAGCATAGAGCCGATTTGTGCCTTGACCGAAACGGTCATTTCATTAAGGTGCTCGAGCATTTTTTTTGAGGCATCCTTCGGTGCGAGTTTATCGGCAGCCTGACTGTCTTTACCGGCTACGGCGTCTAATTTGGTGCAGGGAATCAGTACATAAGCCTGCGAGCTTTTCTTTGATTTAATCTGTTCGATGTTAAAGGTGATTTTGCATGTTTCCTGCGAACCGGGCAGGGCCAGCGGCAACTGTTTTCTTATGATACCGGTTGCGTGGTGGAAGAGCTTGCCGGCGTTTTCGGGATAAGATTCGTCAAGTGCCTTCACGATGGCGGATGCGGTATCCAGTAAAATCGATTCTTCCAGTTGAGACAGTTCCCTGCTGGAATTGAGGGGCTCGGATTCACCGAGCACCAGCGCTATCCAAATCGCAGCGGTTTCCGGCGGCATTGTCACGGCCGCACATTTGGGGTCTTGTTCGGTGCCGAAGGCAAGGTAATAATTGTTTGGTTCGTTATCTAAAATCTGGCCGACGAGCTCCTCTGCAAAGTGCATTGTCAGGCAGGCAAGTTTTACGTCAAAATCACTGTGGCACAAGTCATGAAATTTGTCGGCGACCGAGGCAGTGACTTTTTCAGTGAAGCCGTCGATTTTTTTGAGCTGTTCGGCGCTGAAATAGTTCGGCTGATGCCAGTTGTACTGCTCGGCGGTATCGTCAGCGGTGTCTTCGGCGGGGCGAGAACCTATCGCGGCGAGAATCTGCTGCATCTTTTCCCTGGTCAGGTTTTTGCCGGGTGTGTCTGTCATTGTATTGCGAATTCCTTAAAAAGTATGGCCTTAATCTGAGGCGCTGCATCGGGGAAAAGCTTTTCGTTGAAAGAGTCGAGTATTTCGGATTGAATGCGTTTGAGGTTCTTATCGCCTCTGCAGTCTTCGAGTGTAAGACCCGCCAGAAAGATGCTCAGAAAGCTTGCCAGCACCGGTTTTTTCCTTTCGATTAGAGCAACACCTTCCTGTTGGTTCAAAGCAGAGCTGATTTCGAGGGTCAGAGTTGCCCTGACATAACGTGTTACGAGGGGCTCATTCAGATTTGCCACCACCGGCTCCAAATCATAATACCACCTCTTTCCGGTATCCGGGGTGTTAGCGGCGGTTTTTGTGTTTTGTTTTGCAGTGTCCTGTTCAGTCGCGGCAGGTTGCTGCTGTGATGCAGAGCCGGCAAGCAGGCGGCTTAGGCCGAAACCTGCACCTGCGCAGGCAATGACTGCAAGGGCCATTATCACCCATGGCAGGATACTTTTTTTGGCGGCCGGCTGGGATTCGGTACTGGTTTGCTCTTTGGAAACGGGTTCCTGTTCCTGGGCTTCTGTTTTTTGTTCGTTTTCATCTGCCATTTTCTCTTGTGTCCCCAATTGGTTTTTAACAATTATTGTTTTTCAGGTCGTCTGCAGGATGCCCTGCTGGCGATACCTTCGCAATTTGTCTCTGAGGGTGCGGTCGCTGATGCCCAGCGCCTTTGCGGCCCTGGTCTGGTTTCCGGCGGTGTGTCGCAGTGTGTCCAGGATTGCGCGGCGTTCTATCTGGTCAAGCGGTGCTGCGGCAAAAGGCAGTACTTGTTCGATTTTGGTATCGCAATTACAGGGCTGGTTATGCGCTATTTCGGGCAGAGGCTGCAATTCATCGAACAGCCATGAGACATCGGCTAATGAAAGGGTCTGGCCGACGCCCAGAAGCAGGCTGGTAACAACAACGTTTCTAAGCTGGCGGACGTTGCCGGGCCAGGAATAGTCGGCAAAGATGTTCATCATTGCAGGGTCGAGGGCCGCTATTTTCCGGTGGGTCTGGTGGGCGTGGATGTTTACAAAATGCCAGACCATGTCCACAAGGTCCTCGGGGCGTTCTCTCAGCGGTGACATGACCAGTCTTACCCCACACAGTCGATAGTAAAGGTCGCGTCTGAACCGACCCCGCTGGATTTCGTACAGGATGTCCTTGTTGGTTGTGGCTGTTATTCTGACATTTATACTGATGTTTTCATTGCCGCCAACGCGTTCGAAATCCTGCTGTTCGATTACGCGCAGCAGTTTTGCCTGGAATTTTACGGGCGTTTCGGTGATTTCGTCCAGCAGCAATGTTCCGCTGTGCGCGGTTTCGAATCTTCCCTTGCGCTGGGTGTATGCGCCGGTGAATGCGCCCCTTTCGTGACCGAACAACTCGCTTTCAAGAAGCGAGTCGCTCAGTGCGGCACAGTTGACTTTTACGTAAGGGCCGTTGACCCTTTTACTGTGATGGTGGATAAGCAGACCCAGCAGCTCCTTTCCGGTGCCGCTTTCACCTGTTATCAGGACCGGCACCGAGGTGGGGGCTATTTTTTTGGCCAGATTGAGGGTTTGGAGCAGTTTCGGGCTTCTGCCGACAATGTTGTAAACGGTCCTGCAGTTGTGCTGGGCGCAGGCGGCGGTACATACATCATGGTTGGGCAGATAGGTCTGCAGGATGTTTTGGATTTTTTCACCATCGAGAGGTTTTGTCAGGAAGTCGCAACAGCCGTTACGCACGGCCTTGACGGCGGCGGCAACCAGCTGCTGCTGATTTTCCTGGCCGGCGCCCTGAGGCTGGGCCATCATAATCACAGGCAGTTCGGGAGAACTTTCCTTTACCTTTGCCAGCAGCTCGAAGCCGTCCTGCTGCGTGCTTATGGTTTCAGCGGTAAAAACCAGGTTGTACCTGTTATTGTCCAGAAAACTCACAGCGCGTTTATAATCTTCGGCAAGGTCGGCATGGACGTTTTTTCGGGCGAGGATTTCAAGTATCAATCGCGCAGACCTGCAGTCGTTGTCGGCAATCAGAACGTCGGGGATCTGACCTTTTTGTCTGTACTGGTGCGCGTTGTTGTCGTTTTTTACCACCTGTAATTTACTCCATCCGGCATAATTTGGGGTTTACCGCACGGCAACGTGCTGAATCAACGTTTGTGGTTTTTCCTTTTCGGACCAGTCAATGAGCTGTTCCCAGACTCTGGCGATATCAAACCAGGGACAAGCGGGATATTCCGTAATCAGTCGTGTATAAAATTCCTTTGCCTGCAGCTGCTGGTGTTCACGAAGACAATTTGCCGTTTGAAACAGTATCCAGGCTCGGTTCCGGGCCAGTGCGGCATCGTCAGGATTTATTCTGCCAAGCGCTTCCTGGTAAAAAACAGCTGCCAGTTTCAGCTGGCCGGTCCGAAACAGCAGTTCCGCCAGTTCGAACGGGCACTTCTGGGTCTGGGGGTGTGCGGATTGTTCCTCTATTATCCGCAGCGTCTGCGGCGTCAGGGGGCCTCGGGGCGGTTCCCTGGCGGCCTGCAGTGTCAAAGCCTGCTGCTGCGGCTGTTCGTCGGGGACAGTTTCGTTGGGTTCGGGTTTGGCGGGTGTTCTAATAACGATGAATGGTTCGGGGACCTTGGCGGGCACAAACTTAACGGAACGGATTTTTTCAGCCGTCTGCAGCAGTTTTTTTCTTGCAGCGTTTCCAGATTGTTCTCTGGGAACAGCGATGCCGGCCTGCCACAGTTTATGCTGGCTTTCGATGTAAGATATTTGGTCCTGGTCAGACGTTTTCTGTGTGGGCTGGTTATTGGGGGTGTCATTTGGTTCTGCTTTAACCGCTGGTGTATCAGGGACAGTTGGTGATTTCCGCGCCACATCGGGCTGAACGTAGCTTTTTCTTAAATCAATGGCGGATTCAACAGGCGAGGCGGTTATTTCAGCTAAGTGCTCTATGAGGATTTCGGTCGGGTCCAGGTGTTCGTTAAAGGTATCCGCCCAGGCGTCGGTGATGATGCAGGCGGCGGAAAACATCAATGCCGCCAATAACAGCCAAAACCCCGGGCAAAAGCCGAATCTGAGACCTTTGTTAAGTTCCCTGCGGTATGTATGCTGCTTTGTGCCGGCTTTGCGGTTCATTTTATTATCGTTCAGTTTTCGGTGACAGGTTGTTTGCGGCCCGGGTCCCATTTGCCCAGAAGGGCCAGGGCGGCGTGCTCGTAATTATTCTGCCCGTCATAGGCCTTTGCCATCAGCTCAAGGGCCTGTTGTTTAAGCTGCTCGGCAGGGTCTGACTGTAGAACTCGCCGACAGATGGATAGGACCTCCGGATTGCGGCCAAGTTGAAAATAGACACCCGCCAATTCCAGCGCAACGGTCTGCACAACAGGTTCCTGCTGGGCAAAAAGAAGAATTTCGGTTAGCGTATCGGCAGCATCCTCGAACCTGCCTTCAGCGGCGTAACAGCGTGCCAGCTCGAGGAATACCTCGGTTTTCAGCTTCGGGTCGTCGATGTACTCAGCCCTGTCGCTGAGGGTGGTAACGGCTTTATTGACCAGGCCCATCCTGCGAAAGACAACACTTTTCAGCAGCAGGATTCTCATAAGCTCGGGTAATGACATCTGGTCGACAGTTGCGCCCTCGAGGGCGTCAAGTGCTTCAATAAGGTTGTCTTGTCCGATATGGGCCCGGGCCAGCGAGCAGACGGTTTCCGCGTACCCGTCCCTGCTGACTTTTGCCTGCAGGGCATTGCGCAGGGCCGAACAGGCGTGCTCTAAATTCCCCAAAGCCAGGTGCGCCTGTCCGAGCAGGGAATAGGCTGTAAAGGCATCGGTACACGTATGGTCGTCCAGGAGCTCCAGGTATCGGTCGAGCCACTTGACCGCCTCTTCGTAGTTTTTTTCCTTAAAGCAGCATTGCCCCGCGCCGAGAGCGGCTGCGGTCTTCGAGACCGACGAGAAACCGAGATTGTACACCTTCCCATAGGCCTTTACGGCCTGAGGCCACAGTGATGCTTTTTGCGTGGCATTAGCCAGGTACAGGCAGGCGTTATCCGCCAGTTCGGAGTCGGGATATTGTTCGACAAGCTGCTTTAGGTCCTCACGGGCGCCGAGATAGTCTCGCAGGTCGGTTTTTAATTTGCCGGAGTTCAGCAGCGCTACCGGTGCCAGGGCCGATTTTGAGAAACGGTTTGCCACGAGGTTATATTCGGCAATGGCCTGTGCTATTTCGTTTCTTTGTGTGTGAAGAAGCGCCACGGCAAAGTGGGCGGTGTCAATACGTGTATCGTTATAGAATGTAAGTGTGAATCTTTGCCATAATGTCAGGGCCTGCTGGCCCAGCAGTGCGATCTGCTGGTTCAAAGAGGTGTAATTTGCAGGGTCGAGAACAGTGATGTTTTTGTTTTCGAGCAGTGTCAGCAGGCCTGCGGCCCCAGCTGCGGCTGCGATTGCCTGCTGAGAGGTGGTGTCGGTCATATATAAGGTCACCGGCCTTTGACGCGCCGAATCGGTTTGCTGCGAGGTGTCGGCGGAAACACCCAATGCCCACTGCAGGTCCAGGTCGATGTCGGCAGTCAGTCTTGCCAGAACCTCTTCAATCGGCGACCGCAGGCAGATTGCCGACCAGCGAAGCAGGTCGCCGGGCTGCTGGAAAGCGCGAATCTGCGGTCTAAAGGCGGCATTATTCAGTTTTTCGAAACCAGTGTTCAGGATGGGCAATATATCGTCCTGCGTAAGGTCGGCAAAGGGGTCAGGCAGTTGATACTGCAAAGACCACATAGACTGCGGCAGGTCCTGGTCGGCATTTGAAAGCGCAAGTACATTGCTGGTCAGTGATTGTGCGGCAATAAAGTGACAGTTGACAAGCAGTGCCTGAGCGAAATCTCTGCTGAAATCGGCGGCGGCAATCAGGCATAAGGTCTGATAAGCCTTGGTCTGGGCGTTTAAGAACTGCTTTTGCTCCAGCTCAATCAGGCTTAACTGGTAATTGGCCAGCAGGCACACCAGCGGACAGCGGCTTTGGGTCAGCAGTCTGAATAAAGGTGCTGTCTGCTCAACGGAGGCCGTCCTGCTGCTGCAGAAGGCGATTCTTAATTTAATGAAATCACGCACAGCTTCCTGCTGCGGGTCTGCGGTGTTTTGCAGAAGCTGCTTGTAAGTATCCAGTGCAGCAGTGTATTGCTTTTGCTTATAGAGCTGTTCGGCGATATTCAGAGACAGGGCCTGGGCCTGCTGAATCTCGGGGGAGGGCTTGGCCTGCAGCCAGGCTGTTTCCGATGGTGCCGCCTGGTCACCGGCGGCGGTTTCAATAGCGGGAGTTGGTTTTACCTGGCCGGTCGGCATGGGACGCGGTTTAGGTGTCGTTGATTTGGTTCTCAACAGTGGGTAAAGCAGCATGGCTGCTATAACTGCAATTGCCACGACGAGGAACTTCTGCAGTTTCGAAGATGTTTTATAACCTGGCTGAGGGGCTGGGCCTGTGCCGGTGTCGGCGGCAAAGCCCGCCAGTTGCCTGTAAAAGTCCTCATCGCCGGCAAAAAACTCGTTCTCGGAGGGCGATTGCTGATTGCCGGCTACGAAAGCTTCGGACATGGACAGTTCCCTGTGAATTTCGCCGGCGAATAATTCACTGTCGGCAGGGACCTGCGAGAGGTCCCGGCCGGTTATGTTTTCCAGCTGTTCGGTTGCCATAGTTCTCAGTTCGGCTGTCAAAGTAACATTCAACGCCGGCAGGCGACATAAGGTCAGCGCATATTCTGAAGTTGTTTCGCTGCCGTTAGAAAACGGGTTTATTGTGTTTTTCTTTTCTATAGCAATACCTGTGCCAGAGGGGCACGTGCCCGGCTGAATGAACCGACAATGGGCCGTTTGGCTGAAAAAATCGCCCTTTTAGGGCAAAGAAATCGTTTTTTTCAGATTTTTTGGGCCCGACAGGGATGGTGAAGTTGTTAGTATTTTATACCAGGCGCCGGATTTTCTAACACAAGACGGCCCTCCGGGGCAGCATAGACTGCGACCACCGGCAGCTGGAATGCTTATAAGGAATTAACGTTTGTGCCTGTGTTATTGGATAGCAGCGAAAGATTCGTCCACAGGACATTGGCAGTTGTCGCCGGGTGTTTCCTGCGGCTCATCGGGACTTTTTGATAAATTGTACTGGTTCACTTTGGCGTACAGGGTAGCCCTTGTTATGCCAAGAAGGGCGGCGGCGCGGGTCTTCTGCCAGCCTGTCTGACACAAAGCGCGGGCAATCAATTCCCTTTCAGCCTTTGCCAGCGAAAAATCGCTGATGGCCTGGTTTACAGCAGAGGCATTATCGAGGTTGTCGTTGGTTTCAGGGGGTTCAATGAGGATGCTGGTAAGCCCGATTTTGTTTGTTTTTTCCATTATTACCGCCCTTTCAATGATGTTGCGGAGCTGCCTGACGTTGCCCGGCCAGTGGTATTTGTTCAGGGCCTGGACCGCAAGGTTTGTCAAAGAGGTTATTTTACCTGCCTTTTCAGGGCAGATTTCCGAGGTCTTAAGAAAATATTGCGCCAGCAGCGGAATGTCTGATTTGCGGGCCGGCGACCTTAGCGCAGCCACAGTCACGGGACAGATATTAAGGCGGTAGTAAAGGTCCTGTCGGAAACGGTTCTGCTGGACCAGCTGATTCAAATCACGATTGCTCGAAGCAATTATGGTTGCCTTACACTGGATTTCTGTTGTTCCACCGACCTTTCTGAAGGTTTTTTCCTGAAGCAGGCGTAAAAGCTTTGCCTGCAGCTCCAGAGGCATTTCGGAGATTTCATCGAGGAAGATAGTACCTGCCTGGGCCAGTTCCAGCAGCCCGGTCTTTTCACGGTCTGCACCGGTGAAAGAGCCTTTGACGTGTCCGAACAGCTCGCTTTCGAGCAGATTTGCCGTAAGGGCGGCACAGTTTATAGCAATGAAGGGTGCTTTGGGGGTATGCCTTAGATTATGTACCGCTTTGGCGGCCAGCTCTTTTCCGGTGCCGGTTTCGCCGACAATAAGGACGGGGTTGCAGGCACTGGCGGCGACAAGCTTAATCATTTTGATAGTGTCAAGTGTTGCCTGGCTGCGGCCAGCCATAGAGACTTCGGCGGCACAATCATCTGCAAAGAAGTGGCTTTGATTTTGCACAGGCTGGTTATTTTCAGCATTGTCACCTGCGGTTTTTTCAGGCGCACCGAGATGCTGTTGTGTGCGCAGCCAGTCACGGACCATGTTTGCGGAAGCGTCGGTTTCAAGCGGCGGCAAGGAATTATCGTGGGCGTTTGCGACAATGATGGTGGGGACATTTATTAAACTTGCGTCGGCAAGGTTACGGAATTGGCGCATAGTATCTGAACAGGTGGAATCGTCGAAAACGACTAAATCAGGATTTACGGCTCTAACCAGTTCCAGCGCCTCAGCACAGTTGTCGGCCACAAAGACTTCGCGGCTGAACTGACGGGCTAATTGCTGAATACGGGGTATTTTGCTAACGGCAACAGTGCGTCGTAACATCAGCGCATCCAAAAGCTATGGTTTAGGGTACCTGTTACTGAGGTAATTTCTACGTGAAGTAATTCGACAAATCAGCGTCAGGAACTTTAGTTTTTTATGGGACGGGCCAATAATATCAGATAATTTTTACGCAGGGGGGCGTAATCTGGAATCCGCGCCAGTTTTATAGGACATTACGATTTTGCGGAACGCATGTAAAAAACAGTCGGTTGCTGCCGAAGAGCACATCAATTAAAACCTCGTGGAAAGTTTTTTATAGGACGTTTGTTACTATGTGTCCGGGGACGCCAACACTGGCGAAATTTTCCGTTGTGGAGGAATTTTTGTCGGGACAGTATATTTTTTGAACAATCGGCGATATGGGCGGCAGATAAATCAAATTAATTAACATCTTTTACAGCAAGAAGTTACGAATCAACGGCGAGGGCCCGCAGCGTTCTGGCACGGTAATTGCACCTGAGTTTATGGTTTAGAGTAAGACTATACGCAACCAGACCGTTTTTTTAGGGGTACGAATATGGATTCGGTATCGACACTAAAGGCGCGCGATATCCAGATGGATTATATGAAACTTCTGACGACGCAGCTGCGGTATCAGAATCCGCTGGAGCCGCTTGACAATAATGACATGGCCTCTCAGCTGGCATTGTTTTCACAACTGCAGCAACTGGAGTCAATGAGTTCGAGCTTTGGAGAGGTTCTTGCAGCTACCAAACGCAGTTATGCCAATTCTTTGATAGGTAAGGAGGTCACTTACATCTGGGGCAATGAACTGACAGGCGCCGCCGAAAGAAAAAGAGGTGAAGTCGGTGAAGTTTACGCCCTTGACGACCAGAACTTCCTGGTAATAGACCGCTACAGCTTCGGTATAAAGGACATAGCTGAGTCGCTGGTAGGCAAACAGGTCCTGTATCTTGCGGAGACACCGCAGGGTACTAAAGTGGTCCGCGTGGGTGAAGTTTGCGGGGCTTATCCGGACATCGAAGAAGGCTTTCTGCTGGTGGACGGCACGACAAAGGTTGCACTCAAGGACGTAATAGGCGATTCGCTTGTGGGACAAAACATTTCGTATGCGGCGGTGGATGAGCTTACAGGTGTGGTGGAAAACAAAGGCGGCATTATCAATGAGATTTATAAGACTGTTACCGGCGCGGATATTTTTATAGTCGGACGGATTGTGGATTTGGAAAACGTCGTATCTGTAAGAAATTAAGGTAAAGACACAAGGACAAATATATAAGGAACAGTACAGGTGAATTTGCCACTTTCCGGCAGAGTTGAGGCGCTGCACGGCCATCAGCGGGTACCTGATGCCGCCGGCAGCAGCGCGGATTTGGCGGCCAATCGTGCAGATTTTGCGCAACTTTTAAGCGGCACGATACAGAAAGGCTTACAGACGGTTACGCATCCGCAGGCGCCGACCGGCACTGAATCTGCGGTAACGGCTGATATGTACGGCGGCAATGTGGTCAGTACGGGCCGGCCTCTTGACCTGGCAATCACAGGCCGGGGATATTTTGTTGTCGGCAGCGGCAAAGAAAAATTATATACGCGCACAGGCGCTTTTGGGGTCGATAAGAGCGGGTATCTGGCTGACCGAACAACGGGATATCCGGTTCAGCGTATGGGTTCAGCGGGGCAAAGCAGCGGGTTTCAGGCCGTCGGGGATAGCGCTATACGCGTACCTTACGGTATGACCCTGCCGGCAAAGGCTACGTCGGAAATTACGGTGTCGGGCAACTTAAGCGCCGACCAGGGCACAGACGTGGATTTAACGGTATATGACCAGTTGGGGAACAAGCATGTTCTTTCAGCGGTTTTTGTGCGGGCAGGCGGTGCAAATACGTGGGATATGGTTTTGACGTCGCTTAACGGGGACACAGAGGCAGTAAGTTTTGATAAAAGACAGATACGGGGGATACAATTCAACCAGGACGGTTCCTATGCGGGGTTGGATAAAAGCATCGGTGACACAGCAGAGCTTGTAATAACGTTCAAAAATGACCGGCCAGGTCAGCAGACAATAAAAATAGTTATGGGAACCGAGGGACACATGAACGGCCTGACACAGTTTGCAGGCGGTTCTACCGCAGCAGCGAGAGGCCAGAACGGTTATGCGGCCGGCACGCTTGATAAGATATCGGTTGACAAAGAAGGTATAGTCACCGGTACGTTTTCCAACGGGGCAAGAAAGGAAATAGCGGCACTGCAGATAGCGCTGTTTCCGAACGCAGGTTCTCTGACACCTTATAACGGCTATTATCGTGCTTCTGCGGCATCGGGGCAGGGTGCAACTACACAGGCCGCTCAGGCGGGGGCCGGCAGTATTCGCGCGGGAGCCCTGGAAAAATCTAATGCCGAGGTTGTAAACGAGTTCGTCAATGTAATGCAGGCAAACAGCGGCTTTGGGACAAACGGCGCTGTAAAAGCGGCCGCAAATAATGTGCTGCGGGAATTAAGCAGCTTTATCAGGTAGCAGATTTGATTTTTATGGGCGATGCTATTAGCGCATCGGAAATACAAGACGGTTTTAGACAAGTGAACAGTTGATATGCAGATAACGGGCTTTTTTGCGATTCTGGCGCTTACGCCGCTGGAAAGGCTGGAAGCAATGAGGCATTTGGACAGCAATTTTATGTCCCAGCCGTGGTTTGTCAAAATGGGTGCAGCAGTAGTAGTTGTGCTGACGGGATTATTTATCTGGCTGGCATGGAACAGACAGAACTACAAGGACGACCGGAAATAATATGCTGCGGTAATCGAGCGGCATTATCAGGCAGCAGAAATGCAAGAGGTTTTATTCAAGTGAATCGCTGATATGCAGATAACAGACTTTTTTACGATTCTGGCACTTACGCCGCTGGAAAGGCTGGAAGCAATGAGGCGTTTGGACAGCAGTTTTACGGCCCAGCCGTGGTTTATCAAAACGGCTGTGGCAGTAATAGTTGTGCTGACGGGATTGCTTATCTGGGTGACCTGGGACAGAAGAGACAGTGAAAGAAGATTTACGGACGAGCTGTTCGAGTATTACTCGAAGAAAAGAGGTCTCAGCAGGCGTGAGCAGCAGCTTCTGCGTACCCTCGCTCACAAGGCGCATCTGAAAGATGCAGCGGGTATTTTTACAATGGATAACGCGTTCGAGCTTGGCGCGGCGAAAATGACAGTTGACACGCTGAAACGTCCCAACGGCGCCGAGGAAGGCAAGCAACTAAAAGTGGAGCTTTTTTTCATACGCGAAAAACTCGGTTTCCAGAAGGTGGTTCCGGCAACCATACAATCCAGCAACAAGGCAAAGAGACTCAGCAGCAGGCATATACCTGTTGGCAAGACCGTGCAGGTCAGGCAGCACCGGGCCAACCAGGTGGAAAACATCGAGGGCACGGTTACAGCAAACAATGACATAGAGTTTACAGTAAAATTACAGACGAAGGTCAAAACCGCTATGGGCAGGCTCTGGCGGCTGCATTACAGTTTCGGCGCCAGTCTATGGGAGTTTGACACCTCGGTTGCAGGATGCAGCGACAGCGTCCTGGTATTGAATCACAGCGAAAATGTGCGCTCGATCAACAGGCGGCGTTTTGTTCGTGTGCCCGTGTACAGGCCGGCCCTGATTGCCAATTTTCCTTTTACACGGACATTGCCTTCGGCGGCGTTC
>DATKWV010000180.1:0-3093 GCA_035529405.1 Sedimentisphaerales bacterium | reverse complement strand
CCCCTATGCTCACATGGGTAATCAATCCTGAAGAAAGAGCAATTTGTAATGACTCCGTCGTGTCCCGTATCGAATGAAAATGCCATATGATAATCGGCGGCTTAAGCTGCTTATCACTTTGGCCGGTTTTGGCTTGGCTATCCGACTGTTCGCCTTGGTTGCTGCCCTCGCATGTTGCCATAAAAATAACAAAACAGACAAAACTCACCAACACTGCCGCCGAAAAAAAATGGATTCCTCTGTAAGCACGCAATGTCATCAGGTATTGCCCCTTTTGTCCATCTCGCTTTCAAGCGCATCATGAACCAGACCCAGGTGCCTGGCCGGGCTGAAACATTTGTTGATATATTGATAGGCATTGTCGGCGAGAGCGGTTCTCAGTTCCTTATGCCGCATTATTTTTCGCAGACAAGCTGCCAGGCTCAGGTTATCGTCAACATCGAATAACAGACCTGTCTGCGCATCCTTTATCAGGTCGGTTATTCCTCCGACCGGCGTTGTAATCACAGGTCGCCTTAGAATCATCGGCTCAATTACACTCATTGGAAGACCTTCCGTATGCGTAGGCAAGACAACTGCATCACAGTAGTTTATCAAAGCCCTTATGTCCGTTCTCCAGCCCAGCAGAAACACCTTTTCTGCAAGGGTGTTTTCGCTTATAAGTTTCCTCAAATAATCGCCATAGCCTGTAGCATCCCCTGGTGCCTGGTCACCGGCCAGGTACATCGAAAAGTCAAAACCTTCTGCGCTGAGCATGCCGGCGGCTTTTACGGCTGTGTGTTGTCCTTTGGTCTGAACCAGAACCGCCGGAACAAGAATCTTAAACTTTTTGTCACTGCCGGGAACAGGCTCTAAAACGCCGTTTTGACCTTCTTCTGCTATACGAGCAAAATCAACCGTATTGTACACCACGTGAATCTTTGCCGCTGCAACGCCCCAGCTTTCCAAGGCTCTTGCCGTAGGATTAGACACGGCCAACACACCATCAGCACAGTTTCTTATCAATATGCGTGTCAGCGGTGATACCAACTCTTTATGATACCACCCATGGGCATACATTAATACGGGACATTTCCGTTTACACCTGCTGGCGGCCAGAAAAAACAGTGCTTTCGAGCTGTTTGTCCAAATAAGGTCCGGCTTGACCTGTCGGACTGTTTTGGCAAGCCGCTTGCTGAGCACAGTCAGGGCCGGCAACTGCTTCAATATGCTCACCATTCGCCTGAAAGGCCTGCCCCTGTGCCCGATAAAATTGCTGTCGGCTTCGGGCAGCAATACGTTGACCGGCACATTGGATTGTGAAAGGGTTTCTAAATATGCATTGCAGCAGCCGTACGCATCTGCCACTGAAACATTGTAATACTCCTTCAGTTCTGCACACAGTCTGGCCGTGCATTGCTGGGCACCGCCGTAATGGGTAACGAAGTCGAAGAACATAACCTTGTGCTTTTTCATATACGCTTCGAGCCCAGGTACGGGCAGTCAGAGTTTGCGACCTGAGTTTTGATGCCACCGCTGCTTGATAACCACCGCGGGTATTCCGGAGACAATCACGCCCTCGAGAACATCACGGGTCACAACTGAATTGGCACCGATAATCGAGTTCGAGCCGATTTTAACCGGCCCGATAACCACCGCGCCGGCCCCGAATGACACATTGTCGCCTACGCAGGGCTGTTGGAGACCCTGTGAATCTGTTTTGTTGAAGTTGCCGCCAAAAGTCACATTTTGGCGCACATCACAGTTTTTGCCGATTTTAGTACTTCCACCTATTACTATTCCTCCAACATGAGCGATCAAAAATCCAGACCCAATCTCAGCATTAGTGCTTATCCAACAATGGCACAAATGATGCATTATCCTTTCGACCACAGCAGCAAAAAAACGGCAATTGTGCCTACGAAGCCAATAGCCAACTCTGTAAAGCATCACCGCTCGAAAACCAGCCTTTTTGGCAGCCCTGAACAGAAAGCCAAGTACATTTGGGCTGCCGGCTCCGTATCGTCGGTAATCAGCTTTAAGGTTCTGGAACATTGGTTTTCCTGGCGGCAAAAAACACGGCGATTTGCCGCACATCCTGTTTTCGAAGGATGAAACAATGTGCCAATCGAAGTTTGTACTTAATTTTGGCAACGGCTCCAACCAGCAGGAAAAGAAATATGTCACCTATAAGGAATCCGATCGCCGCGCCTATTATACCCATGCTGGGAATCAGCAGCCAGCTTGCAATCGCATTTATTATTATACTGACCAACAGCATTGTCGCGCTCAAACAGGGAAAGCCGCGGCTGCTTAATAACTGCATAAGTATATTACTGAGCATATAAATGAGGGTACCGGGAATCAGTAACATCGCCAGGGGCACTGCCGGGAGGAATTCTTCTCCGTAAAGAAAAACGATAGCCCACTTCAATACCAGCAATGTCACGAGGATAAAGGAAATGCTTATCGTGCTCGCGAATCGCAGCACTTTCTCTACATGCCGGGCAAGATGCTCCCTGGGGAAGTTCGCCCACGTGCTGAACAAAAGCGGTAAAACGGCTTGGCCCGATATTATCACTAAAACCGTTATTCTCTGGCCGGTACTGAAATAGCCAACATTTGAAAAATCATCAAAGAGAAATTTTACCAGGAAAATGCTGAACTGGCTCCTGACTATGACCATCAGGTCAACAAGATTTAACTTAAGACCGCTGAACAAAAGTCGTTTCGCTGTCGCCACCGTAGGTCGTGCCGTGAAGTTAATGTATTCGCCCGACCACCCATATCCAAGGAAAAAACCCAGTGATGCACCAAAAACAAAGCATATGATGGCGTGACCCGGCTCTAGCGCTCCAAACAGATAGAACACCATTATCAGCAGAATCGTCAGACAAGCACAGCTGACGCGCATAATGCCGAGCTTGAATGCCCTGATTTCTATCATCAGTACGTTTCGCATCGCTGTACGTTCCAGTACAAGCGGTACGTAGACGAACATTAGAGCAAGGACGTACCATCGCACTTGTCCGAAATAACCGGGAAACAAAACTACCGTTGTGCACAGGGCGCCGCCCCCCAGTATTCCCAGCACCATAATCAAAAGAACCGCAG
>DATKWV010000179.1:0-4561 GCA_035529405.1 Sedimentisphaerales bacterium | reverse complement strand
GGTTGCCTATGATATTGGCCGACTTGCTTGAATTATGGGCTGGTGCCTGGCGGGCCGGGCTGACAATGCTCGGCCTGGGGGCGGTATTTTCCGTAATTCTTCTGGTAGCCAGCGAAAAGCTCAGGGTGCATATCGACCCGAAAATCGAGCAGATTCATCAGGCCCTGCCCGGATTAGACTGCGGGGCGTGCGGCTTTGCCGGATGCAAATCGTACGCCAGGGCAGTAGCGGAAAAGCCGGTCCTGATAGGCAAATGCGCTCCCGGTGGGTCAGCCACTGCCGAAAAAATAGCCCGGCTCCTGAACCTGCAGATATCCGGGGGTGGTCCCGCGTTAAAACCTGTCGTTCACTGCCGAGCAAAGGCCGAAGACAAAACCTACATAGCAAAATACCTGGGCATACCCAGCTGCACCGCTGCAAACGCTTTGCCAAACGGCCAGGCCTGCAAATTCGGATGTCTCGGATATGGGGACTGTGTACGAGCGTGTAAGTTCGATGCGCTGCACATTATTGACGGGCTGGCTGTGGTCGATTATGAAAAATGCACGCGATGCGGCGCCTGCAGCCAGAGTTGTCCCCGTAACCTTATTGCGATGGTACCGTTCGGCAGCGAGGAAATAATCACCGTGGCCTGTAATAATAAGGAAAACGGCAGGACCACACGCAAAATGTGCACGGTCGGCTGCATCGGCTGCGGATTGTGCGCAAAAGAAAGTCAGATTTTCTCGTTAAAAGATAACCTCGCTGGCGTAAATTATAGTCAATATCAATTTACCGACAAAGAGGAAACTGCGCTGAACAAATGTCCGACGAAGGTAATTATCCGGGTTGGTAAAGCTACTTAAATTCCAGCGTCCCGAAAAACTCCGGCCTGTGAAAATCGGGCCTGGGAGTATCTATCAGCGACCAGGTTAAACCATGCGGATGCGAGGTTTTTCCTGCGCATTTCTGGAAATTGGCGAGCCAGACGACACCGGGGGCCGGTCTTGTAACGGGAGCGTATTTTTCCAGTACATCAATCGGCAGGCGATATTCAATCACCCAGGTGGTGGGCTCTTTCTTTTCGGGGTCAACAATTTTCGGCTCCGAATGGTAAATCCGGACCCTGTCACAATCGCTGTTCTCCACCGCCACTACGTTGACTCCACGGAGGGTTTGATGCTTGAACAGCATCGTGCCGCCGCAGTTTATCTCTATATTGAAGTAGCCCTCCGAAATATCCTCACCCGGCGTAAAGAAAAACTCCACGCAACTGTCTAACCATACATCGTCCTGGTAGTTTCGTGCCACGGCCTGCACATATTTATCCTCGACCCGGAAGAATACGTAAATATAGTCGTCGTCATATAAAACTTTGGCCTCTGTTTTCGGTTTATGGTCCGGTTCAGAGCCCGTAAAGTTTTTTATATCGAGGGCCTCGACCCCTTTCCACGGCCCCTGGTCCCATTTACCGTCCAGCCTTACCGGTCCGTTTGCCCTTTGCACCTGATATTTCTTGTACATTTGTTCACCTTTCTGATTTAAAACGGCGTTACACCCACCCAAAACCAAACCCAACACAATAAATACCACCGTTGTTTTCCACATAGCTATAATCCTTTAACAATGCCTAAAGTGAAAAAATAATTCAATAATCAATGGATTCCGTATTAATGTAGTTCTGTGCGCCACTGGTGAGATACTGTTTAGATTCCGGCCCGGAAGTTACCAGAATCGCTTCAGTTTGCGGCATTTCTTCGATTAATGCAAGCCCTTTTTTCACTCCCATTACGCTGACCGCGGTGGCCAGGGCATCGGAGTCGGCGGCATTTTCACAAATAACCGTTACGCTTGGCAGACCTTCGCTGCTGTGGCCGGTCAATGTATTGATAATATGGCTGTACCTTTGTCCCTCTATAAGGACAAACCTTCGGTAATCACCGCTGGTAGTAACCGCTGAGCCGATGCCGGAAGGCAATTTTAACTGCATTAAAACCTCAGCCGGTTTTAAGGCATTGTCTGCCCTGGCAGGGTCCTGAAGACCTATCAGCCAGTGTTCCCTGCCGCCCGGCGGGCTGCCGAAGCAACGAATATCACCGCCGACATCAATCATCCCACCTGCGGCTGCCTTTTGCTTCATGGCATCAACGGCCTTGTCAATGGCATAGCCTTTTGCGATGCCCCCAAGGTCCAGCTTCATACCATCAACGGCAAACTGCACGCTGCCTGTGTTTGCATCGAGTATAAGCTTATCATATCCGACCCTGCCTGCAACATCCGTCAGTTGCTGTTTGGTAGGCAATGAGTTCGCTTCCGCCGCCCGGCGCCAGAGCTCTATCAAGGGGCCGACCGTAATATCAAATGCCCCCGCCGAGCGTCTGCTAAACTCCAGAGCTTTTTGCAGCACTTCGAAAGTTTCCGCGCTTACCTTGACAGCCGTTCCGTAAGCGTTACGATTACATTTGCTGATTTCAGAATCTTCGCGGTGGATACTGCAGAGGTTCTCCACAAAAGTTAGCTGCTCAAAAGCGGCCTCAATACACTCCTGGGCTGTCTGAGAATCCGGCGCAACGGCAACAATTCGGGCAAAAGTGCCCATAACCACCCGGTAACCACTGTCAAGCTCGACCGTACGGCCGTGGCGACCTGATATGCGGGTAACTGCAAAATAAAAAGCTGCAGCCGCAAAGACAACGGCAGTCAACCAGGCAGCAGTGCGATAATGTTTTCTTGTCATAAAATCTCTTTCGACAGACGCGTAATTGTAATTTCTCACCTGATTTGCTTCAACAATTTTCCCCGAACGGTATAATACGGCTATGAACAGCAAAACAGTGACAATATCAGCCGAACAGGTTGAAAAGGAATTTTTGCCCTATGTGCGCAGGCCCAGCAGGTATATCGGCGGCGAAATAAACCAAATCAAAAAAGACCTTGCCCGCTGTGACCTGACAGTTGCGCTGTGTTTTCCGGACATCTATGAGGTGGCAATGAGCTATGCGGGACTGATGATTATCTACGACATACTTAACAAAATCGACGGCGTAGCCGCCGAGCGCTGTTTTGCGCCATGGGTGGATGGTGAAAAGATTCTGCGAGACAAGGCCATTGCGCTTTTCAGTCTGGAATCGAAAGCCGCGTTAAAAAACTTCGACATAATCGCATTCAGTTTAACCAACGAGTTATGCTACACAAACGTACTGAATATGCTGGACCTCGGCGGTGTCAACATTCGCAGTAAGGGCCGGGATGAAAGTGACCCGTTAGTAATCGCCGGCGGCGGCATATCGAACTGCTGTGAACCAATGGCCCAGTTTATTGACCTTTTTGTGTTGGGTGAAGGTGAGGAAGTGGTTGTTGAGCTGATAGAACTGGTCAGGGCCAAAAAAAAAGCCGCAGCCGTCAAAAAAGAAATCCTGCTGGCAGCGGCAAAGACATTTGAATGGGCCTACGTACCCAGCCTTTACACCTGCGAATCACAAAATAACACTTCGGGAAAACCTGCAGCGGTCCTGCCTGATTTGCGAACGAAGTTCAGTAATGCGATAGTAAAAGATTTTGAGAACTGCGCGGTACCTTTGCGCCCGATAGTTCCGTTCGCACAGGCTGTGCATGAGCGTGTTACTGTGGAAATCATGCGGGGCTGTCCCGGCAGGTGCAGGTTCTGCCAGGCAAGCTTCTGCAGAAGACCGGTCCGGTTCCGCAGCGTGGAAAGAGTTGTCGATACAGCAAAAGCATGTTACGAATCAACCGGATTCGATACCGTAGGCCTGCTGAGTCTGTCAACAGCTGATTATCCCGACCTGGAGCGGTTGGTACGGCAACTGCAGGGTTATTTTCAAGACAAACACGTCGGGCTTTCCGTACCAAGCCTGCGGGTGGACAAACAATTAAAGCTGCTGCCCGAACTGGTAACATCGGTGCGCAAGAGCGGCCTTACCATAGCAGTTGAAGCAGCCAGCGAAAAGGTCAGGCAGATAATAAACAAACCGCTTAACGACAAGGATTTGTTCGCCGGTGTCGAAGCGGCCTACAGGGCCGGCTGGCGGCAGTTGAAACTGTACTTTATGGCGGGCCTGCCGGGTGAAACCGACGATGATATAAAAAGAATCGCGCAGTTGTCTTTCGAGCTGGCCGTCCTTGGAAAGACAGTCACCGGCAGAACAGGACAAATCAACATATCGGTAAGCTGGTTTGTACCCAAGCCGCACACGCCGTTCGGCTTCCTGGGGCAAAAACCGAAAAGTTATTTCCAGCACGCAAAAGAATTAATACTTGACGAGAAAAAAAGACTCCGCGCAAATTGCCTGCATTTCAAGTTCCACAATATAGACACAAGCGTGCTTGAATCCGCGATAGGACGGGGCAACAGGCGTATTTGCGATGTAATCGAGCAGGCCTGGCGAAGCGGAGCAAGGTTTGATTTGTGGGACGAATGCTTTGACTACCGGCTGTGGCAGGAGGCGTTTGCGAAGTTTGCGATATCAATTGAAGACTGTGCGCAAAAGCAGTTCGGGCCTGACGAGGTCCTGCCCTGGGAACATCTGGGAGGACCGGATAAAAAATACCTGCTCGAACACCT
>DATKWV010000178.1:0-10284 GCA_035529405.1 Sedimentisphaerales bacterium | reverse complement strand
GGGGCCCTGAGAGTTGTGTGGGGTCTGGCTGATATATTCAACGCGTTGATGGCCGTTCCCAATCTTATAGGTCTTCTGGCTTTGGCATCTCTGGTGACGGCGAAAAAGAAAAACTACGTCACCAGGCTCAAGGCCGGTGAGTTTAATTAACCTTGCGGCTGTAAGAAAAGCAAAACCACTTTTTGAAAGGGCTTATTTATGAATACTGAAGAGAACAATTTCGGCGTCACGGAGCAGTCGCCGTCAGCTCAGGAAGCTGCGTTTGTTGCCGGTTCAGAATTTACGGAAGCAGGTCGGAAGAAAAGAAGCGGGTGGCGAATCTTCTGGATAGTTTTTACGGTGCTGAGTGTTCTGGCGAACATATTTCTTTTTCTTGCGCTGATTGGTTTCGGGGCGATGTTTGTGGCCGGGCAGCGCGGTATTTTTACCGAGGAGGTGCTGATAGAGGGGCCGCGGACAGCCAAGATAGCTGTGGTGGGGATTGAAGGGGTCATAGACGACCGCTGTTTCGAGGATTTTTCGCGGCGGCTAAAATCGGCGCAAAAAGATGAAAGGGTAAAAGGAGTAATCGTAAAAATAAACTCTCCCGGCGGGATGGTGTCGGCCAGCGACCGTATCTACAACCAGATAGTACAGTACCAGCAGCAAACGCAAAAGCCGGCGGTGGCGCTTATGGAGGGAATGGCTGCCAGCGGGGGGTATTATACCTCTGTGGCGTGCCGGGAAATAATAGCAGAACCTACGACAATCACCGGTTCCATCGGGGTGATAATGGGACATTTCGTTTTAGAGAAGCTGTTCGAGGAAAAGCTGGGTATTAAGCCGGTGATTATCAAGGCGGGCGAGAAAAAGGACTGGCCCAGTTCCTTCGAGGAACCAACCGAGGAACAAAAGGAATATATCCAGGAAAGACTGATTAGGCCCGCATACGAAAGGTTTGTCGAGGTCGTGGCCGAGGGCAGGGAATCGCTGACGATTGATGATGTCAGGCGTCTTGCCGACGGCAGCATATACGGCGCCGACCGCGCCCTCGAAGAGAAGATGATAGACGGAATCGGCTATCTCGACAGCGCTGTTGAAAGGGTGTTGTCTCTGGCTGGTATTGAAAAGGCACAGGTTATAGAGTACCGCAGGCCGTTTTCCTTTTGGAGTGTTTTCGGGCTGTCCGGCCAAAGCCTTCTGAGCATTGACAAGGCCTCGCTTTACGAGCTTAGTATGCCGGAACTTTTGTATCTCTGGAGGGCATACTGAATTGATTTTCCGGCTTTCGGTGAAAACGGCAATTAATTTTCGAAAGGTTCGAAAAATGAGCGGAAAGCGGATGGTAATTCTTTTGGGCGTGATGGTGTGGCTGACGGTATCCGGTGCGGGCGGATGCGGGCGGCAGTGTTTGCAGGAAATGGGAAAATCGGCAGACAGGGACCAGAAGAACTTTAACTGGCCTGCGGGCAAACGTGCCGCTGTGAGCCTGACATTCGACGATGCCAGAGTCACACAGATAGACAACGGCCTTGATATTCTTGACTGTTACGGCGTCAAGGGGACATTCTATATTGTGCCGTCGCCGGCCAGGAAAAGGCAGGCTGGCTGGAAGAAAGCGGTCGCTAACGGCCATGAAATCGGTAACCATACGTTAGTACATCCCTGCTCAGGGAACTATGGGGCTGCTCCCGAAAAGGCATTGGAAAATTACACCCTTGACCAGATGGAGCAGGAACTGGACCAGGCCAGTGCGGTTATTGAGCAGATGCTGGCAGTCAGGCCGACAACCTTCGCTTATCCGTGCGGGCAAACATTTGTCGGACGCGGCACAGGGGTCAAAAGCTATGTGCCCGTTATCGCCAGGAAATTCAGCGTTGGTCGAGGCTGGGGCGACCAATGTATCAATGCCCCGGCATTCTGCGACCTGGCGCAGGTATATAGTATCGAGCTTGACGGCCTGGATTTTGAACAGGCCAGAAAGTATATTGACACCGCTGCTGCAAAGGGCCAGTGGCTTATTTTTGGCGGGCATGAAGTAGGCCAACCCGGATATCAGACCATCATAGCTGAAACACTCGATGCCATCTGCCGGTACGCCAGTGACCCTGCCAACGGGTTATGGATTGACCGGGTAGATGTGATTGGCAGTTATATTGAACAGCAAAGGCAAAGGCCGCAGTAGAAAATTCAAAAAATGTAATCACCGGCGGCCAACGGCAGGCACCGACCGTGACTGTAACATTAGGCATTACAAGCGGTCTTTGCCGTCGGTGAGCCATTCGAGATTGAACCGGGCAAAGCTTATCCTTTCGCAGGGGACCTTTTTTCCGTTTTCATATAGCAGGCCGATAGCGCCGTCTTTGGTCACCGTCAGGCACGAATAAGCCGAGCCGCCGGGATTGACGGTCTTTGCTACCGGCCAGGTGTCTGCTTCATCGTAGCTTATTCGAACGGTCATATTGACCCTGCTGGTCCTGCTGGCGGGACCTGAAAACAGCAGCCGGTTTTTTCCGCGGCCGTCAGCGATTTTTGTATATCGCAGCAGACAGGCCTGGCAGCCGGGCGTGATTAAGGTTATTTCATTATAAGTTTTTGACCACGTCAGACCGCCATCGCAACTTTTGGAAATTTTACGATGGTGAAAGCCGTCGCTGTCCGGGCCGACCATTCGGCTGTTAAGCATAAGGCAGCCGTCGGTCAGCTCCACAACGGTATTTTCGTTTGCATAGCCGTGGACGTTTTCGCCGCTGGTCCACGTTTTTCCGTGGTCATCGCTGTAGAAGATGCCGTTGACGGTGTTGCGGTCTGTCCCGCCCTGCCAGTGATAGAATGGTACGACCAGCCGGCCTGTGGTAGTTTGAATACCCACCGCCGGCCCGGAACAGAGCGTGGCCCAGGTTTTCGTGTCGCTAATCTGTTCGGATATGTCCACAGGCGCCGACCAGGTGGCGCCGTCATCGGTACTGGCCAGGTATAGCTGTCTTACCGCTGCGGGTATGTTTTGAGATTTTTGGTCGGGGAAAAAGCTGCAGAACAGGAAGATTTTTCCGTCGTGGCGGTCGATAACGGGACAGGGATTCATAACGGCTTCGGCGTTTTTACCGGCCAAGAGCACTTGCATCGGCTGCCATGTTTTGCCGTTGTCGAAACTGCGGCGAAGGACCATATCGGTCGGAGTCTGGTCAACTATGCTCTGTTTGCGGGCCTCGCAGAACGCAAGCACGGTTCCTTTCTGCGTAACGATTACCGCAGGAATACGATATGTGTCCACACCATACAGGCCCATAGCAAATACATCGGACTGCTCGAAGAGGGGTTCTGCCCGAGTTGCCGCTTCGGCCGTAAGAATTACCGCCACAGCCAGAACCGTGATGATTGCTGAATTTCTCATTTTTCAAACCTGCCGATGTTCTGGACCTGTGCCGCTAATTGTATAAACCGCGGCATTGTGTAATCAAAAAAACGCTTGTAAGCCGCGCACAAATAACTTGCCGCCGGTTTACCACTGCCGGTATCTATTCTGTCCTTGACACATCCGCCCCTGCAAACATCAAGGTGTCTGCAGACAAGACACTCGTTCGCAAGGTTCTGTTTGCCCCGCGCAAAGCCGCGCTTTTTATCGCATTGTGCCAGTTCAACGATGGGCGTTTCGAGTATGTTCCCAAGCCGCCATTCGGGCCTTACAAAAAAATCACACACAAAACAGTCGCCGTTATGCTCGACAACGATATAATCCGTGCACTGCCTGCTGAAGGTGCAAATCGTATGCCGTTGTCCCATGCAGTAAGACAGGACCGAGTCAAATATACGGATACTCAAGTTTGCAGGCCCATATTTGTACCACCGGTCAAACAGCCTGCACAGAAAGTTTCCGTATTGTTCGCCGCTGATTGAAAAATCGCAGATTTTGCCTGAAGTTCGGTCAAACTCCACGCACGGAATAAACTGGAGGTACTTAATCCCCCTGTCGATAAAAAAATCAAACAGTACGTCAGGCTGTTCCACGTTCCTGTCGTTAAGCAAAGTAAGTGTGTTAAACTCCACGCGGTGTTTGGTGCATTTTTCTATAGCCGACATTACCTTTTGATATGTGCCGCCGCCGCTGTGGTCGAGCCGATAATGGTCGTGAAATTCCTCGGGGCCGTCGATGCTTATACCCACCAGGAACTTGTTCTCGCGCAGGAAATCACACCATTGCTCGTCCAGCAATATACCGTTGGTCTGCAGCGAATTACTTACCTGCCGGCCCCGGCCGCCGTATTCTTTTTGCAGCGCGACTGCCTTGCAGTAAAAATCCAGCCCCATAAGTGTCGGCTCACCTCCCTGCCAGGCAAAGATATTTACCTCAAAACCAAGACCCAGATAATCCCTGACAAGGGCCTCCAGCACCTCGCTGCTCATTCGTTGTCTGCCGCTGCCGACCTGGGTTGGTCTATCTTTGTAAAAACAATACCGGCAGTTGACATTGCAGTTCGAACCGGACGGCTTGATTAAAAGAGTAAACGGCCTCATCGACTCTTAAGCCCTTTTAGCATCCGGCTTAGTTTCTGCACCAGTTCCTTATTCTCGGGCAGTTCCGATATATTGATATTCTCTGCAGCATCGACCTTGTGGTCGTACAGCATCCGCGCGTATATTTGGCCGTCGGAATTTGTCCACTCGGTATAACGGTACCTGTCGGTTTTCACCGAGTCACCTTCCTTGAACCTGCTGAACACGGCTTTCTTCCACTTGCGGTTCGGTTCTTTCATAACAGGCACAAAACTTGTACCTTCGACCTGTGCGGGAACAGGCAAATTACACAATCGGCAAAGGGACGGGTAGATGTCGATATATTCGACCAGCCGGTTTGTCTTTTTTGGCCCTTTTATGCCAGGCGCTGTTACAATCAGCGGCGAATGCAGCGATGTCTCGAAATTGCAGTGCTTGCACCACAGCCCGTGCTCGCCTAATTGCCAGCCGTGGTCGCCCCACAATACTACAACCGTGTTGTCACGCAGCCCCAGGCGACCTACTTCAGCCAACAGCCTGCCTATCTGCGCATCGGTATAGCTTACACACGCATAGTAACCGTGTATGAGCGTACGCGCAAGCTCGTCATCCAAAGGCCCATCCTTTGGAATACCTGCGTACGCACGCAGCTCGCCCCAGTTGTGCAAAGCAGCATCAGGAGCACCTTTTGGCCTGAACGGGTTATCAGCCAGGTCAATCTGGGCCCGCTTATACAAATCCCAGTATCGCTTTGGCGAGTTGAAGGGCAGGTGCGGCTTTATAAACCCAGCCGCCAGGAAAAATGGCTTGTCCATACCCTTCAAGCGTATCAGGTCGGCAATTGACTTATCCGCAATCTGGCCGTCAAAATAATCACTGTCACCGACATCAGCGGCCTCGAATGCCCGGCCGCGAGACTGTACTGCGGCAAGTTTGGTGTTTTCAGCCAGCAGGTAATTCAGCCACATGCCGCTGGGCCGCCAGGGTTCTTCGCTCCAGCTTTCAATGTCGTCTTTGCGATGATGAAAGACTTTACCGTTGGATATTGTGTGATAACCGTTGTTCCTAAAGTGCTTCGGACAACTGACCGCGTTCGGCAAATCCTGCTGCAGCCACGTGTTGTAATTGATGAATCTGTCCCTGCCGGGCCGCACGCCCGACATGACACTGGCCCTGCTGGCGCCGCAAACCGGAACCTGGCAGTAAGCCCTGCTGAAAAGCACACCCTCACCCGCCAGGCGGTCTATATTCGGCGACAGCATCTGCCTGTGGCCGTAACAGCCTAACTGCGGACGCAGGTCATCTACAACAATAAACAGCACATTGGGCTTTTTACCCCCGCCCGAAAGCTGGTTCAGGCTTGCACAGCCGGAAATAAGTGAACCGGCCCCTAAAGTGCCTAAAAAGCGAATAAAATCCCGCCTGTCAATATTACGGTTATTCAACATCATTTCTGTACCTCCATATTACGGTTATTCAACATCATTTCTGTACCTCCATAAAATATCACTTTTCGCTGAGGCCGTGTCGCTGCAGCCATTTCTGCACCCACAGCCGGGCCTGCTCGGTGTTCTGCAGCAGCCCTTCAAGCTGAGCAATATACATTTCGTCAGCCAGCCGCCCCACCTGCGGCCCCGGCACGGCCCCGAGACCAATCAGGTCATTGCCGTCAAGAAACGGTTTGGGTTTAAGCTCCATGTCACCCAGGGCTTTGAGTCGTTCGCGCAGCGCTGTTAGCGGCGCGGTACTTTTTCTGCTGTCGGACTTTGCTGTTTGAATGGCTTTTTGCAACTCGTAGAGGTCTTCGAAATACGGCTCTGCGGCAATTTTCCTCAGGTCAGCCAGTGACATTTTCTCATCGAGCAGTTTGCCCCTGTTTTTCAGCAGGAATTTTATATGCCTGTTTTGTTCCCTGCTGAGCATCAGAATCACACATTTCTCACCAGCAAAATTGACTGTAAAGTCTGCGAAAAAGGCCGCAAGTGCCAGCGGAAAATCCACCTTTTGCCTCAGATGCGCCAGGACCTTAATGGCAAATTTTGCCTGCTTGTCCGCAAAACCCGGAAAAATCGCCTCCGCCAGGCCGCTTTTAATCAGCTTGGCCGCTCCCAAAGAACGGTTAGGGTCAACAAGGATACTTTCCAGCTCCATTGCTATGCGCTCGCCGCTTATTCTGGTGATATTCTTTGCGTAAGCGCCAATCGCCGACCAGCTTTGAGGTTCGATTGCAAAGTCCAATTGTGTCGAAAACCGCACCGCCCGCAGCATTCGCAGGTAATCTTCACCGAAGCGCTCTTCGGGTTTGCCTATGGTTCGTATTACTTTATTGCTCAGGTCCTGCTGGCCGCCGACGTAATCGATGACCTCTTTTTTCAGCGGGTCGTAAAACATCCCGTTGATGGTAAAGTCTCTTCGCAGGGCGTCTTCTTGTGCACCCGAAAATTGCACCTGGTTGGGATGTCGCCCGTCCTCGTAACTGCCCTCGCTCCTGAACGTAGCGACCTCAACCTGCTGACCTTTGAGCAAAACCACCACCACCCCGAAATGCGCGCCGATTTTTATTGTGCGGCCAAACAGCCTTATAACTTCTCGGGGGCTGGCGCTGGTTGCGACATCATAATCGTTGGCCGTTCTGCCGAGCAGCAAATCCCGCACGCATCCGCCGGCCAGCACGGCCTCGAAACCTGCTGCCCGAAGCTGTTTTATTACCTCTATCGACGCCGATTTGCTGCTCATTGCCGTGCCTGTGAAAGTAAGCTTATCGCCATAGTCCCCCACACTCGCCTGTCTATTATCTCCAGTTGGCCGTATTTGTCCAGCAGTTCTGTGGTTTTGGCCGTCCTGACCACAACAAGGCCCGGCCGCCGCAGACACTGGTGCAGTGTTTCCAGCAATAGCCCTAAAGGCCCCTCAGACCCGGCATCTTTTGTATTTTCATAAGGCGGGTCAACAAAAACAAGGTTGTACTGCCGGCCTGGGGGTAAACCGCCGGCGGCAATGATTCTGAAGGCGTCGGCGATTATCACTTTGCTTTGTCTTTCGAAGCCGGCCTTTGCTATGTTTTTTTTCAGGACATCGACGACTTTTTTGTCTCTTTCGACGAAAGCAACGAATTCAGCCCCTCTGCTGAGTGCCTCAAGTCCCAGGGACCCGACGCCGCAGAACAAATCAGCCGCTGTTTTGCCGGCCGGCATATCATAATTATACAGCACATTGAAAAGCGACTCTTTGATCCTGTCGGTGATAGGGCGGGACACATCGGTTTTGGGACTGAGTAATTTCATCCCTTTTTTCTGGCCTGCGATTATTCGCATAACGTTATAATATACACTACAAGGCGGTTATCAGCGAGAAATTTTGCTGGTCCGGATTTCGATAAATCAGCGATGTGCTCCGGGTGACGCAGTACACAATACGCAAGCCCGCACTGAGCAAAGCCGAAGAAGCGCAACACGATATACGAGTCACCAGCGGCGAGCGACGAGCGACGAAATAAACCCGCCCTTGGCGTCCCCGGCTAAAGTAAAAACCGGTCAATCGGCACGGCGTAACGCCGGAAATCCTCGGCAGCCAATGTTACCGTCCGCCATTTGCCGCTACGCTGCTTCATCGCCCCAACGTAATCGGCCAGCCGGATGCAGAAAAATACATACCTGTTGGAATCAAACTCGTAAGCGTCCCTGCCGTCAAAATCAACGTCTGGCTGTTCTGTCTTGTACACAAAAACAAAAATTGCCGTACTGCCTTTTGCGAACACCCTCTGCCAGCCGCTTAGTCCCTCGATGTCGTCGATTGTTACCCAGCATTCCAGGCTTGTCAGCTTCTCGAAACTTGTCCCCTTGAATTTCCTGCCCTTTACCTCGGCTGTTACAGCCTGCCCATTTTTTTTGTAAAGCAGGTAATCAAAACTTTTTAGCTTCGACCTGCCGAACACAGCCTTTTTATGCTCATCCACCGCGATGTATTGAATACGATTATCAATCAACCAGTTCCCGAAGGCCTGCTCGTAATGGTTGAGGTGGTAATTCTTCATTCCGGCCGAGTCTCGTTATTATCAGCTGTTCGGCCCTGAATCTGAATACGACCGATTTTATACCTGCGATGACCGTCATTGTCTTCATAAGGCAATGCAATAACAGGTGTCCCGTCCCGTTTCCCGGCAGAAACGTAAAGTTCATAGCTGCCGGATTTCACCTTAGCACTATGGCCGTACGTTTCCATCGCAGCCGTGCATTCGGTACGTAATTCTTTTACCGGTGCTTTGCCGGCAGAAGCTGTTTGCAAACTGCGAAGGTTCGTCGATTCATCAACGAAGACCGCCGCAATACCACCCTTTTCATCTTTGAGCGTAAAGCCGACAAATCCGCCGGGATAGCATGGAGCCACCCCGGCATTGGCCCATGCAGTTTCGATATGAAATGGTGTGTTCGGCGTAACAGAAGATGGAAACTGTGCCCGTCTCAATTGAATTCTATAACCCATACGCTGGTTTATTCGGTCGATGATTGCACGGTTCTCGTTTAAAAGAACTCTGGGCCACCAATGAATAGACATATAACTTGCGTGATATTCCTCAACCGACTGCAGCAACAGAGAACCGTCTTCCCATGCGCCGCGCCTTTTCGACTGTCCATAGTGTTCGTGCTCAAGAATAACCGGCATTTTCGGCCAAAACCGGCCTGCCATTTCGGCGTGAAACCAAGACTCGGGTCTTGGCTGCACGCAAATCGAATCATCACGAAGGGTAACGCCTTTTGCCAATGCATAATCTGTAATTGGGAAATGGATGCCTTTAGCCTCAGGTCCTGCGAAATCATCGCTGATTACCAACTGTGTATTTCGAAAATACCTGCAGTACAAATCAACGTGCTTTTTCATGGCCTCAAAGCCATACTCCAGTTTAGTGCTGGACCAGGTATGTCCTTCTCCCCAAACGCCGAAAGACCCGATATCTATAAACGCAATATTAGTGTTCCCGTCATAGCGCTTAGCCAAAACTGCCACGAAGTTTTCCAGTTTTTCCAAAAAGACAGGGTCATTGTAATCCGGCTCCCAAAAAGGCCCATTTTCATCAAGGCCTTTACCAACCGTAAAATTATAGCCTTTGGCTCCTGCGTCGTGAACCCATTTGGGGGTAGCCCACCGCATCCAGGATTCCGAAGATGTGATGCGAAGGGCGACCTGCTTTCCTTTATCTATCCACCGCATAGCCGGTGTGTCCAGCAGCGACCAGTTATACTTGTTCTCCTGAGGTTCCAGAAAAGACCATGGCACTCTCAGATACACCACAGATAATCCGGGAAAATCATCTATTGTGTCTGACGGTTCCAGTTTCGAGCCGTAATTGGTGATCATATTTGAGTAAAAGTGCATTGTCCAACCCATCCCAGGATTGACCAGAGCCCGTCCATTGTCCACCGGCTGGACAATCTGTACTTGGCCGGCATGAACAACAGAACCGCAGAGAAATACAAACCATAATAAATTCTTTATCAGATTTTTCATTTCCTTAACTCCTCAACTACTGCATCAAGACTTCGGCTGCGTTAGGAACCGGTCGACCATCACAAGCTCCTGGCTGCCCGTTTGCATGTCCTTGACCACCAGTTGCCCCTGGCTGTATTCGGCGCCGATGATTATACACTTTTTGGCCTTTTGGGCTGAAGCTTCTTTTAGCTGTTTCGAAAGACCATCTAAAGGTTTATAGCTGAAATTTGCTGAAAAACCTTTTCTGCGAAGTTCTGCAGCTATCCGGTACACGGCACTTGCAAAAGTCTTATCCGCCCAGGCCACAAAATACTCAAGTTCGTT
>DATKWV010000177.1:0-6747 GCA_035529405.1 Sedimentisphaerales bacterium | reverse complement strand
GTGCTTGTATTTCAACAGGATAGATCAGATGTCATGACGGTCCCATTGACCCTTGACAACCACAGTATCAACCCTTCTTTTTCAAGAATATGCAAGCGCCGCCAGACCACCTGCCGAGTCTTTTGATAGAAGGTTGTGATTTGAGTTGGTGATAAGACCCTGTACTCCGCAAGGGACTTAAGAACCTCGCCGTCATTATTGTTCATTCTAAATGCCATTGTAACCTCCGGTAATCAATCATTACTATTATTTTACACTTCTTCTCTCCCCCCATTAGTGAAGAGGAAACAAAGCAGGAATAATTTCAGATAATTGGCAAAAAATTCAAAATAATCTCAAAAATTTTCACAGCCCATACATAGCAAAACTTTTTTCCAAAAAAGCAAAAAAACTCTCAGATACTGAAATGAATACAGGGTTATGCCCTCTCCACTAAGGGAGGAGGAGAGTTTTTAAGTTGGTTTGTAAAGAATTAGTGAGGTGTAGGATGGAAGCAGAAAACAGCGTGTATTCAGCGAGACATGTTGTCTCTGACTGACTTATTTTCAAAGGTAAATAATCAAAGATTTTGATGGAGGATTGCACAATGAACAAGCCAGAAAAGAAATTCAGTTGCGGTTCGATCTCAGCGAGCATCTGGGCAAACACCAAGGTAGTAACCGGCGAAACGGTCAAGTTTTATTCTGTGACAATCAATAAGGCCTATAAGGAAGGCGAAGAGTGGAAGTACACAAATAGCTTCAACATCGAAGATCTTCCTAAAGTAGCGCTGGTGGCAACCGAGGCGTATAAATATGTACGGCTTCGCGAAAATGATTCGCAGTAAAAAAGTATAACCGCTCATAACCAAGGTTAATAAAATGTATGACCCCATAAAAGATCAGTTCTATACTGCTCAGGAATTAGCAGATATCTTGAACATAAAAGCTGAGACAGTCACTGCCTTACGCTCGTGTTGGTCGGTTACCAGCATGTCAACCCTATGAAAAAGGACCTTGGTTATTCCCCAAAGATGAACTCACTACTTACTTAAGAAAAAGAGTCAAAAAAACGTCAAATTCAACACCCCGCCCCTTAAGGGCACGGCCACAATCTTCAAACACATCTGCAAAAAAGATTTCTATCAAAGAATCTGCCCAATAACCTTAGCAATTTGAGGGGATACATGTGTGGAGTTTAAACCTATATACCAATTCTGGGTAGTACGAACATCCGCATGCCCCATAACCATCGAAACATGACTAATTGGAATTCCTTTTTGAACCAAAAAACTGCCATATGTTGCACGTAATATTTGAAAGTTCCATTTAAACGAAAGGTGGTTCACAGACCCGAAACGCCGTAGTGAGCTATTTAAGCTGTCCTTATTCCAAGGCAAACCGTCTGTATTAAGTAAGACATTAGGAACAGATTCAGAGCTTTCGAGACCATTAAAATAACACTCTAACGTTTTTGGGAGTGGTACCTCGCGATATGCATTTACCGTTTTGGTCCCACGTACTCGGACAATACCTGCATCGAAATTTACGTCAGCCCACTCCAAATTCGCCATCTCACTTCGTCGAAGTCCCAGACCGAGAATAGTCCGTACAGGTCCTTCCATAGCGGAACCTTTTATAGCCCTTGCTAACTCTTTTACTTTGTCAGGTTCAAGCCACTCTACCTTTGGCTTTTTACGAGACGGCAGCTTTACACCATCCCCTGGGTTAGTACACAAATACCCCCATTCAGCAATCCCTTTTAGCCGTTGAACAGGCTGCCATTGGGCGCAAGTGAGTGAAATAATCACCTGTTCGCCTGTTCCAATGCTCAACTGCTCTGATTTTTGCCAAAGGCAAAAAATCGGGGGGACAACATTTCGCTTGCAGGCCGGGGCCTGCTGCGTGAACCTTGCGACCTTCCCTAACTGATGCTCCAGCCTCAAATGGGATTCTTGCTCAAAATACCGGCCAATTTCTTCTTCTCTTGTGAGCCTGGGATACTTTTGAGATATCTTTCGCGTTTCATCGCAAAACCTCTATCCAGATGAGACTCGCTGTAAACTAATACCCAGGGGCTGTTTTGCCGCGTATATTTGCCCTGCGGCTGGTATTATGCTCTCTGAACCTCCGAGCTAAATCATCAGTATGCCCGACGTATAATTTCTGATTCTTAAGGCTTTTGAGTATATACACGTAATACAATCCAAGAACCTCTTGTGCTTTTGAACCGTTTGTCTGAATCGGGGAGACAGGATTTGAACCTGCGACCTCTGCGTCCCGAACGCAGCGCTCTAGCCAAGCTGAGCTACTCCCCGAGAATAAACAACAACATTATAACCAAAAACAAATACCAAATATCCTGCGACCTTCCCTAAGGGACGCTCCAGCCAAGCTGAGCTAGTGGCCGAGAAAACAACCGTCAATATAACAGAAAAAACGCGAAATTACAACTATAATAAACCGGCAGGGTCAATATCGACAGCAACGTCAACAGCAGGGGTAATCCTGCTGCACCGCCGTAACCGGGTAAAAAGAGCAAGCATATCGCCCGCATCCGGCGCCTGTACGACTATATACATCCTGTGAAACCGCTGGACCCTGCTTATAAGCGGCTCTATGGGCCCCCTGACCCTGACGTTGAGGTTCTGCTCGGCAACAATCTGGTCTATTCGCCGGCGCATAAGGTTACAGGCGGCGGTTAATTTATCAAAATTCCTGTCGCGCATTATCACCACGGCTAACCGCCAAAACGGCGGCAGATTCAGCGCCTTTCGATGTCTTAATTCCTCCCGGGTAAAACCTTCATAGTCATTTTGCATTGCAAACTTTATCGCAGCCTGACCCGGCAGAAAGGTCTGGACAAAAACAGTACCCTTTTTGAACGACCGGCCCGCCCTGCCGGCCACCTGGCTGATTAGCTGAAACGTCCTTTCGTTGCTGCGGAAATCCGGCAGGTTCAGCCAGGTATCGGCACTGATGACGCCAACCAGCGTGACATTCGGGAAATGCAGGCCCTTTGCCAGCATCTGTGTGCCGGCCAATATATCTATTCGGCCCTGTGCGAAATCCTTCAAAATCCGATAGTAATCCTGCCCTGCCATTGAATCGCTGTCGATTCTGGCGGCGTGCGCATCCGGAAACTTTTTCTCCAGCTCCTCCTGGAGTCTCTGCGAACCAAAGCCAATCATAAGCATACGGGCACCGCATAAGGGACATTTTTCGGCTACCAGCGTCTGCGCCCCGCAATAATGACACATCGCAAAGCCGGAATCTATATGCCTGCCGGTAACAGTGGGAATATGGCTGCTGGCAAGCCGCCTGGATTTATGAAATGTAAGTGTAACATCACAGTTTCGGCACCGCAGCACGTGCCTGCAGCCGCGGCAGCATACAAAGTGACTGTAACCTCGCCTGTTCAAAAGCAGGATGGCCTGCTCCTTTCTGGCGAGAGTTTCTTCGAGGGCATCCGCCAAAGGTCCTGATATGAGGCTGACGCCTTCGCGGGTAAAAAATTCGTCCTGCAGATTGACAAGTTTCATCCGGGGCGGTTCAAGGTTCATCACCCTCGTCGGCAGGCGCAGGATACTGAAATGTTTTTTTCGCCCGCAGTTATACAATGTCTCCAGAGAAGGCGTGGCGCTTCCGAGTATGCAAAGCGCGCTTGACAACTGTGCCCTTTTTATCGCAACATCCCGGGCGTTGTACCTGGGGACGGTGTCCTGTTTGTAGCTTGTTTCGTGTTCTTCATCGACGACTATAAGCCCGAGATTACTTACCGGTGCAAATACCGCTGAACGTGCGCCGATAACAACATTTGCATGACCGGTCTTTATCTTCTGCCACTGTGCATTGCGCTGGGCGGCTGTCAGCTGTGAATGCATTACCGCAACCTTATCGAACCTGTCACTGAAGCGCTGAACGGTCTGGGCGGTAAGGGCTATTTCCGGCAGCAGGACAATCGCGGCCCTGCCGGCCTTTATAACCCGCTGGACCGCCCTTATATAAACTTCGGTTTTTCCACTGTCGGTAACACCGTGCAAAAGCGTAACCGCAAAGTGCGCACAGTCAATCCTGGCATTTATATCATCCAGCACGTTTTTCTGGTCGTCATTAAGGACTATTGTGCCTTGGGGTTTTATCGCCAGAGGTTCAGGAATCACCGGCAGCGACTTCAAGACGCTTTTTTGGGTTATTCTTATAATCAGCCTTTCAGCCAACTTGCTTACGGGCGCCTCTGTGCAGCCGAGTTCGTGTAATAAGCTTTGCAGCTCAACGGCTGATTTGTCTTCGAAAGCAGCCCTTGCTTTGAGCATCTCAACGATTTGCTTTTGGCGTTTACCTTTAATCTGCCCGGCATCCTGCTGCCAGTGCTGTGCAAGACAGATAAACTTTTGCTTCCTGACACCGATGCCCTTTTTTACCGCCGAGGGGACCATGGCCGCCAGGACCTGGCCGAGCGGACAGATATAATAAGTGCTGACCCACTTCGCCAGTTTCATAAGAGGCTCATCTACAAGTGGCTGGCTATCAAGGACAGCGGTGACTTTTTTGAGCTTACGCGACTTGTTCGGCGCTGTGTAGGATTGCCCGGGTGGAATATCGGCCTGTACGCAAAAGCCGGCGGCCGGTTTGTTTTTACGTCCGAAGGGCACCTGCACCCTTTGGCCTGCTGTGACAGGCCAGAACCTGTCGGGCACTAAATAATCGAACTCGTTATCCACTCCGCTGTCAAACGCAACACGTATGATATGGCTGCAGGAACAGGTTTCGTTGTCTGTCGGCGCTGATTCGAAAAGATTTTCGGCTGCGTACCGTCTCATAACAGGTTCTGATTGTCGCAGTTGGACAGGTGCGTGTCAAGCTCGGCGGGATCGGCTTGCAGTTGCATAAAAATCGTCCACAAGCCGAACAGGGAAAATATCCTTGTCCAACCGTACAGCCGGCAGTACAATTTTCACCTGAGGACTATTGCCGATTAGCGGCGGAAGGCCGGGGCAAAGCATGCAGCTAAAACTACAGTTTCTCGGAGCGGCGCAGAATGTTACCGGCTCGCGACACCTGCTCAGCGCCAACGGGGTGCGCATTCTGGTGGACTGCGGGCTGTACCAGGAGCGACAGTTCAGGGAAAGAAACTGGCAGCGGTTTCTGGTCGAACCACGAGACATCAACGCTGTGCTTTTAACCCATGCGCATTTAGACCACTGCGGCCTTGTGCCCAAACTGGTTAAAGACGGCTTCTGCGGCAGGATATACTGTACGCAGGCCACAGCAGAGATTGCAAAGATAATACTGCTGGACGCCGCGCACATCCAGGAAGAAGACGCCGAGCACAAGCGCAAAAGGCACGAAAAGCAGCAGCGAAAAGGCCCATACCCGGAGATACCTCTTTACAGTACCGCCGATGTCGAGCAATGCCTGCCGCTTTTTACGCCGGTGAAATACAGAGAATCGGTGCAAATCGGTGACGGCCTGGAAGCGACCTTTTATGACGCAGGCCATGTGCTGGGCTCATCGATAATAAGGGTAAAGGCGCACTGGAACGGGCAGGAAAGGATTATCATATTCTCCGGAGACATCGGCAGATGCGACAGGCCCATCGTATGCGACCCGACGGTATTCGATACGGCTGACTATGTCCTGGTTGAGTCCACTTACGGCGACAGGGTGCACAAGGGCGCCGAAGATATAAAAAACAGCATTGCCGAAGTAATAAACTGGGCCAAAAAGGCCGGCGGCAACGTCATAGTCCCGAGTTTTGCGCTCGAACGCTCACAGGAGGTTTTATATTACCTGAACGAACTTTTTCTGGCCGACAAGATACCGCACTTGATGGTCTTTCTCGACAGCCCGATGGCCACGAGGATTACCGAGGTCTTTAAAAACCATCCTGAAAACTTCGACAAGAAAATGACTGAGTTTGTCCGGCGAAACAAATCGCCGTTCGAGCTGCCGCAGCTGAAAATCACCAGAAGCACCGAAGAGTCAAAGGCGATAAACCACATAAAAGGCACGGTGATGGTCATCGCAGGCAGCGGTATGTGCACGGGCGGCAGAATAAAACATCACCTGGTCAATAACATATCCAGGCCGGAAAGCACAATAATGTTTGTCGGCTACCAGGCGATTGGCACGCTGGGCAGACAAATTGTTGACGGGCAAAAGCGGGTCAGAATATTAGGGCAGCAATACCGGGTAAAGGCAAAGGTGGTGCGTGTAAACGGTTTTTCAGCACACGCGGATAAAAACGAGCTTATGCAGTGGCTGAAAAACCTGCAAAGTCCCCCAAAAGGTGTATTTGTCGTGCACGGCGAGACCGAAAGCGCAAAGCATTTCGGCGATTATATCAAAGAACAGACCGGCTGGCGCGTAACTGTGCCGGCATATCAGCAAGAGATTGTTCTGGATTAGGTTATACCAAACCTTCATTTATACAGGAGAGCGCAATGGCAGACAAATCAGTTGTTAGCCGCAGAAGTTTCATTAAAAGCGCTGCTGCCGTAACCGGCGCATTTTTCATTGTTCCGCGACGAGTCCTGGGAGGGCCGGGTTATACGCCGCCCAGCGAAACAATACGCACGCGATAATAGGCGTCGGTGTGATGGGACTTAACCACATCAATTACTGTCACCAGGACAGCAAGGCAAGACTGCTGGCAATCTGCGACGTGGATGACAAACACCTTGCCAAAGGACTTCGGAAAGCAGGCAAAGGATGCAAAGGCTATAAGGACTTTCGCGACGTACTGGCCCGCGGCGATATTGACGTG
>DATKWV010000176.1:0-5081 GCA_035529405.1 Sedimentisphaerales bacterium | reverse complement strand
ACAGCCGGATTTTCATTAATCTTTTCAGCAAGTTCCAGCATCGCGGCAGCCAGAATGTCGGATGCCGCCGAACCCACCATTTCTACGTAGTATCTGCCGGCGGCAAGATAGAGCGTATTTGCCGTTTTGTATGCGAACCGCTTCCCGGGCAGTGTTTCGGCATCGGACCTTTTCTGAACGCTGTAAACCGAGAACGCATTTTTGGCTGTGCCCATGTCATAAACAAAAAGTTCCATCCACAAATCTGCCTGGCTGCGGCTTATCAGCCGGCGGGTAAACAGTTTTTCAAAACCGGATTCGAGATACAGGGGGGCCTTGCCGTTGATTTTCTCGTAGAGGTTGTCGGCGGTGTAAAAAGAAGGTTCCGAAAGCGGCCTGAATTGGGCCGGTACCAGTTCGTTTAACAATGAACCGCCGCTGTTGCCTGTGCCGGGTTCTTTTGCAGATAACGCGGAGGTGGTTTCCGATGTGTCCGGTGCTATACCGAATCGGCCGATGTCGTAACGAAACTGCTTTACAGCTATGCCGGCGACGATAAGAACAAGTACACCCAGCACGCAAAAACTCGCAACCGATTCGAGCCGTTTTACTTCAGACCGGCGCATACTCATATCAGGCGACCAGGATAACAGCAATTTGCTTGACGTTAAAACTGATGCGGATTATAGTTTCCTGCGCCATTTATGTCAACAGTTCCGCAGCCGCCATCGCACTGCTTAAGCGTACACATAAACTGCGGTCGTCTTTTTCTGTACGATTTTACGCCTGGAAAAGTGATATGACAGGCAATAAAGGCAATAGCACAGGTAAAAAAGCGATTTCGAGAAGGCTGACACTCAAAAGTATCGGCGCAGTTGGTGCCGCGGCACTTTGGCCCTCGAAGACATCGAACGCTATGCAGGCACCGCTGAAAGACGAGGATTTTTCCACGGCTGGGCGAAGAACAATATACGAAAAGGTCTGCCGGACACCTTTTATCGATACCCATGAGCACCTGCCGGACGAAAGCCAGCGGCTTGCCGGCGTACCTGCGGCAAGGGTGGGAGCTAACGACTGGTCGGTGGTTTTAGGTCATTATCTGAATTGCGACATGATTGCGGCGGGCATGCCGTTAAAGCAATATAATAAGTTTTTCTCGAAGGACACAGACCCGGTGGAAAAGTGGAAACTGCTGGAGCCTTACTGGCCTGCAGTAAAGAACACGGGCTACGGTCAGGCGGTGCGTATAGCACTGAAGCAGCTTTACGATGTTGACGAGCTGTCCTCGAAAACAGTACAAAAGGTCCAGAGCGGTTACGAGCAACTCTGCCGGCCGGGCTTTTACAAATATATTTTATGTGATTTAGCCAACATCGAATCCTGCCAGGTCAACTGCGTAACCGGCTCGGCTTTCAGAAAGTCCGACCAGCCGACCTTTCTGATGCAGGATTTGAGTGTATTGGGTATGCTCAGCGGCGGCGGTGACATCAAGACCTTTGCCGGCGAAACGGGTATCGAGGTTACGTGTCTTTCCGACTGGCACAAGGTTATAGACTGGTGGTTCGATAAGTACGGCCAATACGCCGTGGCGGTAAAATCCCAGCACGCATACCGCAGGGACATCGACCATGAAAAGGTTCCTGCCGAGCAGGTGGAAACGTCATTTAAGAAAAAGCTGGCTGGCGAAACACTATCAGCATCGGAACTAAAGCTGCTTGAGGACCATCTTTTCTGGTACGTGGTCAGAAAAGCCACGAAAATGAATCTGCCCGTTAAACTGCATACGGGATATTATACCGGCAACAGCCGGATGCCCTTGTCGCGTCTTGTGAAAAATTGCGGCTCAGCGACTCAACTGTGTCTGGATGCCCCGCAGGCAAGATTTGTCTTTATGCATATATGCTATCCTTACTACGAGCCTTTGATTGCCGCTGCCAAGCACTATCCCAATGCGTACATAGATATGTGCTGGAGCTGGATTATAAATCCCGCGGCTGCCAAAGATTTCCTGAAAAAATATATTGTCACTGCACCGCTGAACAAGATATTAACCTTCGGCGGCGACTATATTCCCGTGGAACCGGTCCTGGGCCACGCGGTAATCGCCAGAAAAGGCATTGCTTTGGCACTTTCGGAATTAGTCGAGGAAGGCTGGCTGAGCCTGGACGATGCCATGGAAACAATCGAACCGGTAATGAACGGCAATGCACGACAGATTTTTAATCTTTCCGAAAAAGAAAAAATACTGAAAAAGGCCCCGTGGGCATAAAACCCGTAATCGAATCTGAATGAAGGTTGTGGCCAGTGAAAGAAAAGGCGGTTAAAACAGGGAAAGCTTTTTATTTTGTTGTGGCTGCTTTATTATTTACGTGCGGATGCGCCTGTGGGGTTTCGAATCGAATGGGTAATGTAAAAGTTGCAATGTGCCAGATTTTTTGTCTTGACGGCGACAGGTCGGGCAATTTTGCACGCATTGAGCACGCAATTGCAGCAGCAAAAAAGGCCCGCGCCGATATTATCTGTTTTCCTGAAACCGTTATATTGGGCTGGGTAAATCCCGACGCCCACCAGAGGGCATATCCGATTCCCGGCGAAGATTCGGACAGGCTCTGCCGGCTTGCCGAAAAGTATCGCACACATATTTGCGTCGGCCTGGCCGAAAAAGACGGCCAAAACCTCTATGATTCGGTCATACTAATCGATGATACCGGCCGAATCCTCCTGAAACACCGCAAGATAAATATACTCACCGAGCTTATGACCCCGCCCTATACGCCCGGCAGCGAGGTGAATGCCGTCCAGACCAGATTCGGCAGAATCGGTCTGCTGATTTGCGCCGATACTTTTCTGGATGATCTTTTGTGCCGCATGGCTGAACTGAAACCGGACCTGGTGCTTGTGCCGTATGGCTGGGCGGCAGAGGAAGATAAATGGCCCGAACACGGAAAGAACCTTGAGAAGGTCGTAAGAAAGGCTGCTGTGAAGACATCATCCGTGGTGGTCGGAACAGACGTTGTCGGCGAAATAACGCACGGGCCATGGACAGGCCAGACATACGGCGGGCAGAGCGTTGCCGTCGATAAAAACGGAAAAACACTTGCCGTGGCCGCAGACCGCGACGCAGACGTAAAGATTATTGCAGTAAAACTCGCACCCCGGCCGGCGGCTCGATAACAGTGCTGCTGCTTTTTCAGCTATTGACGTGTGAGCGCCGGTGGTATTATAATGCGTTTTAAAAATAAGGAGCCTGAAATGACAGAATATATGCCAAGCCTAGGGTTCTGGACGCCGGGACCGCTGGAGATAGTTGTTATCCTCGTTGTTGCACTTCTGATTTTCGGGAAGCGCCTGCCTGAAATCGCCCGCAATATCGGCAAGAGTCTGACCGAGTTCAAGAAGGGTATCCACGAAGCCAAGGAAACCAAGGACGAGCTGGAAAACGACGTAAGAAAAATAAAGAACGATATAGTCGATCAGGCCAGGGACGCAGCGGGCTTAAACAACAGCAATGACAATGATTAACATCCCTGCCTGAAGGATTTTTTAATCCGGCGTTTGCGGTTCAAATGGGTTCGACTAAAACCAACCAATACAAACCCGACAACTCTACAATGAGCCTGGGCGACCACCTCGAGGAGCTGAGAATGCGGCTGCTGCTGGCTCTTGCGGGTCTGGCGGTCGCTTTTATTATCTGTCTTGTATTCGGCAGGTATATAATAGTCTTCATCAAAGCCCCCTACACGCAGGTAATGGGCCAGCAGGCCCAGCTTACCACACTTGCGCCCGCGGAAGTTGTTATCAGCTATATAAAGATATGCCTGATTTCAGGACTTATAGTATCCTCCTGGTGGGTGTTTTACCAGGTATGGATGTTTGTGGCTGCCGGGCTTTACACGCATGAGAAACGCTATGTACACCTTGCAGTGCCTTTTTCAGCGGCGCTGTTCGTGACAGGCGCCTTGTTTTTTCTGTTTGTTGTGGCGCCTGTTTGTCTGCGATTCTTTATAAAGTTCGGTGACGTTCTTTCTTTGCAGCGCACCTGGACGCTGCAATACTATGTTTCATTCATAACGCATCTTATGCTCGTATTCGGACTTGCCTTTCAGACACCGACTGCAATTTTCTTTCTAAACAGAACCGGCCTTGTCTCACTGAAGGCCTTCGCAAGGTCCCGGAAATATGTCCTGCTGGGAATCGTTATAGTTGCTGCCATAGTGACCCCGCCGGATGTGGTTTCTCAAATCGCCCTGGCTATTCCGCTGTATGCGCTGTTTGAACTGGGGATAATACTAAGTTACATTGCAAGCCGCAAGAAGGCTTAGGTAATCGAACCTTGATGCTGAAGCTGGGCACAATCATTCTGGAGGCTCCTTTTTTTCAGGCGGCGCTGAGCGGTTACAGTGATTACGCCATGCGCAAGCTCGCAGCGTCTTTTGGAGCACCGCTGACCTTTGCGCCGCTGATGCTGGCCAAAAGCGTTGCAGTGCCGAAGGTGCTTGCCAAACCCTTTTTCAGACCGCACGACGACGAGCATCCCGTAGGCGCCCAGATTCTCGGAAACGACCCGCACGAAATGGCCCAGGCCGCTAAGGCCCTTGAAGGCGTCGGCTACGATTTAATAGACCTTAATTTTGCCTGTCCTGCGGGCAAGGTCCTGCGCCGGCGGCGAGGCGGGTATCTGCTCAAAGAGCCGGCTGGGGTGATGGAAATTTATCAGCGGGTACGTGAAGCTGTCGGCTGCCCGGTTCTGGTCAAGCTGCGGGCCGGTTTCGACCAAAGCGAACAGATGCAGGATAATTTCTGGCGGATTGTCACCGAACTTGCAGTTCAGGGCGCCGATGCCGTAATTATTCATCCCAGAACTGTTGTCCAGAGGTTCAAAGGTTCAGCCGACTGGGACATCCTGGCGCAGGCAAAGCGCCGGTTTGCCCGAATGACCATAATAGGCAGCGGCGATTTGTTCGATGTTGACGCGGTACAGCGGCTTATGACAAGCTGCCGTATTGATGGTGTGGCTATTGCGCGCGGCGCAATCGGCAATCCCTGGCTCTTCACGCAGTTACGCGCCTTTTTTGACGGCAAAACCTGCCCTGCTGTACCTG
>DATKWV010000175.1:0-2897 GCA_035529405.1 Sedimentisphaerales bacterium | reverse complement strand
TGCAGGAACGCTGCCGGCAGGAAGATGAATATCGGAAGCCACGCCCACAACTGCGGCATCACCGTTCCGAACACCGCCTCGGCAGCCACTAATTTGCAGATGAAGTTTGTGATGTAACAGGCCGTGGTCATACCGAAACTAATCATCACCGCCGACTTCATTGCCCTCGGGTCTCGGCAGACCAGTATCGGCAGGCTTATCAGCAGCATAACTATATTCATAACCGGTTCGGTGACGCGAAAGTGCTTCTGGCTGATTAGCTCGGCCATGTCCTTGACGCTTGTCTTCTGGCTTATAAGCTCGGACAACTGTCCCCACCCCAGAAGCGATTTGTGTTCTGACTTGCGCCTGACGGGTATGTCCTTAGGCGACAGGTCTGTGGCGTAAACGGCTATCTGCTCGTTGCCTTGTTGAACTTCCTTTGCGGTTAACCAGCCGTTCACTAAGTTCCACTGCTTGCTTTCAAAATCGTACACAGCCTTATCAGCCGATATGCGGGCAGTCACTTCCCATATACCGGTTTGGGCGGTTTCTTTTCTGAGTATAATTACAGGCTTGTACAGCGTTGCGGTGGCGCTGTCGAATCGCTGCGAGCAAATCAGAGAACCTCGCCCGTCCCTGATAAAGCGCAGGTCATAACTTTCCCTGCCTGGAATATCGTCCTGGTCCCGCACGAGTTTGTCGCTCAGCGGCGGTATCAAAAACTCCTGGTCAACCACCAGCAGGATACTTAAAAGCAGTGCAAGAATTATTATCGGTGCAATGACCCTTCGCAGACCCACACCGGAGGCCATTACAGCCACAAGCTCATTGTTGCGGACCATCTTGCCCAGCGAAAAGGCCGCCGCAACAACCGTTATCATCCCCGCAAAGTCCCTGAAATACAGCATGCTGTTCAGCCCGTAGTATGTGAATATGTTTCTGACAACAGCCGCAGTGCCAAGGTCGGCGTGCTCGGCAAACTCATCCAGATTGACAAACAAATCAATGACTATTCGCAATCCCATCAGCACGCAGAAGGAGATTCCATACCCTATCAGAAAGTTTTTAGCGACATATTTGTCCAGTATCTTCATATCACCGGCATATGTTTAGTTTTTCAATAACCTGCGGTACATCACCACTGCCAGAACGCACAAAACTACCAGCGCCGCCCACATTATCATAGTTCCGGACACGCCTTGGGAGCCGGGGTTTTTCGTCACGTTCTTGCCTGTCATTATGCACACTATTAAAAGACCCGCCGGAACGCTGCTGGCGCCGAAAGCGCTGAGCAGATGCCCGCCCTTTAGTATTATGCCCGCGGCGATACCGATTAATATCATCGGTATGCAGCCTATGCCGAAAACCAGGCGCGAATGAATCTCAGCTTTTATCTGGTGGAATGTTTTTGCTATCTGCGTTTGCAGTCTTTTCTGCAGAGCCTTCAGGTTTGCGCTGGGCGGGGCATTGAGGCCGGTGGCCACTGATGCAGGACTGACGGCTTCCATGGCGTTCTGGCTTGTGAATTTGTCGGCAACTGTGTCGGGCAAAACCAGGCCTCGAATCACATGTCTGCCGGTTAATCCTCCTGTGCTGCTGCCGGTCTGCCATGTGGCATTTAGAATTTCCATAGTCAGAGTAGGTGCCAATTCGTCGCCTGTAATATGCAGCAATGCCTCAGCAGACCGCAGGGTCCGTAAAGGCCTGTCGGTAACGATATCGGATTCTACCACTATGACCTCATCCAGCAACCGTATTTTTCTTGAATCAGCCGCAAGACACTGCCCGGCGGTAAACATCACAGTTTCCTGGTCACTGTAAAGCTTATAAAACTTACTTGTGTCCACAGGTTGTGCCGGGTAATTATTTGTTCCCTGCGGGCGGGCATTTATTTTTGTGTTGATGTCCTCAGCCAGTAACTCGGCGGTAAATTGCACATAGGCTTCCCGTGCCAGCTTTGCCACGGGATAGAACCGCATCGGGTCGGCTTGAATCTTTTTCATTTCATCGATTTTCTTGAACTTGATGTTGTCACCCAGCAGTGAGCCGAACTCCGTGGTCAGGGACAATCGCTGCGCCGAAAATCCTTCCTGACCATCGTCGGTCATCTGATACGTGTCATAGGCGGTTATCTGCACTTCGTTGAATATGTCGTGCGGGTTGAATTTCACAGAGGCTTTGGCGGCGGTAATTATCCTTTTGATTGTGTTTGCTTTCAGTTCGGTTACCACCACGCCCGAGAGTATATTATTCTCAAGGTCGGCCTGGTCGGCGTATATGCGGTACTGCTGGTCGCCGGGCAGCTCGTAATAGCTTCTTCGCTGAATGTTTCTGAAAAGTATTTGCTTTGCGTCGGCCTTAAGGGATTTTTCCGCCCGGTGTACAAAGGCAGGCATAACATGGAAGCTCAGAACTAAATTTGCAATCGCCACCATAATGGCCAGCACAAGGCCGGGATAAAAAAGCGTAGTCAGACTTATACCGCTTGCCTTGCAGGCATCCAGTTCATTGTCGGCTGCGAATCGCCCGTAAACAAGCGCCGCCGCGAACAGCGCCGCTATGGGCAACACGAAGGTCAGGGTAATCGGCAGAAAATAACCCATCAGATGAAGTACCTGCCGGGGTCCCACGCCGTATTCCTGTACTGGACGCAGAATGCTGCCCAGGCTCATAATAAGCGTCAGCGCTATCACCGCCAGGAGAAAAACCCGGAAAACCTCTCGAAATATGTATCTGTGCAGTGTAAAAAGCATTATTCAGACGCAAGTTTAGACTGGTTACAATTTAGCCGCTGATTAAGCCGTATAAATACTATCTGCACAACACCAGTTTGCAAGCAAATTGTCCGCCATCTCTGCCAGGGACCGCGATACCATTGAATATTGTCGATTCGGTCTGGGTTCCACAACCATCGC
>DATKWV010000174.1:0-15005 GCA_035529405.1 Sedimentisphaerales bacterium | reverse complement strand
GCCGTATCATTTCCTTCGTTTATCAATTGCGCCGGCCACCTTCATAGGCAGGCCGAAAAGACGAATAAAGCCTGTTGCGTCTGTCTGGTCATACTCACCGCCCATCTCGAAGCTGGCAAGGTCGGTACTGTACAGGCTTTTGGGGCTGCTTATACCAGCCGGCGTGCACCGGCCTTTGAAAAGCTTTAGCCGCACCGTACCGGTGACGTTCCGCTGCGTAATTTCCACGAACGCATCAAGCGCCTCGCGCAGCGGGCTGAACCACTGACCGTAATAGATAAGTTCCGCATATCTTAATGCTGCCTGCTGCTTGTAATGCATCGTGTCCCTGTCAACGGTAAGCGTCTCTAAGGCGTTGTGAGCCGTAACCAGGATTGTGCCGCCCGGTGTTTCATAGACACCTCGCGATTTTATCCCCACCAGGCGGTTCTCCACGAGGTCAGCCTGGCCCACACCGTGTTTGCCGCCGATGCGGTTGAGCTGCTCAATCAGCTCTACACCGCCGATGTTCTTTCCGTTTAGCTTTATCGGCACACCATGCTCGAAGTCGATAGTAACATAAGCTGGTTTGTCGGGTGTTTTTGAAATCGGCCGGGATATTACAAAAAGGTTGTCTTTGGGCTCATTGGCGGGGTCTTCGAGGTCGCCGCCCTCGTGGCTGATATGCCAGAGGTTGCGGTCCCTGCTGTAAAGTTTTTTCTTTGTCTGGTCAATGGGGATACGGTGTCTTTTGGCATAATCGACCGCCGCCTGCCGGCTCCTCAACTCGAACCTCGGGTCTTTCCACGGCGAAACTATCTTCAGCGACGCATCAAGAGCCATATACGTCAGCTCGAAGCGTACCTGGTCGTTGCCTTTTCCCGTTGCGCCGTGCGCAACAGCCGTTGCACCCTCATCGTGGGCGATTTGGACCTGGTGCCTGGCGATTAAGGGCCTTGCGATGCTTGTGCCCAACAGGTAGCCGTTTTCATACACGGCGCCTGCCTTGAGCATCGGCCAGATATAATCTTCGACAAACTCTTTTCGCAGGTCTTTGACTATACACTTGACCGCTCCGCTTCGCAGGGCCTTTTGTTTGATACCTTTCAGTTCGCTGCCCTGTCCCAGCTCGGCCGCAAACGCGATTACCTCGTAGCCGTAAGTCTCCTTCAGCCACGGCAGAATCACGCTTGTATCCAGACCCCCGCTGTATGCCAATACAACTTTTTCGGGATTACTTTTTTTCCCAGCCATTCAGCTTATCCTCAACAAATTTATATTCCCAGCCCAAGTGCTTCATAGAGCACCTTCCCTTCTTCGACAATCTCGCGCATAAAGGCCAACTAATAGTTGCTATTGTCGGGATCCTTCGGGTTCGAAGCGAGTCAATCCTTGTTCGGCGGCTGTTGGGCTTCCGATTTCACCCTGCAGACATCGCCGAGTCGAACGACAGCGTACGGCAATACCCCTAAAAGACCGGCCAGCAGCACAACCACTATCCATATACCGGAACCACGCCGCCGTTGACGTATGTCCTGATAGACCCAGACGGCTAAAAGCACATGCACAACAAAAATACCAATGACAACCAGCCTCATCATGGCCGGGCATCGGTGGTCACCGAGGTATTTTCCTGGGTGTTCATAAAACCTTCGTTTGTTCTCAAGACCAAGGCGCCGATGCTCGCGACCGAGAGATTTCATTTTCCGGCCCAATTTCATTTCGGATTCACGCTTGCCGGACTCCATCCGCTGACGACCAAGACGCTTCTGCTGGTTTACCTTCTTGACCGGCTGCTGCCTCGGCTGTTCTGACTCTTGTGCAAACAATGTTGCCGGCAAAAGCACCGCCATTAACACACTTATTAATACATATCCTCTCATCTGATATCTCCCTAAAATACTATCTCTATTCTTACTGTCATCAAATTGGCTTACGCGTCTATGATAACACCTTCACGTTGGGCAATATCGAGAACAGGTCGGCGCTGCTGGCATGAATACCCAGGGCCGGCAGCCCAGCAAGATACAGTCGTACCGCAGCTATAACTGCGCCTTCAACCATCGAACGTCCATATCCAAGCCCCTGCTTTTCTACAGTTTTAATATACCAGCAACTACCGCCATCCGGCAACGACTAAATCATCCCAAGCCGATGTCTTATTATGCCTGGTCGCACCCTGTTTCTGCGACCGCAGCCTTTAGTGCCACTGCCGCGATTTGTCGCATAACTTCACTGTCGGCATCCCGGCCGGTAAACAGCTTGAACTGCGCCAGGGCCTGGTTGACAAACATCTCCAGCCCGTCAATTGTCTCTGCGCCTGCCTGCTTTGCCTGCTTTAATAAAAGCGTCTCTACCGGGTTATAAACAGTATCAAAAACAAACATCTGCCCGTTCAGGAATTCTTTGGGCACAGGCGTTACGTTGGTTTCGGGATACATACCGACACTGGTGCAGTTTATAAGCAGTTTCGCTTTTACCCGATTTAACTGCGCCAAAGGCGCAAAATCACAGCCAAATTCTGCTGCAAGCTTTTCGGCCCTCTCGACCGTCCGGTTGTAAATTCGCACCTTTGCACCAGCATCAGCCAGGCCGGCAACGAGCGCCCTTGCGGCGCCTCCCGCCCCGACCACAGCCGCCGGCATACCGTTCAAATCGCCCCTGGTAATACCCATCTTTGAAGTTATCGAATCAAGCGCACCGGCGTAATCGGTATTGTAAGCTCTGACCTTGTCGTCGGCACCGATAACCAGCGTGTTCACGGCCCCAATCTTTTCCGCCAAAGGCTCGACAAAGCCGCCCCTGTCCCGCACATAGGCAAGCGCGCTTTCCTTGTGCGGGATGGTAACACTAAAACCTGTAAAGCCCAGCCACTGCCTGGCGGTAACGTTATCCATAAAAGTGTCAAATTCTGTTTTTCCACCTTCGACAAGGAGCGGCAGGTACACCTTGTTGGCTGCGATTTCATCCAAACATACATTATGTACGGCGGGGCTTAGCGAATGAGCGATGGGTGAGCCGATTACACCCAGAAATTCCGTATCGGCATTTATGAAATCATACCTGTACAGCTTCCTGAATTGCTCGATTGTCACCTGTCCCGGTGCGGTTGCGCTTTGCTCGTTCAGGCAGGCGAAAGTAAGCAGGCTGCCCAGCTTTTTTGCTATGATTCTGCTGACAAGCCCGGCCTGGCCCATACAGAAAACAATTTTTTCACCCCTGGTTTCATTCAGCAAATCAAACGCCTCGAAACAGTCGTTGATGTGCCCGGCCGTATAAACAAGTTTGGGTATTGCGCTGGGCAACAGGTCTGAAATATCGCGGTATAATTTTTTAATATTATCGAATTTTTTATCGAAATCGTGGGCAGATATAATTAAACGCCCCGCCCGTGTTTGTGACAGAGCTTGTTTTATCTTGTGCAGGTTGGCTGCCGTAAGCAGTTTTTCATATTCGAAGTCGATGAATTCGGCGCCTGCTTTCAGTGCCTGCGTAAGAATGCTGATTCTCAGGTCGTCGGGATACTCAAAGCGCCCGCCCTGTTCTTTGGCCCTGCAGGTTACGATTATGGGCAAAGACCGTTCGGTTTCGCTTCCGGCTGCGGCGATTAACTCTTTAACAACCGATGTATTGAGGTCTTCGAGATAATCGGTTCGCAGCTCCAGCATCTGGGCACCGGCGTGGGCGGCTGACCGTATCTGCGGCACCGCCTGTTTCAAATCACGCCCTGCTATGGGAACAGCTAAATAAGTCATAGCTTTGTAGAATATAAAAAAAACTGCGGATTGAGAAACCAAAAATCAAAAACTTCGCTGCCTGCCGTCTTTCGACCCTGGTCCGCTTAACTTGCCCAAAGGCCGCATAACCGGTAGAATTCTACCCGTCTTTGCATTCTAAACTGCCGCCGCCGGCCCGGCCGGGCTTTTTTTCTTGCGTTTTGGCCTGCATTGTGTAGATTTTACAAACAAAATTAAAATTGGAGGCTTTTCAATGATTGGCAAAACAATAAGGCTTGAGCGAATTATAGACCGTAACTCCGGCAAAACCGTGATTGTGCCGATGGACCACGGCGTCACTGTCGGCCCCATAGACGGCCTGGCTGATATGCGCACAACTGTAAGCAAGGTCGTCGCAGGCGGTGCAAATGCAATCCTTATGCACAAGGGAATGATTACGGCCGGCCATCGCGGCACCGGCAGAGACGTGGGCCTGATTGTCCATCTTTCCGGCGGAACCTCGCTTAGCCCCGACCCGAATGCCAAAAAACTGGTCTGTACCGTGGAGGAGGCAATAAAGCTCGGTGCCGATGCCGTATCGGTGCATATAAATCTCGGCGCCGAAACGGACAAGGAAATGCTCTGTCAACTGGGCTACATAAGCAAGCGCTGCCTCGAATGGCAGATGCCGCTTGTTGCGATGATGTACACCCGTGGGCCAAAAATCAAAAACGAATATGACGCAGCCAACGTCAAGCACGCCGCCAGGGTCGGTGCAGAACTCGGTGCCGACATTGTAAAGGTAGTTTACACCGGCAGCGTCGACAGCTTCCGGCAGGTCGTTAACGGCTGTCCGGTGCCGGTTGTTATAGCGGGCGGAGAGAAAATGGGCAGCGACGAAGACATCTTCAAAATGGTCGATGGCGCTCTCGAGGCCGGTGCCCGGGGACTGTCCATAGGCCGAAACGCCTTCCAGCACAAAAACCCCGAAAAAATGGTTGCTGCTTTGTGCAAAATGGTGCATGGCCGCTGCAGCGTCGATGATGCAATGCAAATGCTCAAAAACTGATACATCCCTTTTTAAGGGAACATAAATAATGAAAAAATTCTGGCTGGATTGCGTTGAATATAATAAGGACGCCGTAATTTGCGCCCTGGAAAGCGGTGCTGATGCGGTGATTGTGCCGGACGGTAAAAGCGCCGATGTTCGGGAACTGGGTAAAATCAAAACAGTTGAAAAAAACGGCGACATCAGGCCCGGAATTGACGTTGAGTTTATCGACATAAAAAACAAGGCAGACGAAGACAAGGCCGCCGCCGTACCCGAAAACAGAATTGTTGTTCTCCGGATGCTCGACTGGACAATTATCCCTATTGAAAATCTTTTGGCCCGGCGAGGCAAAAACATCATGGTCGAGGTTGAAAACAGCGAACAGGCAAAGCTGATGGTTGAGATTCTCGAAAAGGGTGTTGACGGCGTTGTGTTAGAAACCGCTGACATAAACCAGATAAAGAAAACCGCTGAAATCGTTCGCGGCATAACCGAAAAAATCACCCTCGTAACTGCCGCCATAACCGCTGCAAAGCAGCTGGGTATGGGTGACCGTGCCTGTCTGGATACCTGCACACAGATGACACTCGGCGAAGGCATGCTGGTGGGCAACACCGCTTCCGGATTCTTCTTAGTGCACTCCGAATCGGTTGAAAATCCTTATGTTGCCGCCCGTCCCTTCAGGGTCAATGCCGGCGCCGTGCATGCTTACACCCTGGTCGAGGGCGGTAAAACAAAATACCTGGCCGACCTGAAGGCCGGCGACCAGGTGCTGCTGGTTGACAATACAGGCAAAACCCAGACCGCCTATCTGGGCAGAAACAAAATTGAGAAAAGACCAATGATGCTTATCGAGGCCGAGGCCGACGGTATGCCGATAAGTCTTGTTATGCAGAATGCCGAGACTGTACGCCTTGTCACAGCCGACGGCAAACCTGTTTCAATTACCACGCTGAAGCCCGGCGACAAGGTCCTGGCCCACGTGGAAAAAGCCGGCAGACATTTCGGAATGAAGGTCGATGAGACTCTCATCGAAAGGTAGCTCCGGCGGCGGTATTACAAAAACACTTTAGACTCGATAAGGGCTTCTGAATGATTAAGGATGAGCACGCAGTTGCCCCACACGAAAGAATCCTTTCAATAGATGCGCTTCGCGGATTTGACATGTTTTTGATTATCGGCGGCTACGAAATAATCACAGGTTTTATAAAAGCAGCCGACAACCGTTTCTTAAACAGCCTCCTGCTCCAGACAACACACGCCCCATGGCGAGGTTTTCACTTCTGGGATTTGATTATGCCGCTGTTTCTTTTTATAGTGGGCGTGGCGATGCCCTTTTCGTTCCATAAACGTCTCCTGCGGGGCGACAGCAAAAAACAACTGTATTTTCATATAATCAAAAGATTCGTGATTCTGTTTTTTCTCGGAATGACAGCACAGGGACATCTTTTGGAATACGATTTGTCAAAACTGCACATCTACTGCAATACGCTTCAGGCCATAGCCGCCGGTTACCTTATCGCCTCGATTATAATATTGAATATGAACATCGCCGCCCGGATAATAACTACTGCAGTACTGCTGCTGTTGTTTTGGGCCGTGATGGTTTTGGTACCGGTTCCGGGCTCGCCTGCCGGTGTGCTGACACCCGACGGAAATCTGGCCATTTATATCGACAGGCTAATTTTAGGCCGCTTCCAGGACGGAACTCATTACACGTGGATTCTCAGCAGTATTACATTTGCCTGTACGGTGATGCTCGGGACAATGGCCGGCAGCCTGCTGCGGTCGCAAAAAACGCCGTCTGCCAAAGTTGCGTACCTTGCAGCAGCCGGCTTTGCAACTCTGGTACTGGGTCTGCTGTGGAATTTTACTTTTCCGATTATAAAGCATCTGTGGACCAGCAGCTTTGTGTTGTTTTCCGGCGGAATATGCTTTCTGTTATTGGCCGGCTTTTACCTTGTCATAGACGTATGGCGCCTGCACAAATGGGCCTTTGGTTTTGTGGTCATCGGCACAAATGCTATCGCCGTGTATATGGCCACCCGCCTGTTTGACTTTCGCACCATCGGTAATATCTTCGTCGGCGGGTTAGCTGAATCGTCAGGACCATGGAATGATTTTGTCTCGGCAACGGCTGGTTTTGCGGTTGTTTGGCTGATTTTATACTGGATGTACCGCAGCAAATCTTTTATAAAGATTTGATTCGATCCCCAATCAGGTTTGTAACAATGTCAAATTAATGGAAAGGTGCGGTTATGATTAGCTTGGCCGAAGTATATGCGGTAGTTTTGGCCGTTGTATTCGGCGCAGCCATAGGCGCCGAGCGTGAGTTCAACGGCAAGGCTGCCGGCCTGAGAACCAACGTCTTAATCTGCGTAGGCGCTGCTGTATTTACCATTATTTCCGGAAAAATGGCTGCCGGCCACGCCGATTCACTTACACGCATAGCCGCCCAGGTCGTTACCGGCGTGGGTTTTTTGGGCGCCGGTGCCATTATCCAGGACCGCGGCGGCGTCCACGGCTTAACCACCGCCGCCACAATCTGGGTCGTATCCAGTATCGGTATGGCGTGCGGCGCGCATTTTTACCTTTTGGCCCTTGTATCCTGTGTTATGACCATTGGAGTTTTACTTGGGCTGGGTGAATTGACGATGAGTTTGCAGCGGGGCAAGAAAAAACGCAGACCCCCTGAACCTGGGGACCAGCAAATCTAAAAGCAAGCGTTTAACAAAGCCCCCACCGCCCGGCAGGCCGGCGCCGAAGACCTGTCGAAAACAAGATACAGATGGTGGTTCTAAAACAATACAAATTTCGCAAATTTATCCTTGACGGACAACCGAATTTACGTTCTATTTAGCCCCTGAACAAAAAAACACCGAAGAAAAGAGCATAACAGCCTTTAATTAAAGGGCTTGAGGGTTTTACAGGATGCTGATAAAGCGATATTTTTGAAAGGATACAAAAATGCAAACCGCCAAAGTTTCCGCGTTGTTTGTTTTATGTGCTTTTTATTTGCTTGTGACCGGCTGTGTCGGTGAGCAGCAGTACGGCGACGTTAAAATCCAGAATGACAAACAGCAAAAACGCATAGCCGACCTTGAGAGTCAGCTTCAGGCCGGCACTCTCGAGCTTCAGCAGGTAAGCAGAAAACTGCAGACCGCCGGCGAACGTTCGGGCGCCGAGACAAACGCCCTGCAGCAGAAAATCGCAGCCCTTACCGAAGATAAGCAGAAAAAAACCGCCCTGATAACCGCCATGCAGCAGCAGCTTCTGCTGGGCGGCGCGGCGCTTCCTGTGGAACTAAGCGCCATGCTCGAGGATTTCGCCCAGGATAAGCCTATGGTCAACTACGATTCCGACCACGGCATAGTAAGATTCAAGAGCGATTTGCTTTTTGAGGCTGGCTCCGACGCGGTCGTACCGTCTGCGCAGGAAGCAATCAAATCGTTGTGCGGAATACTGAATTCCGAGCAGGCGCGCGAATTCGACATTGTAATTGCCGGCCATACCGACGATGTACGGATTGCCCGGCCCCAGACACTCGCAAAACACCCCACAAACTGGCACCTCTCAGCCCACAGGGCAATATCGGTATTGAACCTGATGACAGCCGGCAACATATCGCCGGCGAGACTGAGCATACGGGGTTTTGGCGAATACAGGCCTGTCGAACCCAATAAACCCGACAGCAAAGGCAACCCGAAGAACCGGCGCGTTGAGATTTATATCATACCCAGGGGCCTGTAAACCGCTGATATACGCAGTTGTCGATTTGCCCTCGGCAGTGTTAAAGCCTGCCGACCTGTTTGAAAACAATGCCAGAACGCACCTTAATTATTATCAAGCCCGACGGCATCCAGCGGCATCTGGCGGGTGAAATAATCTCAAGATTTGAAAAAAAAGGGCTTAAGCTGGCGGCAGCAAAATTTGTAAAAATGTCCGAACAGCTCACCGCCCGGCTGTATGCTGTTCACAGCGGCAAATCTTTTTTCGAGCCGATAGTAAAGTATCTGTCATCCGGCCCGTTGCTTGCAATGGTCTGGGAAGGTGAAAATGTTATAAATATCGCGCGTAAACTCATGGGTACCACGTTCGGCCCCGATGCCGAACCGGGTACCATCCGCGGCGACTTTGGCTGCTCGAACAGGTACAACCTTGTTCACGGTTCCGACAGTCCTGAATCGGCAAAGCAGGAAATCGAGCTTCTTTTCAAGCCTGAGGAAATTATCGATTACGAACCGACCGACAAGCACCGGCTGTACGGCGGCAACGCTTAACCGCCGCCGATGCGCAGGATTTGCACACCGAAATTTCTATTGCAAAACGACCCGATTGTCGTTAAACTAAGCTTGTTTTGGCGGCGTAGCCAAGAGGCCCAAGGCGACGGTTTGCAAAACCGTTATTCGTGGGTTCGAATCCCACCGCCGCCTGTTGCTTTTGTCGGGGTTTAGTGAGTTTGACATCGTGAAAACGGATATAAACAACCGTGTACTGGAACTGCTGGCCGGTGACATTACGGAAATGGATACCGAGGCAATCGTAAACGCCGCCAACGCTCAGCTGATTCTCGGCGGCGGTGTAGCCGGCGCAATTCGGAAAAAAGGCGGTCCCGAAATCCAGAAAGAATGTGACAAGGCAGGGCCCACATTCACAGGCGGGGCGGTAATAACCGGCGGCGGCAACCTGAAGGCAAAATACGTCATACACGCCGTCGGGCCGAGAATAGGCGAAGGAAATGAAGATGAAAAACTTAAAAACGCGACCCTGAACTCGCTTAAACTGGCTGACCAAAAAGCTGTAAAAAGCCTTGCTTTTCCGGCAATCAGCACAGGTGTTTTTGCCTTCCCCATAAAAAGAAGCGCTGAAATAATGCTCCGGACCACCATAGATTATCTCAAAGGCCATACCGGCCTGCAGAAAGTGATATTTTGTCTTTTCACCAATGCCGATTATCAGGTCTTTGCCGACCAATTAAAAAATCAACTCTCAAACACAGACAGCTGCGAATAAAAACCGCAAGGCCCAATAAAACCTCTTTTATCGCCGTATCAACCGGCAAATGGGTTTTTGCAGCCAAACGCCTTTCGCAATGTTTATCTTTTTAGAAGGGTCTGACGGCCGAAAAGAAACGGCCAAATGTGCATTATTAACTTGACAAAGCCATCCGTTTTTTATACAATAACGCTGTTACTGGTGCAAGAAGGACGCCGTTGCGTTGTAAAGTGTCAGGTGCTTTGATACTTATAAAGGCACACAGTGACAGGGAGACGGGGTGATGAGGACTCACAAAAATTGCCTGCCTCCCTTTTTTTATGCGCAGCAAAAAGATGTCGTGTGATTTTATTTAAGCTGATTGCAGTTACCTGCTTTTTACTTAGCATACCTCGGCAAACCTTATACAAACCCGGCTGGGACCAAAACAGGCCTGCAAACAAGGTCAACCCGGCCATATAAGGGAATTGCCGCGTACGAAGGGTAATTTCCCTTAAAGCAAAATAAGACCCTGCCCCGATGCCCGGTATGTTCTAAATATGGTAAAAGTGTCGCCGGTGAGTCGTAATTTACGGGCTTCGGAGTGATTATCCGGTGATGAAAAAAGCAGTCAGCCGCAACTATAACTGCGAGCACTGCGGTTTTTTTTCTTGACCACTGGTTGTGTACCGGCAGCGCAAGATTTCTACCAGTCGAATTGTCCGGAACCGGTTTTTAACACGGGCCTGCTGGCAATGCAGTTATTGACTTCCATTTTGTTTTCCCACTTGTGGGAATCGCATTTGTTGTAAACTGCAGCCTGAATTTTTAACAGACATTTTATTCTTTTTGGCCAGCTTTGTCTTTTGACAAGTAGTATCATTTTAACACTCTGTGCTTGCTGTTTTTATAGGTCGTATCGAAGTCCTTCTACCGGCTGCTAAGAAAGCCGCCCGATAAAAGTATAAGAATAAAATGCCGGCAATCCAAATTGCCACGGGGTTTTTACGGTAAACAACAGCATTAAACTCAACGGCACCGAATCAGCTTGTTACTGTCATATCGAACATGGGCCATATTGGTCTTCAGGTCCCTTATGAAGCGCTGTCCGTCCTGCCAGTAACCGGCGGTGGGTTTGAGGTTGGTACAAAGCTGTGCAAAATAGCGGTTTATACAGTCAACAAGAAGTTCCCTGAGATATTTACAGGCCATTGAGGCCAGAGAAACCGGCAGGAAATTCAGGTCAGCATCAACGGCAAAATCAAGACGCATTTTTCTGCCGTCGGCGTGCAATTCATAGCTGCTGACCGTTGCGTTTTCACAGAGGATTTTCAACTGCATATCGCCGAACATGCACTGAAGCTGCCTTCTATAGTGAACCCGGCCGCCCTGCCTGTCCACGATTATATGAAGGTCCTCGGGACAGGCATCATCGAAGGCTGATTTTATAAGTTGTGAAGTGCTGCTGAAAAGCACATTGGCTTTGTTTTTGACTTTGGCCATAAGTGTATTGTAGTGCGCCACATCAAGGCAGCAGGTTCGAAAACCCAAAAACTTAATGCCGTTTACAGCCATGTCGTCTGTGAGTACGTTCGAGGCGATGGATATATCAGCGTCATTTGTGACAATGTCGTAACCTGTGAGGTCCTTATACCAGGGATAATCGTTCAATCGCTGCAGGCAATCCGGACACAGCGTTTGCAGCAATTGGGCCAGAGTAGCCGGCTTTTTATCGACGGTTTTTAGAAAAGCCAGGACCGTGCGCTGCAGGTGCTTTATTCCGCGTGATTTACTGTAGGCTTTTTTGCTGTCTGTTACCAGAAGCCGTCCTGCAAGTGCTTTTGCTTTGCTGCCGACGCTTGCTTTTAAAACCTGCCACAAGTTCGATTCGAGCATTTCCGGGCATACTGAAAAACTGCAGCTGGAAACAATCAAAGGCCCCAGTATCGGCCCAAACCCCGCCTCATCAATCCCTACCAAAACCGCCATCACCGCGACCCAAACTGGTTATCATACCTTGTGTATAAAGCTGTTTGCCGGCATAATAACACGACAGGCACACAGCGTCAACACAACGCAAACAAAGATAAGACCTGCCCAAAGACAGGCCGGGCAAATGATTGTCAGCAGCAAAACTAAAATAAGAAAATGCTTGTAAATAACACAAGCGGATTGTTTAAATACACCGTTCGAACGAAAAGGGAATTTCAATGCTCGCACATCAGTACGGCAAAAGGCATATACAAAAGCAGGATTTTATAAATATCACAGTTCTTCTGGCAATCGCTGTTGGCATCGGCGCCTATCTTATAGCAACTACTGTTATTATAAGTAAGGACGGTGTTTTCTATATCGAACGGGCCCAGCAGTTTTCACGCGACCCAATCGGTGTTATCAAGGGTCACCCCTTTGGCTATCCTTTTCTTATTTTCGCGGCCCACAAGCTTGTTTGCTTTTTCAGCAACAGCTCATCGATATATACGTGGATATACGCAGCACAAGGTGTTAACCTGCTGTGCAGAATTGCGTCTTTTATTCCGCTGTACTTCATAGGAAAAATGCTGGTTGGTCGCGGCAACAGTTTTTGGGCCCTTCTGATTTTGGCTTTCCTGCCTTATCCAACAGAGTTTGGAAGCGATGCGATGAGGGATTGGCCGGCTGTTTTCTTTCTGGCGTGCGGTTTCTGGGCGATACTGCAGGCAGCTAAAAACCGTAACTTATGGGCATTCGGTATGGGGGGGATATGTGCCGGGTTTGGATATATGGTCAGACCGGTATGCGTACAAGTGGTTGCATACGGGCTGGTATGGTTAGTGTACTGTTTATTCCGGCAGGCAAAAACATTCAGCCGAAGGAGAATTTTGCTGGCAACTGCGGTGCTCGTCGGCGGTTTCTTAATTCCAGTTACACCTTATACGGCGGCCCGCGGAAAGATTCTGCCTGACACGCTTTCCAAGGTCATCCGGTCTCTTGCGTCAAATAAGGAAACCCACCAGCCGGCAACTATTGGGATGCAAATTCATCCAATGACCGACAAATACAATGCAGGCATCCAAATCAGGGCCGTTGAAGCAGCGGGTAATCTTATCGAAAAAGCCGGCGCAAATCTCATGTGGGTTTTTGCCGGGCCGCTGGTTGTGGGTATGTATTACCATTTCAGGAAAACGGCGACGCAGGAAGAAAAGCTTCTGATGACGGCTTTTATTGTGTTCAATGTAGCTGCACTTTTCCTGCGTTACTGTTATGTACACCCAGACTTGACCCACAGGTATATTCTGCCTTTAACGGTGATGACAATTTTTTACATACCGGCAGGACTGAAATTACTGGGTAACTGGGTCGTAAATAGAACCCGCCAAAGCCAAGTGACAACTGAAGAAAAGTCACAAAGATGGTTTTATACGCTGCTTATAATTGGGCTGTGTATTTGCCTGCCGAAACTGGTTCGGCCGATACGCATTGAGAAACAGGGGTATCTGTCGGCTGCGATGTGGCTGAAACAGAATACCTTAAGCACCGATGTTATCGCTGCGCCGGACAGGCGTTTGTTTTTTTACGCGGAACGCACGGGTATTATATGGCAAGGCGGGCAGGTCAGCGAGCGGGCTGGATACCTTGTGAAAATACTAAAGAACCGAAACCAGGAACCTGACAGCGGCAAAGATATGCAAAAAATGTATTCCTGCTGCGTAGATAAGCGTAACAGGAAAGAATTACTGGTAATTTACAAGCTGCTTTGACTTTACCAGCCTTTTTTTGAAAATAAAACTGGAATTGTTTGCAGCATAATCTTTATATTCAACGCAAGCGTTCTTCTTTGAATGTATAAGTAATCGTATTTGATTTTGTGTTTGGGGTGTAGGTCATAAAAATTGTTTACCTGGGCAAGGCCTGTAAGTCCCGGCTTGACGACAAGTCTTAATCCCTGAAATGCTTTGTGTTTTCCCACGCGATAAAGGTTTTCCGGTCTCGGGCCTACAAGGCTCATTTTGCCCTGCAATATGTTGAACAACTGTGGCAGCTCATCTAATCTGGTTTTTCTCAGCCACTTCCCTATTTTTGTTATACGTGGGTCATTTTCAGTAGCTGGCAAGAAGCCCGCGATTTTTTCTGCATCTTTTACCATAGTCCTGAATTTATACAATGTAAATGTTTTGCCGTCTTTGCCGACCCTTTGCTGCTTGTAGATTGCCGGCCCCTTTGATGTGAGCCTGATTAAAATAGAAATAACCAGCATTGGCAGCGCAGCTAAAATCAGCAATATCAATGAGGCTGATATATCTAAAACCGCAATAAAAAACTCGTCAAGGTCGGATTGCCTGCCGACGAAAGTACTCAGTAATTTAACTGAAGAGTTTCCGTTTATTCTTTCGGGCAGAAGGCCAATGTAAACGGAAGGGCTGAACAAAATTTGGGCCTTTGATTTTTGCTGCAGATATAGCAGCAGGTTCAGGTCTTTTGCATTAGTGATTTTTTCACTTACTACTATTTCGTCAACGTTCGAATATTCGAGTAGTTCATGAATCTGGTCGATTCGTTTTCTTTCCACATTTGCCTTTTTGCCGACAATGTCATCTACTTTGCCGTCGCCGAGTATGACAACTTCTTTTTTGATTCTTTTTTTTGCCTTCAACACAAACTGATTGACCTTGAAAATCAAAAGTAAATTAATAAAAAACGAAATGGCAAATACGCTCGTTGGGAATGCCCCCCATTCGGCTCGGAAGACGTACACGATCGCGACACTAAGCAAGGTTCCCAAGAAGAGTCCCAAAAAAACTCTCTTGAATAGGTCCCACGAGGATTTGAATCTCTTTTTGAAGACTCCGCACAGTGACAAAGCCGCCATTAATATCACCGTTAAAAAAACAAAACCTTTTTTATACGGGTCAAAATTGCGTTCGGGAATCGCCGGGCCGTATCGAATCAAAAATGAGCATAAAAATGCAGCGTTGAGCAGTAAAACGTCGAGAAAGAATAATACAACCTGCAGTCTCATAATTAAACCCGGATTAAAAGTATTGTCTTAGCTTGGACACCGGCTTTCGCAGCATTATGAACGGGCTGACTGTCAAATCATTTTCCCGCCACGCCCTGTAGCATTCGATATTTGCTTTTATAATATGTCGGAGGCTTTTGTTGCTCTTTCCGCCAATTCTCATTTTCACCAGAACCGACGGAATGTAACAGGACCTGATGTTATATTTTTTTAGAAATCGCAGCATCAGTTCATAATCGGCGCCTATATCATAGGTGAGGTCAAAACCACCATACCTATCAAAAAC
>DATKWV010000173.1:0-32120 GCA_035529405.1 Sedimentisphaerales bacterium | reverse complement strand
TGCGTGCTGCTCGGCCAGCAGGCCGGCAAAAAGCTGGATGGTTTTTATTTTTTGGCCCTGGCGACCTTTGGTAAGGCTGTTAAACCTGTTTTGCAGGAACCTGTCTGTAAGCTCAATACCGGGACGTGTTACGGTTGTGGCGGCGGGTTTTATGTCAACGAATCTATTGGTAACGTTGCCTGGGCCGGCGGTGACAGGGTCCAGATAAACAGTAAACTCTACGCGCACAGACGCCTGCGGGTACGTCAGAAGTATGTGACGCAATTGTCCCGTAATTAGTCGTACCGGCACGAGCAAATTGTCTCCGCCCTGCAGCGGCGAGGAAGGCTGGATTTGCATGGATATCAGGTTAGGTATTGTTTCGATTATGTCCCCGGTAACACTGGCATCGATTCTGATTCTGCCCGTGAAAAAACTTTCGTCGGAGATAACAATGGGCCGGTCCGAATTATTCTTTATTACCACCGTGCCGCCGAATTCGGTGTCATAAGAGAACTTATCGCCGCGAACACTCAGCTGCACGGCAACAATCTGCTGCGGCGGTGAGAATTTCGGGACAATGGTTTGGCCGAAACTGTTTCTCAGTGCGATCGCAATAACATCGCCGTCAAAAGCAGGCAGGTAAAGACCGCCGTGCTCGGCAAGCAGTTTTTCCGCTCTTTCAGCCTCCAGCGACCCGGGGTCGGCGGCAATGACCGACCTCAATAATTCAAAGGCTGCATCTTTTTGGCCCTGGTTCAGTTGAATTTGTGCACGGCCCAAATCAGCCAGGCCGTTTCGGCCATAGCTGTCCAGAAGCTGTTTTGCCCAGTCATCCTGTCCGTTCATTACCAGCGCATAAGCCAGAATAGCGGCCATTACCGGCGAATTGGGGTCGGTCAGGTAGGCCTTGTTGGCCCAGTCCACCGCTTTGTCGGGGTCCGGATAAGCGAAACAGTAAAACCAGGCCAGCTGCCCGGGACCAAGTTGACCGTACCGGCTGTTTTCAAGCTGCGCCGGTTTACTGGCCGGGCCGGATGTTTTAGAAGCGGAAAGATAGATTTCAGCATTTCTTTCAGCGTCTGCAAAGATTTGTTGCGCCTGGTCTTCTCGTGAGATTTTGAGCATGGCCTTTGCAGCCAGTGCTTCGGCCAACAGGTCAAAACGGCCGCTTTGCCTGACAGTGTTGATAATCTGCAGACACTGGGCCTGACCGCGAGGGCTGTTGTAGCAGCTAATCATCCATGGCAGATAAATGTCGGCTGCAAGGGCGGCGGACGGCTGCAGAAACATGGATAATTCAGCACAGTACTCGTAGGTTCGTGCGGCGATATCGTAAAGCCCAAGTTTCTCTGTAAAGCGGGCGAATGCCAGCGCGGCATCAATGCTGAAAGGATTCTCATCTATCGCTAATCTCAGATGTTCAGCCTGTATCGCCGGTACCAACGGCTCGGCGGCAAGCTCAGCCAGTTTATTAAAGGCCAGTTTGTTGTATTTATTTGCGTCTAAGGCCTGCATGAAGTATATCTGAGCGGTTTGCGAATCGGCTTTCTCAGCGGCCCACAAACCAAGCAGAGTGTACAAATCTGAATCCAGTGCGGCATTTTTGCCGCCAAGATACTGTAAAAGCTGTTTGAGCAGTTCCTCACGCTGCTGGCGGGAATTCAACTTCTCCAGCAGGTAACTGACGGCCTGTTTCGGTACCTCAAGGTCGATGGATTCGCCCACGTATTCAACCAGCAGGTTGTACACCAACCCGCGGTTGTCTTTGCTGGGGTCGCTGCAGGCAAGTCTGACCATATCGGGTATGACATAGGTGGCCCTGCTGTCTAAAACTCTGGCAGCGGTTAGCAGTACCAGTGCCTGCCTGATTTCGGGCGCATTAACATCTTCGCCGCCGGCCAATTCGCAGGCTACCTCGTGGAATACCTGTGCAGCCGAAGGAGAGAAAAGCGGGCTTTGGGCCTGTTGATTCTCGAATCCGGTCGGCCAGGCAGGCGTTTCCTGTGCACTGCCGGTCAAAGGCCGGCAAATCAAACAAACGGCGAAAACAAAGATGCAAAATGGAAAGACCGTCAGTTTTGATTTTTTATTTCGCGTTTTTATCGGCATCTGCCTCTGTAGTAGTCCGGAAAACCTTAATTCTATATTTCGGGCAATTATGCATCGGGCTTTAGGGCCTGTCACGGTACAGGCTGTTTATCTGCAGTGCCTGTAAGTAGAGATAACATCTCGATTCGCAGTAATTTGGCTGCGACTATGTATGACAGGGCCGCAGAAGGCACAATCAAAAGCAGTTTCAGTACATCGGGCCAGGTCCGCGACAGCCATAAAGCCGCTATTATCACAGCGGACATAACAATTGTCGCAACAGCGGTTTTGGCTGCCGCGCGGGCCAGAACCGGAAAAAAGGTCTGTAAATCAGCGGCGGCCGCCCCGAATTTAGCCAGCTGCTTTTTAAGCACAAAAATCAGGATAAAGACCTGCAGGTACGAACAAATTGCCGTCGAAAGCGCAAGGCCCCCTGTGCCCCAGAACCAGACAAGCACCAGGTTCAAAATAATGTTGGCAAAAACGGCCACAAGGGCGGTTTTCATCGGGGCTTTCGAATCCTGCAGTGAATAAAAGGCCCTTGTAATAATCTGCTGAAGAAAATAGCCGCATAGGCCCAGCACATAAAAAAACAGCGTTAATGTAACCATATCTGTATCGTTCAAGGTAAATCTGCCGTGCTGAAAGGCCAGTGATATTAACGGCCTTGCTACCGCAGCCATGCCTACTGTAGCGGGTATGGCTATAAACAGTGTATTGCAAAGGCCCCGGGAAATGGTACTGGTCAGGCCGGCAAAATCTTTTTTGGCCGACAGGGAACTCATTACCGGGAAAATCGCTGTGGCCAGCGATATGCCGAAAAGGCCCAGAGGCAGCTGGTAAAGCCTTTGGGCAAAGTAAAGATGCGAAACCGAACCCCGGGCAAGAGGGTATGCGATTTTCTGGCCCATCAGCATAAAAAAAGTGCCTTTTTCAGGCGATGCAGACAAGCCCCAGGCGATAAGGTCGTCAGCCAATGTATTAATCTGTGTTGCGGTCAAACCCAATATCATCGGCCCCATTAAAGTAATAATCGTTTTGAAGCCGTGGGAATAAATCCTCCAGGCTGGTCTCACAGACACGCCGGCGGCTTTCAGCGGCGGCATCTGCAGCACAATCTGCATAATCCCGGCGATAATGACGGCAAATGCCACGAAAAAAAGCTGCCGGCGGGGCTGAATCTCAAACGCCCAGCCGGTTAATAATACAGCGGCGATGATGAAAATGTTCAGCACTATCGGCGCAGCGGCCGGCGCTGCAAAATGCCTGTGAACATTCAGGACCCCCCCGAGCATCGCTACGATGCACACAAGCAGCATATACGGCAGCATAATGGAACAAAGCGACAGCGCAAGAGAGCTTTCACCGGAGACGTTGAACAGCCACCGGTAAAGCCAGATTCCTGCCTCACCAATAATTACCAGTGCCGCCAGAATTACAAACAGCACCGTCAGGACGGTGTTTACCAGTTGTTTCGCGTTGGCAGGGTTTTCGTGGAGCTGCTGGCTGTAAACGGGGATAAAAGAGGCCGAAGCGGCTCCTTCGCCGAACAATCTTCTTGAGAGGTTGGGAATCTTGAAGGCGATGGTCCAGGCATCGAGCAATGCATTGGCACCGAAAAAGTGGCTGTACGTCATATCGCGTACGAAGCCCAGAACCCTGCTTACGGCAGTAAGGGAAACAATCTGTCTGAAACCTCTGACCATGGGATTTTCCGCCAAAGTTATGACTTATATTCTTCTGGCCACGGTAAATGGTCTGCACCGGCCGATGTTATTCAGCAATCCTACAGAGGCCATGCTTACCACCAGACTTGAGCCGCCGTAGCTGACCAAAGGCAGTGTCAGGCCGGTTATGGGCATCAGGCCCAGTGTCATACTGACGTTGACCAGGACCTCGACGGCAAACATCGCCGCAATGCCGGTGGCCAGCAGCCTGCCGAACGGGTCGGTATTACTGACCGCTATCTCCAGCCCGCAGGCAACGATGATTATATACAAAGCCAAAACCGCAAGACACCCCCAAAAACCCCACTGGTGCGCGATAACGGCGAATATGAAGTCGTTGTGTCTTGCAGGCAGGAAATTGTATTTTACGAAGGGGCCTTTTCGAAAGCCATAGCCGCTTGTACCGCCGGAGGCCACTGCAAATTTTGAACGGATTAAGTGGTATCCCCAGTGGTTTTCCCATTGTTTTTCGCTGAAGGTTCTGCCCAGAAGTGCCGTGGTGATTTTGGGGTGTTCCTGGGCCACAGCGCGAACGCGTGCGCTTTGCAGAATTACGGCGCTGATTCTGGCCCTCTGGTAAGGCTTCATTACGTACCACATCAGGGGACTGGTTACGCAGGCCATAACAATTATTATCAGCAGGTGTCTGGCCTTTGCGCCGGCCACGAAAAGCATGGTAAACAATATCGGCATCATCAGCAGCACGGTGCCCAGGTCGGGCTCTGCTAAAATCAGCATCATCGGTACGAGTGTCAGGACGAAAGGGCCTATAAGGGCTCTGAAATTGCGATAATTGCTTCTGTATCGCAGGTACCACGCCAGGGCCGTTAAGTATATCAGCTTGCAGAATTCCGACGGCTGAATACTTACCTGCCGGCCTGCCAGGCCCAGTCTTATCCACCTGCGCGTGCCGTTTATCACCGGCACGAACGGTATATCCACGAAGTTATCCAGCAGCAATACCACCAGAAGGCCCAGTATCGCCGCATACATTGCGTAGCTTGCAGCGCCGAAACGCCTGTAGTTTATGAAATTCACGGCCAAAAAACCGATAACAGCCGCCGCTGCATACTGGATTTGCCTTTGCCAGAGACCGGCCAATTCATCGCTGTCGCCGGCGGTGCTCGGCTGGTCGGGGTTTCCGACCGCGTAAATGGCTGCTATCCCGATGCCCACCAGCGCCAATGCCGCCAGCAGCAGGATAATTCTTACTATTAAAAGCCGTCCTGTCAGGAATTTGAACATAGTACAGGTAACAAAAATAGCAAAGAAGCTGAAAAATAAAAATCAAAAAAACGCTGCATAAGGCCAAAAGCTGCCTGTATTTCGGCTGATTCGGCCCCTTGGTTGCCCGCCGCAGCGGCACAGAGGCCTCTCGGCAGGCCGAAACAGGGCTTTGGGGCCGGTTTTGGCCGTTTCCGGTTGCACAGGCGGCATAACCTGTTTTTCGAGCTTTTTGGTCTGAAAGTGTTAATTTTTTTGCTTTTCGGCATTTTTTACTTGATTTTATTCCGGGTTTCTGATAATCTACATTTGACTTTCACCAAACAAATTAACTTTGTGTTTTGTCTGCGTAATCGCCAATGGCGAGGAAGGAGGATTTTGGAAGGAGGGTACGGAGGAAACTCACGTAAGCTGCCGTTTATGTCGTACCGTCCGTTCATTCAAGTTTTTAATTAGTACCGTAATTTTGAGCGGATTAGGAATTTAAGCGGTCAGTAAGATGTTATCAGTGAAACCAGAACAGCAGAGTGCGTGGCTCTGCAAAAGAAGAAAAGAAAGGAAGGTTGCACTATGATGAAAAAGTTTTTTATACTCAGCTTGGTGTTGCTTGCCACCCCGGCAATGGCCGCTGTGACGATTACCGTCACGGATATCGGCAATTGCATGGCGGAAATTTCCTACACCGACACCGGTGCGCCGGACAACGTCAGGGCATTTGCTCTTGACGTAACGGTTGACAGTGACGCCAATATCATAGACTGTAACGGGTTTATGGTTGGCGAGTGCAACAGCGTTATCAGGGGTTACGGTATTTTCCCGGGAAGATTTGCTCGGTATATCACTCCGACAAGTCCCAACTGGGGCGACCCCAATTATACGCCTGTTGCTGTTCCTGCCGACCTGCCCGGTGATACTCAGGGTGGTATCGAGACCGGCGGCGTTACGCTGGAGATGGGCTCGCTGTATGTCGATGCCAATGTGCCGGACCTCGGCCCCGCGGTACTCTGCAGGCTGAAAGTTGACAGGACCTGCAATATGACGGTTACTGTCAATGCAGGCAGAGGCGGTGTGGTACTCGAAGACGCCAGCACTGTTGTCCCGGTCCTAACCGGTGCAACGGGCGTTGAGGTCGTGTGCGAAGCAGCCGGCTGCGCGTGCTACGGTGATGCCTACGTCGACGGACAGGTTAACATCGACGATTTGGCTGCAATTGTTGGGTACCTGGGTTCATATTCGGGCACCAGTCCGCCCTATACTGTACCTGTTACGGCGGAAACAGATTGCTACGATGTTAACGGTGATAATTTCATCAGCATCGACGATTTGGCTGCAATTGTTGGGTACCTGGGTCCATATTCGGGCACCAGTCCGCCCTACACTGCACCGTGTATGCCGACGCCGTAATTTGGGTGTACGAGTTTGTTGCTTAAAGATTTAGATTTTACTCAGTTTTAAGAAGTGAGTATAATAAAAGGAGGATGATATGAAGAAGTTGTTAGTTTTGATGTTGGTTTTTGGATTAGCTTCGGCGGCCAATGCCGCAACAGTGAATCTGGAAGTGACCGTTGGCGGCAACCCGTATGGCGGTGAAACCCTTGCCGTCGGCACCGTGGTTAAGGTCCAAATCGTCCAGAGCGGACCAGACGTCAGCGGTAACGGTGGTACCATAACTGTTGATTTTCTTGGTGCCAATCCAACTATCACCGATACCACACCGGTTGCCGTTTTTAAACCCGGTCCCCCAATGACGATGTACGGTTGGACTTGGACGATGAACGGCGGTGTGTCTATGCTCGGTGATGCGACCGGCTATACCGCTTGGAAAGCGGCTGCGGCCTCGTTGGGTGTGGGTACTCCGGGAATCGGTTCGCTTATGGACCCCATGAATGCTACAATGTACTCAAGCACCTATGAATTCACCTTTGAAGCTACAGAAACAATGACCCTGACATGGGGAGCTGGGACTACGTGGGACAACTATGACCAGACCGTCGATGTTGGTCCTGCGGAGACGGTCAATGTGGTTCCTGAGCCGATGACGATTGCACTGCTTGGTCTTGGCGGACTGTTTTTACGCCGTCGCAAATAGACAAGAACCAACTACAGATTAAGGATAAAAACAGACGAGCATTTCGCTCGTCTGTTTTTTTTGCGCGCGTACGGAATTTGAAAAAGCTTGTGAACAGCCCGCTCCTGCCGTTTTCAGAGCGTATAAATACACTTGACATCAGAGAATATGTTGGTATAGTAACGGCCAAAAGTTACCGCCCTTTTCGTAAAAGGCGGATTTTGAAAGGACGATAATATGAAGCGGGTAAGCCCAAAGGCAGCGATACTGACAGCGTGCGTGGTATGTGGTCTTGTATTCACAGGGGGCTGTGAGAAAGAAAACATGCGGCTCAGCAAGCTGATAGCAAACGAGAACAGACAACTAAAAGACCAGTTAAACGAAAAACAAGCGGAAATCGACAATCAAAAACAGTTGCTGAATAAGTGCCTTGAGGAAAAAAAGGTTCTTCAGCAGCAGCAACGAAAAGGTTTAGAGGATATGTTATCGCAGTTAGTGGGAGGTTTTACGGAAGAAACCAGGAAACTGCGTGAGGAAAATGCCGGGCTGAAAAGACAAATAGAAGAACTGAAAAGGCAGGCGGGCCCACAAAGCCAGGGCGGTTATTAAATAAACGGCAGTCAAGGCGTGCCGCTGCCGACCACTGTTGTACTGTTCGGTTTTGGCGGACTGTTTTTGCGCCGCCGCAAATAGTCAGGAACCAACACGGATTAAGGATAAAAACAAGCAGGTGATTCTTTCAAGGGGGCTTTTTTTCACCTCTTAAATGCATTGTGCGTTTATTTATTCATTCTTAAGGGCAGTCCTTGAAGCCGGCGCACTTTCGTGGTATAATCACCAGTACGAAAGGAGGATGCTATGGGAGTCATTTACTGCAAATCGGTAACCAGAAGGGATTTTATCAAAGCCGGCCTGGGTGCAGCGGCAGCGGCCTTAATGCCGGCTGCAAGCAGGGGGCTAAGCTCAAGGCCCCCCCTGCCGGGCGCGGTTCGATTGGCGCTTATGGCTGATACCCATCTGCCGGAAGTGGCCGACAGCAGCAATCCGCCCAAGGGACATTATTGTTATAATCCCCGCGGTAATTTGCAAAAGGCCGTCTCGCAAATAGTCTCTCAGAATCCAGACGGCGTTGTTATAGCCGGGGATTTGGCCAGGCTGGAAGGCAAAAAAGGCGACTATGTCCTGCTCAAAGGGCTTCTGAACCCGCTGATTGAAAAAACGCCGGTCTTTACGGCGATGGGAAACCACGACGACAGGAAGAATTTCTATGAAGTTTTCGACAATTTCTGCGGGCAAAAACAGGCCGTTAAAAATAAACACGTGGTGGTCTTCGACAAGCCCCCTGTACGGGTGATTGTCCTTGATTCGATGCTTTATGTAAACAAAGTGGCGGGCCTGCTGGGTAAAGACCAGAGACACTGGCTCAAACAGTATCTGCACAACAGTGACAGTACGCCCACCGTGCTTTGTCTGCACCATACATTGGGCGACGGCGACGATGAGCTTCTGGATTCGGACAGGTTTTTGCGCATAATCAAGCCTTGCCGGAAGGTCAAGGCCGTTATCCACGGCCATCACCATGACTGGGGATTTTACAAAATAGATGATATTGCCGTGATAAATGTACCGGCAGTGGGATACACTTTTCAAGAGGATATGCCCGTCGGCTGGATGCAGGCCGAGCTGACCGCCAAAGGCGGTGATTTTACGCTGCACTGCATAGACGGCAACATGAAACAAGACGGCAGCGTCAAAAGTTTAAGATGGCGGTCGTGAAGCCGGCAAAACAAAATACTTGCACATGGCAGCGGTTTTCTGGTATAAGCAGTTATCGACACAAAAGTCAAATAAGCAGCGATACGGAGTATAAATGCCGCTTTCAGCAGGGATGCAGATAAACTCTGCCCGCCAGAGGGTGCGCTTAGCAGGCGCAAAAAGACAATGGCAAATCCAGCCTCTACACGCAAAGGCCCGGGAACTGGCAGGGTCGCTGAAGGTTTCAACTATGCTGGCGCAGTTGTTAATTAACAGGGGAATAACCGAACCCCAAAGCGCCGGCACTTTCCTAAGGCCTAAACTTACCGAGCTTATTGCGCCTGAGCAGATGCCCGGCGCGGAAAAGGCTGCCCAAAGAATAAAGCAGGCCATAAACAGCAGCGAAAAAATCACTATTTACGGCGACTACGATGTCGATGGCATAGCAGCTGTTTCAATCCTTATGCCGCTTATAAGGCTTCTTGGCGGCCAGGCGGATTATTATATTCCGCACCGTATTGACGAGGGGTACGGCCTGAACCATCAGGCAATCAAGTCGCTGGCTGAATCCGGCACAAGGCTTTTAATCACCGTTGACTGCGGCATCAACGCCATCGATTCAGCACAACTGGCGGCGCAATTGGGGATAGACCTGATAGTAACAGACCACCACCAGCCCGGCCCGGCACTGCCGCAGGCCTTTGCAATTGTGCACCCGGCAATGGATGCCTCATACGCCAACCAGGATTGCTGCGGGGCGATGGTGGCTTTCAAGCTGGCCTGGGCATTGGCGAATATGTTCAGTACAGGTGCAAGGCTCGAGCCAAAACTGCGGGAACATATGCTCAACGCCACCAGCCTGGCAGCTATGGGTACAGTGGCGGATATTATGGACCTGCGGGGCGAAAACAGGATTTTAACCACATACGGCCTGAGGTCGCTGCCGCACTGCAATCTTTGCGGCATACAGGCTCTCATCCAGACCGCAGGCCTGACCGGTGGGCAGCTTAACAGCGTTGATGTGGGCTTCCGCCTGGCGCCTATGCTCAATGCCGCAGGAAGGATGGGACATGCCCGGCTTGCCGTGGAGCTTTTGGCAAGCGACAGCCAAATGAGGTCCGTGCAGATAGCCGAGTACCTCAAACAGCAAAACCAGCAGCGCCGCCAGTATGAGCAAAAGATATATAAACAGGCCTGTGAAATGGCCGTAGCGCAGGGTCTTAATCACCCCGAACGCTGCAGCATAGTCCTTGCCGGTGAAAACTGGCATACCGGGGTAATAGGCATAGTGGCCTCTCGTATTGTGGATAAATACTACCGCCCCGCGATTATGATTAACAGCGGTGCATCTGGGGATGGCACAGTACAGGGTTCGGCGCGTTCTATCGAGGGCTTTGATATACTGGCCGGCATTACGGCGTGCTCGAAGCATCTGGTCGATTTCGGCGGACACAAAATGGCCGCTGGTATAACAATCGAAAAGTCTAAAATTACGGAATTTGCCGCTGAATTCGAGGCTTATGCCAAAAAGAACCTGTCCCGCGAAGACACCATTGCCAGAATTCACATCGATGCCGAAGCACCGTTGAGCACGTTCGGTAAAGACATCGTCAGTGAATTCCAGATGCTGGAACCCTTCGGCCCGGGTAATCCTAAACCCATTTTTGCCACAAGGGGTGTACGATTAGCGTCGGAACCGAAAATATGCGGCGCAAGAGGCGACCATTTACAGCTGGCCGTAACCGAGGGAACAGCCTCAATCCGCTGCATCGGCTTTGGTATGGGCAGGCTGCAAAAAAAGCTGCTCGAACAGGACTTTTTCAATATCGCTTATCAGCCTGACATCGATAATTATAACGGCGCCGGTTCACAGGGCCTAAATAACACAGCCTGCACACGCAGCGGCAATGTCCAGCTGATTCTTGCCGACATTCAATTTGATTAGCGCCTGTGTAAACAAAGGCCGCCGGTATTCACCTGTTTACGACAACGTTTTCTATCGTAAAGTTTCCCAGCGTGGATATTATAGAGAAGAACTCAGCGGGGTCTCCGTTTCCCGTGGCCAGAGTGATATAGTCGGGGCCGAAGGCTCTGTCGGCCCTGCTGGCATCCAGACCCACCCATTTGTCATTGACGTACACTTCAACCCATGCATGACCGCCGAACACATTTTCTCTGCCGGAGAATTCTTCTACATACAGAAGCCCCGATACTACCCGGGCCGGTATGCCGACAGCCCGGCACATAGCCGCCAGTAAAACAGCGTGTTCGCTGCAGTCGCCCTGTCTGCTTGTTGCAACCTCAGCGGCGGTGGCATAACCGACGGAAAAATCTTTCTTGGTGATGTATTCGGTGACAAAAGACCGGATTCGGCCGGCAGCTTCGGCCGTGTCCTTAGTCTGGCCGACCGCCTGTCGAGCAAGAGCAATGATTGCCGCGTTGTTGCTTTCAAGATACTGCGCAGGTTCAAGCCCTGCCAGTGCCTGTCGGTTTTTGCCCCTATACGGGAACCTGCCGCCGGCAGTTACCCTTACCGGCTTTACCGTTACAATGATTCGGCCGTCTCCGGTTGAGCTTACGGCCTGGTTGTCTGTGGATGGTATCTGTAGTACAGCCTTATCGGTCGGCTTAAGATAATAACTTGCGCTGTCGGCGGTATCTACATTTGCAAGCGGCACAGGACTTTGTACCAGCAGCCTGGCAACAAAATCGACCACGTCGTCGGCGCTGAGTGCGAATTGCTTATCACAGGCTATCAGCTCTACCTGCATACCCATCATTGGAATTACGATTTTTTTTGCGTCTAACTTTTCATCGACATAGTTTATTGAGATAATTGTCGCGCCTGCGACCTGCATTATTGTCCGTACAGAAACAAGACTTACTACTCTGCCGAATAAATCAACATTGACTGCCGGGCCTACCTGTACATTGACGTCAACACTCGATAGCAGTTCGGGGCTGAATATTTTTGCGTTGAAGCTTGTACCCTGAATCAAGCCTCTTTTTTTCTGTATCAGCCGAAAGCCTTCGGCCATTACGGTATCGGCAGGCCAGTCGGTAACTCGTGTGCTGCCCTGTCCTGAAGCGGCAGTTGTAATTTCCAATTTTCCGTTTTTGTTTATTCGGCCGTACGTTTTCTGTCGGCTGCCGCCCATATCCCGTGTGCTCTCAAAGCCGACCGGTTCTCCGCGGACCGTTTCGATACAAGTCTCGACCGTACCTACGTTTATTGACACGCCGGCCCTGCCTATGGTCATCTGGGTTCTTTCTGTGGTCGTGACTATACCGTTGGTAACGCTTCTTGTATGGACGGCATAACCTGTTTTTGCCCCTGCCATACAGATGGCGTAGAACTGACTTTGGCTGCTGTCGGCGGGTGCTGAATTGGCAAAAAATACCGACAGGACAGTCAAAACAGGAAAAAATACCCTCACGTTCGAATCTCCATTGATATACGGATATATAAAATGTTTGCCTTTTCTGAGAGGCTTTTCTACGCCGGATAGCCCACTGTCTGAGCAAAGAGCACATGCTGTTCTGGCCGCAATTTGAACTCATCGGCTGTGTTCTTCTTGTCACAATTGTGGAACCAAGCGGCCAAGCCTTGCGAGGCGGCAAACAAGTAGACGTTTTCGGCAATCAGGCCAGTGGCGGTGTAATAATAGGACTTCTGGACCTCCGGGTCACCAATCCTTCGGTCCGGCTGTCCTTTCCCTGAATCGTATCTGGTGAGGTCAACAACATAGAAAATGTTCACCGCAGCGGTAGTAGCAGCGCCTCTGCCGGACCTCGCACGAAAGTCCCCTGAGACAATAGGAGTCAGACGGTGAGGAACTGCTTCGTAGAGGTAGACTCCTTCAGGCAAGACAACATAAAGGTCAATTTCCTGAGAATTACTTGCCGACGGAGCTGTTCTTCCCTGCTTTCCAAATGGAGCTTTTTCTCGATTCACACCGAATGCCGCCCAGAGAAGATTAGACAGCACCTGCGGGGGAAGTTTATCCGCCTTGATCTTGCGGTTTGTTCTTCTTTCCCGAAGAGCCGCAAGCACGGACTTGCCGCCGTCAGTTTGAGGTTTTAGAAGTGTGATTGGTTGCAGGTCCCGGGCAGAGCCCGGTGTTGTACCGGCTGGCATGGACTTGTCGCCTTCTGTCAGAGGTTTTGCAGGTCTGTTTTGCTGCGGGTTCTCGGCCGAGCTGGATGCTGAGCCAGCCAGCACTGTGAAAGCCGGCAAAGTCTTTAAGAATGTTCTGCGATTCATCTGATTCTCCAATCTCCGATTTTACCAAATCGGTTTTTCAGAATTATTGGTATATTATTGAAATTTACCACTTACACTGTTTGAAAAATACCCATATAACTCTTAATGTACGTCTTCAGCAAAAATAAGACAAATTTGCCTTTGAATTAGCAGACGGTTTTAGCTCCTGTTACTGTAATGCTATCGTTATATTTTTTTCTTTCAAGAACTGTTTTTGCTTTCAATTCGATTCGTTGCTTCAGTATCTTTTCCCGGCGTCCATAGTAAACATCGTCAGGGGTTACATTGCCAATCTGCTGATGATAACGCCAACTGTTATACCAGCGTACGAACCTGGCAATTTCTTTTTGCATTTCTGCGGGGCTTTCCCATACATTCAAAAGGATATATTCCTCATCGCCCGTTTCAAAAACGGTTGACACATACGCCAGAAACCTGCCAGACCCCTGATTTTGAGGTAGTTTTGGCCGTAAGCCTTTGAACACGGATATATAAGCTGTTACCAGCAGCCCTTATATTTGGAAGTTATACGTGCATTATGCAAAGCACGGGCAGTGAGGTCAAGCTGCACGTATCCAAATAAATTGTTGTTTTGTCGGTGCTGATTGCATTACTGTTGGGTGGTCGGTACAATGCGCCCCGTAAACGGATTTTGAGGCAGACTATGACTTTTGAGCAGCTTTTAGCTGTTGTTTCAGACAGTTGGCGGTCAGGGACGGCCCGTATCAGAACCGATTCCCGCTGTGTGCAGGCCGGCGATATATTTGTGGCGGTTAAGGGCAGTACCTGCAACGGGCATGATTTTGTCAATGACGCCGTCGCTGCAGGTGCGGTGTATGTTGTTTGTGAAAGAGCATATTCATCTTCCGTGTGTGCGTTAACGGATATCCCGCACAAAAAATCCTGTGAGATTATTTTTATCGATAACAGCGCACTCGCAGCGGCCACGCTTGCCCAGGCCGCCAGGGGTAATCCCGCAAAGCAGTTGACTAACCTGGCTGTTACCGGTACCAACGGAAAAACTACAGTTGCCTTCCTGGTCCGCTCGGTAATCAAAAACGCCGGACAAAGATGCGGTCTGATTGGTACGGTTATGTATGATACAGGCATGGCCGTATTTGATGCGCCTTTGACTACGCCGGACTGTCTGACCATTGCCGATATGACCGAAAAGATGGTTCAAAGCGGCTGTAAGTACATGGTCGCCGAGGCCAGCAGCCACGCAATCGACCAGGACCGGCTGGCCGGTATTGACTTCCACAGCGCCGCTTTTACCAATCTCGCGGGTGACCACCTGGACTACCACAAAACCAAGGCCGAATACTTTACAGCCAAAAGCAAATTGTTCCGGCAATTGTCGGCTGATGCTGCGGCTGTGCTGAATAAGCAATGTCCGTATGCCCGCAAAGCAGCTGAGCAAACGGCGGCGAAAATCCTGTGGTACGGCATAGATGCCCACGCTGATTTGTGTGCACACATAGAAAAAACGGACTTAACTTCAACGGTTTTTGTTCTCGAATACGCGGGGCGAAGCTGCCAGGTAAAAACGTCTTTGCCGGGTCGTTATAACGTCAGCAATTGTCTGGCGGCTGCCGGACTTTGTATTGCAGCCGGCTTCGATTTGGAAACTGTCGCAGCGGGTCTGTCGGCTGTGGAAACAATACCCGGCAGATTAGAGAAACTGGATTGCGATGGTGTCCACGTATTTGTCGATTATGCCCATACGGACGATGCGTTAAAAAATGTTTTGTCCACTTTAAGGCCGCTTTGTAAGGGCAGGCTGATAGTTGTATTCGGCTGCGGCGGTGACCGGGACAGAACGAAGCGGCCGCGGATGGCAAAGGTCGCCGAGGAACTGGCCGATTTTATTGTTGTCACCAGTGACAATCCCCGCAGCGAAAATCCGGAGGATATAATAAACGAAATAGTCGCCGGCTTTGCACAGGTCACGGGTCACGGGTCACGGGCGACGTCTGTTATGGTTGAGCCGGACAGAGAGAAAGCCATCAAGCTGGCTATTGAAAACGTGTCTGAAAAGGACATTGTACTTATTGCCGGCAAGGGACACGAAACCTGTCAGATAATCGGAAACCACAGAGAGCATTTCAGCGACAAGGAAACTGCCCTAAAACACCTGCAGAAACCTACCAAAACACAGAGAACTGTTACGAATTCCCGTTAATTTGTTAGAGACCGCTTTGTTACCCCAAGAGCTTCGCAGTCTCTGTTGATAGTTTCATCCTTCTGTCTCGAATACCTGGCGCGGCAGCTTTGACTGTCGTATTATTGACTGGAGTGTACCAATCCGTATGGTCGAATGGCAGGGTACAGGGACGGTTATCGTTAATGATTCGGCCTTCTTCTGCATGACGACATGGCTGCCACGCTAACGGACATTTACAAAACCGTGCTTAGCAAGAAGCTGACATAGTTCTTTTCCTGAAAATACGCGCAGCTTACCCAACTGCCACCTCCAGACGGGTAATGAAGACCTCCTCATGAAGCCGTTCTTGTATCTCTGTTTGGGACGCGGTCTCAAAAAACAGCTCAATCGCCTCGATTAAGTTACTCCTTGCCTGTTCCACAGAATCGCCCTGACTGGCAATGTCAAGTTCAGGGCAAAGGGCGGTATATCCATCGCCTTCATGCTCGATGATGGCGGTAAACGTATGTTGTTTTTTCATTTACGCTCCTTTTAACGTATTTTGTAAGGAAAATTGCTCAAAAACCAAAACATTATAGCATAATTTCGTTACATCAACAAGTTTATACCCTGCGGAATTTGTGAGATTATGCACATTCTTGCGGGTCCGATGGCACACACCGGGCATAGAAACTTGATTTTTAAGGCCCGTATGCGTACACTGCACTTTCCAAAAAATATTAAGGAACGCCAATGAAGGAATTCTCAATCCAGGCCCTGGCGCGGATTATAAAGGCCCAGCCTGCAGAAAAGGACGGTTTTTTTACAGGCGTAAGCACTGATTCACGCACTATAAAAGAGGGCGATTGTTTCTTCGCAATTACCGGTGAAAATTTCGACGGACACGACTACATTCAGCAGGCATTCGACAAAGGCGCCGTGTGCGCAGTTGCAAGTGAGGATTTTACCGGCGAAAGAATTTTGAAAGTGCCGGACACAATAAAGGCATTGGGCCTTTTGGCAAAGGCCGAACGCAGCCGGAATAATTACAAAGTTGTTGCTATTACCGGCTCAACAGGCAAAACCACCACACGGCAGATAATCGCGCACGTGTTAAGGCAGCGATACCGTGTTTTTGAATCTCCGGCAAATTTCAATAACAGTATTGGTGTTCCTCTTACGTTCCTTGCTGCCGGCGAGGAAGACGAAATCATCGTTGCTGAACTCGGCACAAGCAGCCCCGGCGAAATCGCTTATCTAAGCCGAATCGCGCAGCCGGATATTGCGATTATCACAAACGTTTATTGCGCCCACTTAGCCGGATTCGGCAGCCTTGAAGCCATAGTGAAAGAGAAACTTTCAATAGCCGACGGACTTAAAGATGATGCAACTTTGATAATCAACGGTGATTTTGATTGTTTGACCAATGCCTGCAGAGACAGGGGTATAAGATTTTCGACGTTTGGCAAATCGGGTACGCAAATCAGATGCCGCGTCAGCGGCAGCGTTTTTACTGTAGATGGTACCGAGGTCGAATTGCCGCTGCCGTCAGAAGGCAATGTGGAGAATGCCCTGGCTGCGTGGGCACTGTGCCGGCAGTTTGGAATAACAATTGACCAATTCAGCAGGTCTATAAAGACCCTGCCGGCTGTTCCTATGCGGACCCAGTGGCTGCAAATCGGAACTTTGAAGGTGCTGAACGACTGCTACAACGCAAACCCGGCGTCCATGAAAAACGCGTTGGATATAATGACAAGACTAAATCCAGACCAAAACTGCCGGAAGGTCTTTATCTGCGGCGATATGGCTGAGCTGGGCCCTGAAAGTGCCCAAATGCATGAACAGCTGGGCCGGCTGATTGCAAAGGCCAATATAGACCTGCTGTTGACCGTAGGTCGCCTGGCCGCCATTGCCGGCCGGACTGCTAAGTCTTTCGCAAAGAAACCTTTACAACTGAAATGTTTTCAAGATACGCATTCGGTATGTGATAGTCTGCAAGAATTGATAAAAAATGACGATATAATATTAGTTAAAGGTTCCCGCACGGCCAAACTGGAAACGGTCGTTGCGGGACTGAAAAAGGTTTTCTCGTAAATCGTGATTACAATTGGCGAACCGAACCGCCAGTCACGGGTCACGAGCGACGAGCGACGAGCCACGAGCGACGAAATGATATACCATCTTTTGTGGTATTTGCGTGATGTTTTTACCCACAGGCTGGGTTTTTACGCCTATCAGGACGTGATGTTTCGCTCGGTAGCAGCGGTCCTGACCAGCTTTGCGGTCGCTGTCCTGGTTGGTCCGAAGATTATTCGCTGGCTGATGCTGAAAAAGATAGGCGACCGACCGGAATTTCATCACGCCGGACTGAATGAATTAACGCGTGAAAAGGCCAATACGCCTACGATGGGTGGCGTAATAATAATCCTGGCGGTGCTGGCAGGTACACTGCTTTGGGCAAAATTAAACAACGGATTTGTCCAGAAGGCGATTGTGCTGCTGATATGGTTCGGCGGTCTGGGCGGCGCTGACGACTGGCTGAAACTGACAAGCGTTATCCGCCACCGCAGCAGGAACGGCCTGAAACCATGGGAAAAACTGATTTTCCAGGTGGGCGGGTCGGTATTAATAGCGTGGTTTTTATATGCCGATTTTGCCAACATACCGGATGCCAAGCTGTTCTGGCTGCCGTTTTATAAGCATGGTCTGCACCTGGCCAGCCCTGTATTTGTGCTGCTGGCGATTTTGTATCTTTCGGCCACAAGCAATGCGGTTAATCTTACTGATGGTATGGACGGCCTGGCTGCCGGCTGTGTCGGGATGGTTAGTTTCGTGCTGGCGGTGCTGTGCTATGTGGCCTCGGAAGCTATGACCCGCAGCAGCCAGGTCACCTGGGCCAGTTACCTGCTGCTGCCGCATATACCGCAGGCCGGCGAATTAAGCATATTCTATTCGGCCATCGTAGGTGCTGTACTTGGTTTTTTATGGTACAACTGTCACCCCGCCCAGGCGTTTATGGGCGACATCGGCTCACTGCCAATGGGCGCAGCAATGGGCTATGGTGCACTGGTTACAAGAAACGAAATCCTGCTGCTGGTCATCGGCGGAGTATTCGTGGTGGAACTGGTCAGCGTTGTTCTGCAGGTAGGGTACTTCAAATACACCGGCGGCAAACGACTGTTTCGATGTGCGCCGATTCACCATCATTTTCATCTGGCGGGCTGGAGCGAGCCGCAGGTAGTGGTGCGGTTCTGGCTGCTGGCTGCGGCCTTTGCTGCATTGGCATTGGCCACGCTGAAAATCAGATAGTTCCTGTTGCAGAAAGGATATTTTGTCATTTCTGCACGGGTGGGAATCCGGTTTTTTAGTTGCAGGGCCCTGCTTTCGCAGGGGTGACATTAACGGAAAGGAAAACTGATTATGTACATTAACAAATCCTCTAAAAACCTGTGCGGACTTGTCGGTTCAATGACTTTGCTTATTGTCCTTACAGCAGGCAGCGCTTCAGCGAGAATAACTAAAGGCCCATTCCTGCTGCGTGTGTATCAGAATCGCGCGGCTGTGATGTGGGAAAATGACACCGCCGGGCCTGGAAAATTGTTTTATGGCGAAGCTAATTGCCTCAAGAATCAAGTCCTCACCCAGCCGATACGAGTGGATTATAAAAGCACAGGCCGGTATGAGCCGATTGGCCAAAGGACCTTTTTCATTCATAAAACCTGGATGGAAAATTTAAGGCCGGGCACGGTTTACAGTTATCGTACCGATGAGGCGCCCGGACAAACACACAGTTTTCGGACACAGCCGAAAAAAACCGATGAAGCCAGATTTATAGTTTACGGAGACAGTCGAAGCTACCCCCAAATTCATCGGAAATTGATAGAGTTAATGATGGCTGAAAGGGTAGATTTTATCATTCATAACGGTGACCTTGTAAACCAGGGGGCAAGTTATGAACAATGGGGTCCAGAGTTTTTTGAACCGATGAAGGGTTTAGCTGAATCTATTCCTGTCTATGCAGTCAAAGGCGGCCATGATAATTCGGCGGCGAACTGGTCGCCCGGTCCGCCGAATTATTTTGACAAACTGCTTATGCCGCCGGGCCAGCAGCACAATTATAGTTTCGACTACGGCGGCGTACATTTTGCCTGCGCCGATAATTATCACGGACCTTTTCCCGCTGACCCACAACCGGTTTTGAATTGGATTTCCGCCGATATGGCCAAAAGCGATAAGATGTGGAAGTTTGTTGTAATGCATGAGCCAAGTCTTAATTTCGGGGGTCATTGGACGATGTGGGGATATCCAAAAGCACTGCCAACTTACTCCAGGCTTGGTGTTGATTTTGTAATAGTCGGAAGCTCACACATGCATGAGCGGTTCCGGCCTGTTGTGCCACCAAGTGGAAGTGACGGCAGCTATGTTACTTATGTCACCGCAGCCGGGGGCGGTGCACCTTTGTACGATGTAGAGCCCACGATATACCACGGCCGTGCAAAAAAGGAGTACAGTTTCTGCCTGTTTCATATCAAAGGCAATAAGCTGACTATGGATGCAATCAATATCGACGGTATGATAATTGACCATCTCCAGATAACCAAAACGGACGGTCAGGTAAATAAAGAGTATAAGCAAACAGCGGTTCCACTGGAAGCAATTCGCATCCATCAGAACCTGCACAGGGCCTTTGCCGGCACACAACTGCCCGGAAATATAATGCCGAATAAACCATTCAACGTTACTTTTAAGGTAACTATTCCCCCGTTAGACCATTCGGCTAAAATGACTTTCAAGTTATGTGCCAATGCAGACAAATACAAGCTTTCCGAGCCGAAAACAATAACGGTCCCGGAGCGGGGCGGCGCTTTTGAAGTTGATTTTACGGCAACTCCGCTGGCTGATGTTAAAATCACTGAAGATCCCGGTGGAAAACCAAAAACAATTGAGCCGCCATTGCTGATTGATTGTCACTATGAAATCGGCGATATACACTGGGATATAAATCAGCGCCTTTGAAGTAACTAATTCGTCGTGCGTGATACACATTGCGTGAAAGGGTAATTTTGCAATGAAGCCGACGCTGGTTGTCATGGCTGCCGGAACGGGGAATCGTTACGGAGGATTAAAACAGGTCGAACCCGTCGGCCCAAACGGCGAAACATTAATCGATTATACAATCTATGATGCTGTTGGTGCGGGGTTCGGCAAACTTGTTTTTGTCATACAAAAGGACTGGGCGGAAATTTTTAAGCAGAAAATCAGCGGCAAGTTCGAACGTTGTCTGGACGTGTGTTACACTTATCAGGAAATCAGCAGCTGTCCTGACGGGTTTAAGCTGTCACGCAATCGCAGAAAACCGTGGGGGACCGGCCATGCCGTTCTTACCGCCGGGCAGGCTGTTAAAGAACCGTTTGCCGTTATAACCGCCGATGACAGTTACGGTCATAATGCGTTTAAGATAATCGCTGATTATCTGTCTTCGGCACAGATGCTCGGTTGCGATAATCACGCAATGGTCGGTTATGTCCTGCGCAATACCTTGTCCGAACACGGATATGTGTCTCGTGCCGTGTGTCAATGCAGCCCGCAGATGCTGCTGGACAGCATTGTCGAGCGAACGAAAATAAGCCCGGCGGCAGAAGCACCTGTTTACGTTGAGCAGTCAGGAAAGACTTTTCCTCTGACGGGTGATGAGATAGTTTCGATGAACTTTTGGGGCTTCCAGCCGTCGATTTTCGATTCTTTACAATCGCAGTTCAACGAGTTTCTCGGCAGGTGCGGCGATGACCCGGAGACTGAGTTTTTTCTTCCCGCCGCAATCAATAATCTAATCGCGGCAGACAAAATAAGGGTCAAGGTGCTCAAGACCGCCGACCACTGGTTCGGCATTACCTATCGCCGGGACAGAATAAGCGCGGTTAAAAACATTAGCAAATTGATTGAAGAAGGCATCTATCCTGAAAAGCTCTGGTAGCTGTCCGTAAGAGGTCCATACGGCTGTCAAAGGTGGAAAGCATGCCGGAAAATATCGAACTTATAGCAAGGCAGTTTCAGATTGACGGCAAATTTGTAAATGCCGAACCATACGGCAACGGCCACGTCAACGATACCTATCTGGCTGCTTTCGAGCTTAACGGCGGACGTGTCCTCTATATCTTCCAGAGGATTAATAAAAACGTATTCCGAAACGTTCCGGCATTGATGGAAAATATCGTACGTGTCACCGGACATATCCGCCATAAACTACAGGCCGAAAATGTCGGCGATATTTCTCGACGGGTGCTGACAGTCATTCCCACCCGCCAGCAGTTATGTTTTTATAAGGATGCACAACAACAGTGCTGGCGGGCATATACCTTCGTTCCAGACGCGCGGACCTATGATGTGCTTGAATCCACCGACCAGGCATGGCAGATTGCCGGCCTGTTCGGCCTTTTCCAGAAGATGCTGGTCGATTTGCCGCAGCCGCCGTTACATGAAACCATTGCGGATTTTCACAATGGTCCGAAGCGATTGAAGGCGTTCCGGCAGGCCCTCGAAGATGATATTTGTAACAGAGCTGAAAATGCAAAACCCGAAATAGATTTTCTCATAAAGCACGCCCGGATATTTGATGTTCTGCCGGCCCTGGTTGACAAAGGTCAAATACCGGTTCGCACAACCCATAACGACACCAAAATTAATAACGTCATGCTCGACAATGAAACAAACAAGGCCCTGTGTGTTATCGACCTCGATACTGTTATGCCGGGCTTATCAGTGTACGATTTTGGCGACCTTGTGCGCACGGCCACGAATCCTGCAGGTGAAGACCAGCAGGACCTCTCGAAGGTATTTATGGATATGTCCGGATTCGAGGCTGTGCTGAAGGGATATTTATCCACTGCCGGTGATTTTCTAAATGCTGTCGAACGCAGTCACCTGGTGTTCGCAGGTAAAATGATTACCCTGATGATGGGCACGCGTTTTTTGACCGACTTTCTTATGGGGGATGTATATTATAAAATCCACCGGCAAGGACATAACCTTGACCGCTGCCGCACACAATTCAAATTACTTGCCTCTATTATTGAGCAGGAAGACCAGATGAACGCCCTGGTGGAAGGGTCTGACATTCGGCATTGATACGTCGGGCAAACTTAAAGCGGTATAGTTGAAAAAAAAGAATTGACCGCATACGGCCCGGATATTATAGTATCTGCCGGCGTTTCGTAGCAAATCCGGTTTTTCTTGTTATTAGCGGGGTGTACTAATGGTTATACAGGGAATCGACTGGGGTATTATAGTACTTTATTTTCTTATCAGCATATCTATCGGCATAATCATGTCAAAACGCGCCGGCAAAAGCATGGATGATTTTTTTCTTACAGGCCGCAATCTGCCCTGGTGGATAGCCGGAACAAGCATGGTAGCCACCACCTTTGCGGCCGATACGCCGCTGGCCATTACCGAACTGGTCGCACAAAACGGTATCGCCGGTAACTGGTTCTGGTGGAATATGATTCTCGGCAGTATGCTGACGGTGTTTTTCTTTGCCAGGCTTTGGCGGCGGGCGGGGATATTAACCGACTGTGAGTTTGTAGCCATACGCTACAGCGGTAAACCGGCTGCCTTTCTTCGGGGATTTCGGGCCGTTTACCTCGGCCTGTTTATGAACGTTATCGTCATCGCCTGGGTAAACCTGGCAATGGTAAAGATACTGACCGTTACGTTTCCCGACCTTACCTTTTTCGGAATCAAACAACTTTCCTTTTTGGGCTTTGTGTTCAGCGCACATCTGCTTACCGTCGGCTGTTTAATGCTGTTTGTGGCCGTTTATTCGGCATTGTCGGGTCTGTGGGGCGTATCAATCACCGATTCCTTCCAGTTTACGATGGCTATGGCCGGCTGTATCGTGCTGGCTATATATGCGGTTAATAGCCCGCAGATAGGCGGCATTGCAGGATTGAAGGAAAAACTGCCTGAGTGGGTTTTCAAATTCAATCCTGAGTTCGGTGGTACCGATACGGGGCAGTCAGCTTCATCTGTCGGCCTGTTAAAAATGAGCGGTATGGCTTTAATAGTGTATCTGTGTGTTCAATGGTGGGCCATCTGGTATCCGGGCGCCGAGCCTGGCGGTGGCGGTTACGTCGCACAGAGAATGATGTCTGCCAAGAATGAAAAGCATTCTTTGCTGGCGGTGCTCTGGTTCAACATCGCCCATTACGGCCTGCGTCCGTGGCCCTGGATAATTGTTGCGCTGTGTTCGATGGTGCTGTATCCGCAATTGCCCGATGCCGATAAAGGCGCGGGGTTTGTTATGATAATCAGGGACCTGCTGCCGCCGGGCCTGGTAGGGCTGCTTCTGGCAGCGTTCCTGGCGGCTTATATGTCAACCATCGCATCTCAATGCGTGCTGGGAACATCTTACATAGTAAACGACCTGTATCGGCCGTTTATAAAACCGGGCGCAAGCGAAAAGTACTACGTGCGCGTGGCACGAATCACCACGTTTTTGATGATGGCTTTTTCGCTTGTTGTTACATCAAAAATGGGGCGTATCAGCGACGCCTGGAAATTCGTAATGGAGTGCAGCTGCGGGCTTGGTGTTGTTTTGATACTGAGATGGTTCTGGTGGAGAATAAACGCCTGGTCGGAAATGGCGGCGATGGTCGCGCCTTTTATTGTGTATCCGATTATCAAGCTCAAGCTCGGCATCGTTTTCCCGAATTCGCTGCTGATTTTTGTCGCCTGGTCGCTGCTTGTCTGGGTAAGTGCAACGTTTCTTACCCGTCCTACGGATGAAAGTACACTGCTGGCATTTTACCGCAGAGTTCATCCCGGCGGTGTACTGTGGAAGCCCATTGCCGAAAAGGCGCCCGACGTAATTGGTGACAGCGGTTATCTGAAGCTGTTTGTGGACTGGCTGGCCGGCTGCGTGCTGGTGATGTTCGGTGTTTTCGGCGTAGGCAAGATAATTTTCGGCCAACTGGGATTGGGACTTGTTTTTCTGGTTATAGCTTTTCTGGCTGCAGCGGTTATTTACCGGCACCTGTCGCAGACCGGGTGGGAAAAAGTCGGCGACTGACGGGTGCGTTTGACGGTTGGTAACGTCCGGCATAATGACTTGTATTTGATAAAGGTTTGTCGAGCGATGAATAAAAAGGATGAAATAGAATTTGTACGCCTGGTAGGTAACGAAAGACGTGTAGCACCAACTCTTGCGGGGGTCTCAAGGCATTGGCAGAACGACAAGGAAAAATTCCTGTTTATCAGTCCGCACGACGACGATGTGATTATAGGCGGCGGGCTGCTTATACAAATGGCGCTGCGAGAGAACGTGCCGGTGCATATAATTATCGTAACAGACGGCGCTATGGGCTATTGCAGCGACCAGGAAAAGAACAACATCTCACTGATACGGCAAAAAGAGGCGTTGCAGTGCTATTGCGGCCTGGGCATACCCGAGCAAAACATCACCTGGCTTGGTTTCCCTGACTGCCAGATAAACAGATACCGCGGAAGATTGCCCGCACAGGCCGACGACAAGTCCGCAATAAAAGGTTTCGGCGGGCTGCAGAATGCTTTTACATACTACCTGAGAAAGATAAATCCCACACAGGTTTTCCTGCCTACTTCCAGTGACATCCATCCCGACCACCGGATTGTGCACGAAGAATTAATCATAAGTATCTACCACGCCGGCGGAAGTATCTGGCCGGAACTCGGTGAGCCTATCGAAAAAGTCCCGTATATCCACGAGTTGGCGGTCTATTGCACTTTCCCCCGCCTGCCGCAGTTGAGAATACAAACGCCGGTATCCTTCCTGGAGAAAAAACTTAAGGCCATAGCGGCTTTTCGCTCACAAAGGCAGATAGAGGCAACTGTCGATATTATCAAAAAGGCCGGTCCTGCAGAATATATAAGGGCATTGGAGTTTGAACTTTATAATCCGCGCGGCTACAAAGACCTCTTCGAGGAAAGGGAAACCATCGATTTTGTAAAATTTTAATTTTTAATGCAATTAAGTACCGGGAAAATCCGATGATATAAAGGGACAAATTTGGGTTTTGAACGTTCCTGCACGATAGAAAAAGTCAGAGTTGTAAAAATGTTTCAATTTTATCAATGCTGTTTTTTGTAAGGGGACATAATTATGCTCAAGGCAAAAGACCTGATGACCAAAACGGTTATCAGTATAAATATAGACGCCCCGATTTATAATGCGCTTGAACTTATTGCCACCAATGACATCACCGGCCTTCCCGTTGTGGATAACCACGGCAATCTGGTTGGTATTTTGTCTGAAAAGGATGTGCTGAGGCTGTTTTACGCCGACCAGGGCGGCCAGGAAAAGCCGGTGGCAGACTTTATGACGCAGCCGGCGGTTCATTTCGATGAAAATGAAAGTCTGGACGAAGTCTGCAAATGTCTGCAGGACAATTACTTTCGAAGAGTTCCCGTTACCGCCAAAGGTAAGTTAGTCGGCATTATAAGCAGGAAGGACCTTCTTGGGTATATTTTCAAGTCCCGGTACCCGAAAGGCTGAAATAAGTGCCGGTTGTGAAACTTTTAGGTTGTCCGTTTCGATAACAGGGTTTCGCCGGTAAGGGGCGGGTCATTTATCTGTCATCATCCGGTACGGTGTAACTTTCGATGTTTTTCCTGTGTGTCTGTGAATAATCGGAGTCTGTTTTGTATAGGCGCCGGCGTGTGAACAGAATCCTCAAGGCGGCGATTGTGCAGCAGCCGCCTGCAAAGAAGAATACTATTGCCGCAAGTGTCGCAAAAAGCTCCGGCAGAAGATAAATCATAAAACCAAAACCGATCAGGCCTAATCCTGTGACAAAAATTGCCCCTGCGACCGTTCTGGATAATCGCGATACGGCGCTAATGTGGAACTTAAAGCCCATATAAAGTTGGTTTTCTAAAAAATAATAAATAAAAAGCGGGTCCGGAAATTGGGCCCGCTTTTTTTATTTCTTAGTACATTCCCGGTCCGGGGCCGGCGGGCGACGCTTCTTTCTTTTCCGGAATCTCGGCAACAATCGCGTCCGTTGTCAACAGCAGAGACGCAATTGACGCGCCGTTCTGCAGCGCCGTTCTTTCGACCTTGGTCGGCACAATTACGCCGAACTCGACCATGTCACCGTATTTCTTGCGCAGCGCGTCATACCCGAAGTTTCTGTCTTTGCTTTCCATGACCTTCTGGGCGACGATTGAGCCGTCCAGGCCTGCGTTTTTCGCGATTTGCTTGATGGGAGCCACCAGCGCCCTGCGGACGATATCGACACCTATCTTTTCATCGCCTGTGACCCGCAGCTTATCCAGGGCCGGCAAAGCCCTGAGCAGACATACTCCTCCGCCGGGCAGAACACCTTCTTCAACTGCTGCCCTGCAGGCATGAAGCGCATCCTCTACACGGGCCTTTTTCTCCTTCATTTCCGCTTCGGTGGCCGCGCCGACGTTGATTTGCGCCACGCCCCCGGCCAGTTTTGCAAGACGCTCCTGAAGTTTTTCGATATCGTAATCGCTGGTTGAGTTTTCAATCTCGGTTTTAATCTGCTCGATTCTGCCCTTGATGTTCTCGGTCTTTCCTGCGCCTTCGACGATAGTGGTGCTGTCCTTGTCGATGGTGATGCGTTTGGCCCTGCCGAGCTGTGAAAGCTGGACGTTTTCCAGCTCCAGACCAAGGTCCTCGAATATGGGTTCGGCGCCGGTTAAAACCGCAATGTCACTGAGCATAGCCTTGCGCCTGTCGCCGAAGCCCGGGGCCTTGACCGCCGCTGCCTGCAGTACGCCCCGCAGCTTGTTTACAACCAGAGTCGCAAGCGCTTCTCCTTCAATGTCTTCGGCAATAATCAGCAGGGGACTGCCCTGCTTGGCCACCTTCTCCAGCAGCGGCACAAGCGACTTCACCGCGCTAATCTTTTTTTCGTGTACCAGGATATAGGGTTTTTCCAGTACTATGGTCATATCTTCGGGCTTATTAACAAAATGAGGGCTGAGGTAGCCTTTATCGAACTGCATACCCTCCAGCAGCTCCACCGTTGTCTCCAAAGATTGTCCTTCTTCGACGGTGATGACGCCGTCCTTGCCGACCTTGTCCATGGCTTCGGCCATCTTTTTGCCGATTTCGACGTCCTGATTGGCCGAGCACGTTGCCACCTGTTCGACCTGTTTGGCGGAACTGACGGTAATACTCATATTCTGCAGTTCTTTTACGATTTGCTCGACGGCCTTGTCGATGCCCTGCTTTATCTGCATCGGGTTGGCGCCTGCCGTGATGTTTTTCAGGCCTTCGTTAAATATGCTTTCCGCCAGAATTGTTGCGGTAGTGGTGCCGTCGCCGGCTACATCGGAGGTTTTGGACGCCACTTCTTTTACCATTTGCGCGCCCATGTTCTCGTAGGGTTCTTCAAGCTCAATCTCTTTCGCCACGGTGACACCGTCTTTGGTAATGGTCGGTGAGCCGAAAGATTTTTCGAGAATTACGTTTCTGCCACACGGCCCGAGTGTGATTTTTACGGCATCGGAAAGCTTCTTTACGCCCCGTTGAATCGCCGCCCTTGCCTCAGTATCAAAAGCTATCTTTTTAGCTGCCATACTTTTGTTTCTCCTTTTTAATGGTTCTCTTTTGATTTACTCGCAATTTATGTCAAGTCCTATCCGTTACTTTTCGATTATCGCCATAATGTCCGCCTGGTCCATAATCAGGTATTCGGTGTTGCTTATTTTTACCTCTGTACCGGCGTAGCTTGTGAAAAGTATCATATCGCCGGCCTTTACCTGCATCTTTTGCCTTGTACCGTCGTCAAGGAGCTTGCCTTCACCGACGCTTACCACTTTGCCTTTCTGGGGTTTTTCCTTGGCGGTGTCCGGCAGGACTATTCCGCCGGAGGTCTTGTTTTCCGCCTCAAGACGCTTAACAAGCACCTTGTCTGCCAATGGTCGAATCTTCATCTTACTTTTACTCCTTTCATATAGTGTCTATTTATTTCCATACATCTTTTTTATGCCCGTCACGGCTTCGGCTTCAATCGGCAAACCAAAGCTACCGGGCGAAAATACCGCTGTTATATTTCTTGATAAAAACCCTGTTTAACTGCTGCCGCAGCACGCCCATATCCACGGGCTTGTCTATAACGCTGAACACCTCCAGCCGAAGCGCCTTGTCCAGCAGCGTTTCGCATGCTGCGCTTGTCAGCAGCAGGCAAGGCATAAACGGGTAATGCATTCGGATAATCCTTATTGTCGCCAGGGCATTATATCCTTCCGAATCCATATCCATGATAGTGGTATGAATCCGCCTTCGCCTGATAATGTTGACAAACTCATCGGAATTGTTCGCTACCAGCAGGTTAACGCCTCTGGGCTGAAAAATCTCGCGCAGCGCCACCGGCCACGCCCACTTGGCTTCGCTGGCAAGCACGTTAATTTCCGACTGCCACAGGACATCTTCCGCTGCGGCAACGTCTTCGTAAAATTCCGGCATTTTTCAAGCCCTGTACCCGTGTTTTCCTGTTCTTAGGTTGCAAACGGCGTGCCAGATGTTTTGTTTTTCGGTTTTATTTGCTTAAGTGCTTATTGTTCAAGGTCTTGTGTCGCAACAGCCGAATACGCCTGCTCTGGCAAAACAGCAGTTTGCTTTTTGTTGCCCTGCCAAGTCGGCAGTTTCAGCAGAAACCGCGTGCTGATTGGCCCTGGTCTGCGGCTGCACCGCAATATTGACTGGTGAGGCAGCGCGTCTATAATACCGGTTTTGGGAATACTCTTTTAGTTTGGTTTTACCGGCCAAATGCCATGAAATTACGCTTAACGACACTTTTTCTTGCCTCTCGGCCAAAGTTCCTGACCGCAAGCGCAGGGCCTGTTTTAGTAGGTACAGCTATGGGTTATGCTGTCGGTGGGACGTTCCAGCTGCTATTATTTGTGCTTGCTTTGATAGCCATAATGGCCCTGCACGCCGGTGCCAATATAACCAATGATTACTTCGACCATACCTCACGCAACGATTGGGTCAATCAAAACGTCACGCCCTTTTCAGGCGGAAGGCGTTATATCCAGGAGGGTATTCTTTCACCGGCTGCAACCTTACTTACTGCTGTTATCTTTTTAGCACTCGGTGCCGCGGCAGGTATTATTATTGTTCTGTTGACAAGGAGTTTGTTTATACTGGTTCTCGGGCTTATTGGTCTGCTGGGAGGTTATTTTTATACCGCCTGGCCGGTCAGGCTGGGCTATCGCGGCATCGGCGAGTTTGTCATTATGCTGCTTTTTGGCCTGCTGCCGGTTTATGGCTCATATTATCTGCAAACCAATCGCATGGATACCATCGTGCTTTTGCCCGGTATGATTGTGGGTATCCTGATTTTCCTGGTGATATTTATCAACGAATTTCCCGATTTTGCCGCTGATGGCGCTGTCGGCAAGAAAACATTAGTTGTTCGTCTGGGCGTACCGGCGTCCGTATGGGTCTATCGAATTATGTTAATAACCAGCTACGTGGCGGCAGCGGCGGCGGTGATAATTGGCGGGGTGATGTTTTTCCCTGCCTTATTCTATCTATTTACAATACCAGCGGCGCTGATGGCGATAAATTTCGCCAATAAGAAGGAATTAGCCGTCCCTGGCCGATACCGCGCCAATCAGGTTACGGTTCTTCTGCATTCGCTTGGCTGTCTGGCGCTTACGGCCGGTTTTATTGTCTGCAGCCTGTTTGCAACTTAGCGCCGTTGCGGCAGAAATTACGTGTACAACCCTGAAAGGCAAAAGCAGTAACAAAAATAGAACGTGCCCAGGAAATAACAGAGCCATAGAATAACCAAAATTCCAGCCGATGACGCAATACGAATTTATTTCGGCCAGCCGGGCGGTAAGTCTATTTTGTACGGCGGCCAAGCGATGTCTTCGGCCTTGCCGACACGTATGTATCTTCTGCTGCGCTGAACACCGGCCTGGCCCTGTTTGCAGGTAAGCTCCGATACCAGCAGATAACCGCCCGCCTTGTCCGGCACTTTTACTATCATCGGAACAAGCTCTTCCCAGAACGCGTCCACGCTTACGCTGGCCGACTGTTTCGATACGACCTTGCCCTTTTCGTCTATTACTTCAAGAACCACCGTACCGGATTTTTCCTGGCCGGTATCGTTTACGGCCAGTAAATTGACCGCTGCTATTGTCCCCGGCTGGAAATGCTTCGGGTTCTTCTGATAACGGCCGTCCTCGACATCTATGAAAACCGCAAAAGGCGCAAAGCAGTGGTACTGGCACTTCAGCGCGTCACTGGGTACAAGGTCCTTTATCGCATCGATAAACCAGTCACCGGTATATCCCCTGTTGTTGGCTAAGTAGCAGAACGACAGAACCCCCGCCAGGTTCCGCGAGGAGCGTATGGCCTCGGTCTGCAGCTCCATAAGGTAAGCCTGTATGTCGCGCCGCTGTTCGACGGTTGAGCCTGGCCCGAGAAGATAATCGTAATTGTCCCTGTCAAAATGCTCCTGTACGCCTTCGGGATTGTAGTACTCATAATTCTTTGTCTTTGGCGGTGTGTCCCTGGGACCGAAATAGCCTTTTGTACGGATGCCGGCCGTACCGTCTCTGTTCAGCCAAAGCCACGCATATTCGTTCAATATCATCGGCAAACCTTCATAGCGGGTTCTTCCCAGCCACGCGTGTTTACGGAACAGGTTCCCGAAGCGATAGGACTGTCTTTCCTTTTCCAGGTCTTCATTGGTCCACCACCACCCGGTGTGGAACGGGTAATAATGCGGCTCTTCCATCTCGTTTACAATCTTGCGTTCAGCGGTCATAAAACCAGCGTCCCATACACGTGTGGGGTCCAGCTTCTTCAGCTTGGGGATAACCACGTCGCTTATATATACGTGAACCGCTTCGTTCATTGCGTCCCAGATAATGATACTGGGGCTGCTTCCGTCTGCCCATACCCAGTCGGTGTATTCCTTATCTATCTGCTCGTCCCAGCCGCGTACCTGCCACATGGGCCATTCGTTCTGCAAAAGTATCCCGTGCTCGTCTGCAAGGTCGTACCAGAATTTAGGCGCCAGCCCGATGCACATCCTGAACGCGTTCCAGCGCAGGGATTTCGGTATATCGATGAACATCTTTTTCACCCATTGCCTGTCCCAGGGCAAACCAGCCCGTTCGGGGTCTTCAAAAAACCTGTACAGATTTATCGTTGACCCCAACAGACGGTACTGCTGGCCGTTCAAATGAAACATCCTGCCGACAGCTTCAAAATCACGCATACCGAAGCTGGTCGCAACCTCGTCTGAGGACCTCTGGTCCGATGCAATCTCATATAAAAGCTCACGCCTGCGGTCCACTGTCTGCTGCGCTGTAACAGATACCACAGCCTCGTAAAGAAAAGGGTCCTCGGGCGACCAGGCGTGTGCGTTCTTTAACTCGGTTTCCAAAACAAGCGGCATGCGTTTGCGGCACTGCAGCACAAAATCTTCGGTTACCGGTTCCGTAACCGCCTTGCCGCTTTTTTTCTCTCTTATATAAACCGACACTTTGCCGGCTATTTGCGTAAGGTACATACTGCGGTTGACTTCGTCTTTATGGTTTTCGAGCATAATCTTGGCTGTCACCTTAGAACCTTTAAGGTCCGGCAGGATAAGCGCACGCTCGACGCGTACGGGACCTGTGAACGTTATAAACACGTCGTCCCATATACCCGGTATGTCGGTATATTTTTCCCTGTCCACGCCGGTGGCCGATTGTTTGGGAAGCCATGCCCTTTCACCGATGCGTATCAGCAGAATGTTTTCCCTGTCGTCCAGGATAAACGGCGTAAGGTTGCACTCTATGGGTGTATTGCACTGCATATATGTACCGAGGTCGTGGCCATTAAGAATTATTTGGGTG
>DATKWV010000172.1:0-2505 GCA_035529405.1 Sedimentisphaerales bacterium | reverse complement strand
TAAAACCACCAACACCGCCGGTACAGACATAGTTATTACTCTCTGCGTTCGGGGGCTGGAGGTGTTGTACGGTATAACAATCCTGTCCCTGGTCTGCTGCCAAAGCTGCTGTAAGTGGTTTTGCTTTTGAGATTCAGCGGGCAGGTTGGTCCAGGGTCGTTCAGATAAGTCCGGGACAGGTGCCGGCTGTGGAGGCTGGTTTGATTGCGGCCTTGTATGGGGCGGCATCTGCGGTTGAGAAACATCCGGTTGTCCGGGGGGATAATCACCTTTGCGGGACATAGCCGGATTAGATGATTGGCTGCAATCAGCATCCTCCGGAAGGAGTCCTGCGGACTGCGGGATTGGGACAGTGTCAAAACTCGATGAGACTTGTTTGTCCAGCCCTGTGTTATCTTCGGCCATTTACTCTTATCCTTAAACCAACGCTGGTTACCTTTCGTACGAAATCCGCAGCATCGCCGCGTATAAGACGATTTAGCCCGCCGCTGACTTTCTGACAAATACGGCCAGGTTCATAGAGACCTGGTGCTGCCTGTGGTCTCGACCGGAACGACTTATACTGAACTTATCAACGCAAACTGCCGGTCGATGCCTTTCCAAAGCGCTCATAAAACGTGCAAACTGATTGAAGCCGGCGGTAAAGCTCAGGTCAATCTGGTTCTCGCAGAGGTGCTTGTTCTCAGAAACAGCCGACGGTGAAAAATCGCTTCTGGTTTTCATGCTGAACGAAATAAGTTTTTCCTCAGTTGCCATTCGGCTTATATCAAATGTCAGGTTAGCCAGGTCATTGTAATCAACCACAAAATCTTCCATCCTGTTTCGCAGTCCTTCAATCTGGCCGATAAGCCGTGTTTTGGCATTTTCTTTTGTTGCCTGATGTACGGATTCATACAGAAGCCTGGTTTCAAGCAGGTCCTGTTCGGCGCGTATTTGACGTTTACGCTGGGGCGCCAAAACCAGCATATAGAGCAGCAGGAACACCGCAAAGCAGCATATCCATATCAAAGCTACGGTTGTGCAGTATTTTTTATAAGGGCGTTTCATAGAAATCTCTACAACTGCGCCTTGAAATCGCAGCTTATTTCATAATTAACGATGTCCCTGCCGTCGAGTTTGTCGGACCTCTGGGAAATCCTGATATTATCCAGTTGCGGCTGCAGCAAAGGACAATTACGCAGTTTGTCCCGAAAACTCTGGACAGCTTTGTCACACTGTAAGCGCCCGCTGCCGCAAACGTTCATCTCCAGCGTCCTTACAGGAACGCTCACTTCAAATATCTGGTTGGGGTCGTCTTTTCCCGGCACTTTCCTGTTTACGAACATCTGCCTGACTTCAAGTCTTGTCAAAACCACCGAATCCGGCATGTTTGTTACCACGGCTGCCACCAGCGGCGACCACTGCGTGTGTCTTTCGATTGAAGACGCAACCTCGGACAGGCAGTCCCTTATGATGCTTTGCTCCTGTTCGAATGATTTTTGCAGGTTCAAGGCGTCGGCGGATTGTTCAATTTTTGCCCGATAATTAATCATTTCGCGCTTTTGAACGGATATAGTTACGCGCGTTGTCAGATAACAGCCGAGCATCACAATCGCAACAAGCAGGGGCACAGCACTCGTAACCGCCGCAACAGCTATACACTCGGGTCTTTTCCTGATGGGAATACCCTGACCCTTTAACAAGTCTATCGTGAACCTCATTGCGTATCTCACATAATGTATGTTGTTACCGGTTATTTGACCTGTCAGCCGGCCCGCTTCAAATCGACCTCATGGCAAGACCGGCGGCCACTGCAAATGCAGGGCCTTTTTTCCCAAGCAAATCCCCGCTGGGGCACAGCGGGTCGCAACTTATTCGCTCAAACGGGTTCCACAATACCGCTGGTGCGGGTAACTTCTCGCCGAGGTGCTGTACGAAGCCGTCCACCAAAGCAAAACCACCACAAACAAATATTTTTTCGACAAGGGCTGACTTCTGTTCGGCGGAGTAATACCTCAAGGTTTCCGTAATATCGACAATTAATTTATCAAAGGCCTTCTCCAAACCTTGGCCGGGTCTTTGGGTATTTTGGCCGGAATTTACACCGTTGGGCAGAGCTGCTGGTTCGCGGCCGGTTAAAGAATCTTTTTCGGCCGGTATTTTCCCGGCAGTTTCCTCATTGCCATAAGACATATCTCGAATAAACGGCATGTTGTTACCGCCTTTAATGGCCAGGCTGGTGCAGGAGCATCCGACGTTCAGGATTGCTATGGCACTGCCCGCCTGTGATTGTTCGCATTCATCCAGGCAGTTCAGCAGGGCCAGGCCGTCCACATCCATCAGGATGTTCGTGAGAAAGGCTTGTTTTACCGGCTCGCTCTTACTTTTTATGACCCTTTTAGTAGCGGCCACCAGCACACCAGTGACGCTATTATTTCCGTTGGGTATCAGCTGGTAATCAATAACACCTTCAGCAACGTTAAACGGACAAACCTGTTCGGCTTCAAGTAACACCGCTGAAGCAAT
>DATKWV010000171.1:0-10247 GCA_035529405.1 Sedimentisphaerales bacterium | reverse complement strand
CGAAGGTCTGTATCATTTTGCAAGCAGCGGGTATGTCAGCAGGTTTGGAATGGCGAAGTTTGTTTTCGAGAAGATGAACATATCCACCGGTCTGGATGCCTGTAAGAGCAGCGATTTTGCGGCTGCTGCGGCAAGGCCGTTAAACAGCTGTTTTGACTGCGGCAGGATTGAAAAATTACTTGAGAAACCAATCGAGCCCTGGCAGGTGCCGCTGGAGCGTTTTCTTGGAGAATTATGAGAAGGATTCTTGTCACAGGCGGGGCAGGATTTATAGGCAGTAATTTTGTGCGGATGGTTTTGTCCGAGCAGAACGACTGTTTTGTAGTCAATCTCGACAAGCTCACGTACGCGGGCAACCTTGGAAACCTGGCGGGATTCGAGGACCATCCCAACCACAAGTTTATCAGGGCCGATATCTGCGACGGCGCTGCTGTGACGGATGTTATCGACAGGTATGACATAGATTCGATTGTTAATTTTGCAGCGGAAAGTCACGTGGACCGCTCGATTACGGGGCCGAAGATTTTTATACAAACCAACGTTACCGGCACATTGACCCTGCTGGAGGCGGCACGCGAAAAGAATTTACAGCGGTTTGTTCAAATCTCCACCGATGAAGTGTACGGTTCGCTGGGCGCCGAGGGCAAATTCACCGAGGATGCACCGCTTGGCCCTAATTCGCCTTACTCGGCCAGCAAGGCCGCCGCCGACCATCTCGTCAGGGCATACGGGCATACATGGGGACTGAAATACAATATTACAAGATGCTCGAACAATTACGGTCCGTACCAGTTTCCCGAAAAGATGATACCGCTTATGATTAATAATGCACTCAATGACAGTCACCTGCCGGTTTACGGAGACGGCCTGTACGTGCGTGACTGGCTTTATGTATATGACCATTGTACGGCGGTGTGGAAAGTGCTTACCGAAGGCCGGCCCCAGCAGACCTACAACATCGGCGGCTGTAATGAGAAGACAAACCTTGAAGTTATAGAGCTGATACTCGAACGTCTGGATAAACCCAGGTCACTTATTAAGCACGTCAAGGACCGGCCCGGCCATGACAGGCGGTACGCCATTGACGCAGGCAGGATAATGAAGGAACTGTCCTGGCAGCCTTCAGTGACATTCGAAGAGGGAATTAACAGGACCATAGACTGGTATCTGGAAAATACCGATTGGCTCGGGCATGTCGTCAGCGGCGACTACAAGAGGTATTATGATTCCATGTACGCCGACCGCTGATAAAATCCATAGCAGGGGCAGTTAATGTCAAATCCTGTAAAATCCAAAGCCACCGTATGCATAGTCAATTACAAGACACCGGATTTTATAAAATTGTGTCTGCGCAGCATACGCAAATTTACCGTGTATCCTTACGAAGTTATCGTTGTTGATAACAACTCACAGGACCAGTCTTTGGAATATCTCAGGGCCCTTAAATGGATACGCCTGTTCGAGCGGCCCAAATCCGAAACCGAACCCGGCGGCGGTTATGCGCATGCTGCGGCCCTTGATTTGGGTTTGGATAACTGTAATACGGAATTTTTCGTATCGATGCATTCGGATACGTTTGTTATCAGGAAAAACTGGTTAAGGGAACTTGTGAGTTATTTCGACAACGACGAATCGATTGCGTGCGTGGGTGCGGGCAAAGTGGAGCTGACCGCTAAATGGCGTGTTCTGCTAAAGCGGGCCGCGGACCTGAGGACCTTCAAGCGCAGGCTGTTCGGCCAAAGCGACCCGGCTGGTAAACACCGTTACTACAACCGCACAATATGCTGCCTGTACGCCACGGAAATTCTGCGCCGCCAGAACCTGACTTTCCTGATGGGCAGAAACGAAGGGTTGACAGCAGGTAAAAAGCTGTATTTTGAACTGGTTGACCGCGGTTACAAGACCGTGGAACTGCCGGCTGAAATAATGGGGCGGTATATCGTCCATCTTGCACATGCCACACAGGCGGTCAATCCGCAGGACTTTACTTTACGAAAAAGAATAGTAAGAAAGTGCAATCGACTTGTTGACAGGGTAATGTCAACAGCAACCGTCCGGGACATACTTGCTGACAGCTCGCTGGACGCTTAGGGCTGGCGGGCGAATAAAACGCCCCAGCCGCGGGCACAGGCCTTGTTTTAACCGGATGAAGATATGTTTCTTTCGAACCGCTGCAAATCTCTGCGTCTTTTTATCTGAAAGTACCGGTTCCAGCGGTGCACCGTCATCGCATCGAGGTCCAGCAGCACCGGGCCTGCATCAGTAAAAAAAATGTTCGAATGTTTTAGGTCTCCGTGGGTGATGTGATGTTCAGCCAGGCTGTCGAGAAGAAGTCTTGCCTGGTTGATTTTTTCCAGGCGCGCCTGGGATGTCAAATTGTTATCCTGCAAAACGCTTGAAAGGCTTTGGCCGTTAACGAACTCTGTTACAAGGTATGACTGCCACAGGAGGCGGCCCCGGTAATTTTCAATAAATGCCAGAGGTTTTGCTGTGGGTATGTCGAGCATAAGCAGGCGGTTGGCATACAGCCACCCCTTTCGTGCACGGCAGGCCCTGACTGTATGGCGCAAGGAATGGAGCAGGCCCTTGTGGTTGTAACGTTTGACCACAACATTTTGGCCGTTGCAGCGGACACGGCAGAGGTAACATGTACGGCCGTTCTTGAGAATTTGTCCGCGGTCCATCAGGTAGTCGATTTGCTTTATAAAATCGGCGGCGTCGTTACCGCTACAAAAAGACCTGTCGAAAACAGCAAGATGACCGCCGGCTTCGATTGTAATATGTCTTTTATTGGTACGCAGAGATTTTTTCAGTCCCTTTTTAATACCTCTTTTTCTGCGGACGGTTATCTGTTTTTGAAGAAACAGCAGGTCTGACTTTTCCAAATGCCAGTTTCGTGCTTGTGCGTATTCGCGGGCAAGTGCGGTTAGTGCCTCAATATCATGGGCCGGCAGGTATCGTGCCAGCATGGCCAGTTGAGAGATGCTTTTTTTTCGTGGCAGGGGCTGAGAACTGAAGTGCATTTGCGCCACATCCAGCGCAAATATCCTGTTATCGGCCAGCAGGAAATTGCCGATGTGCAGGTCCTTTTGCAAAACGCCTTTTTTGTGTTGTTTGGCAAGTTTTGCGGCAATAGAAATTAACAGCTTCAACTTTTCATCAGGCCGACGGGCGTTGTTGAACAACTCCAGCGCCGTTGCGGCATTAGGGATTTTTTCAGTTACCAAAACCCAATGCCGGTTTTGGCCGGTCCTGCCCCATAACAGGCCTTTCGGGCAATTCAATTGCCGCTGCTGCAGAAGGTTTAATTTTCGCCATTCTCTGCGGAGATGGGGCCAGGCGCGAATTTTATGCAGGAAAACTTTTATAATCACGGCCTGGCTGTCGAGCAGGCCTTCGTACACCTGCCGTGTTCGGGGTATTTCGCGCAGCAGCGATGTACATGTTAAGACCCGCTTTTCTTTAGCCGGAAAGTGACAGTTAATTAGAAGCTGAAACGGGAATTCGGCCATAAAGTCCGTTTTATGCCAGTCAGCACCCCCAGACAGCGATGCCGAGTCTATCGGCAAGTTTTATAGTTTCAGGTTTGTCAATAATAATTGTTTTGCCGGCTTCTACGACAACACATTTACCCTTGTTCTCTGCCAGGCCTGTGATAGTATCCGGCCCCACACATGGTACGTCAAACCTCATATCCTGATTTGGTTTGGAGACCTTTATAAGCGTCCAGCCGCCCGACCGGCACAGTTGACCGGCGCGCTCAATCATTTTTTCGGTACCTTCTATTGCCTCTACGGCGATGACTTCCCTTTCCTTAACGGCAATAGCCTGGCCTATGTCCAGGCCGGCCAGTTGTTTTGCAATCCGTAAGCCGAATTCAATGTCGGCCCTGACAGTACCGCTGGGCCGTAAGCAGGTCAGTGCACCGGCGGTGGCCAGATGTTCTTTGCAATACATTGTTGAGTTCTCCAGTATGATGCCCCCTGCAGCCAGTTCATCGGCCAGGGCGGTTAAAAGCGTATCACTTTGCTTGTTCTCGCGTCTCAATCGCCAGTACCATACTCGAATCGCCCGCCAGTCGGGCAGGTATCGCAAGATGCGCCAGGGGGTGAAGATTCTTTCTTTTGCAACACGTCCTACCATAACGGTTTTATCGACGCCGTGTCTTTTTAACCTCCGTATCCAGCCGCCGGGTCTGGCAATTGCAACCTTGTAAAAAATCTCAACCTCGCCGGCTAATGAGGGCATTGCGTTACCGGCCAGGCCCACGCAGATGACCTTTAAGCCGGCTTTCTTGGCGCCGTTGGCCACAAGAAAAGGCAGCCTGCCGCTTCCTGCAATCAGGCCGAGTGTATTCTGGTTCGAGGTCATTGTCTCAACCGCAGCGGTAACAATGAAAAGACTGCTCAAGGCTTTTGAGAATTCTCGAGCTTAGCCAGACGTTTTTCCATCTCACGGATACTCTGGCGCATATCGGGCAAATACTCGATAAGGCTGTACGCTCTTTTTGCCTTACTAACCTCAATTGCGGGTGCCCCGAGAATGACCATTCCGTCGGGTACATTGTTGATAACGCCGGCCTGTGCGGCAATTGTAACATTGTTTCCGATGTTTATATGCCCGACGATGCCCACCTGGCCGCCGACGATACAGTGATGGCCCAGCGTGGTTGAGCCGGCAATACCCACCTGGGCAACCAGCAGACAATGAGGCCCTATTTTTGTTGCGTGCCCTATGGCAACCAGGTCCCCCAGTTTGCTGCCCTGACCTATGACCGTGGCGCCGAGCGTGCCGCGCTCTATACCGCAGCATGTGCCGATTTCCACGTCGTCCTCTATGATTACCGAGCCAATCTGGGGTATTTTATGATGGGCGCCGTCGTGACTTGCGTAACCGAAACCGTCTTCGCCGAGAGTAGAGTTTGCGTTTATGATTACCCTGCTGCCTATTTTGCAGCCGTCGTAAATGGTAACGTTGGGATATATAATGGTGTCGTTGCCGACCTGGACCCCCTGACCGATATAAACACCCGGATATATTATGCAGTTATCGCCGATAACGGCGTCGTTGTCAACGGCAGCAAACGGGTGTATATCACAGTCTGCCCCGATTTTGGCGGTGTCTGAGATATATGCGTGCTGGCTTATCCCGGTTTTTATGTGCTGTCGGTGGCCGTGCAGCAGTACCATAATCTGCATAAAGGCGTAGTAAGGGTCATCGGTAATCAGAAGGGGTACATTGGAGTCGGCTATTTCTTTGCCTGCAATTACCGCGCTTGCCTTGGTTGTCCGAAGCTGTTTTTCATACCTGCTGTTTGCCAGAAAACTTATCTGGCCTTCTGCTGCGCGGCCGAGTGTGGATGCTGAGTGAATTCTGATGGCCTGGTCGCCGCAGACGCGCCCGCCAACGTAATCCGCCAATTCACCCAGAGTTTTTGTCTGCATAAAAAACAGCCCCTCTTACCCGGCTGATATTTTTAAGAAGTCCGGATAAAGACAGCTTTTGCGCTCTACCAACCCGCTGCGACGCGTGCGACGCATCGCGGCAAGCCGAGCTTGGTCTGCCGATGTTCAGGTCAATGCCGGAACGGGCTGATTATACCCGATGGCCGTGATTGGGCAAGATAAATTCTGTGTTGGCAGCTTTATTTAGCTTAATTCAGGGCTTGGTCGATCCAGGCTCCTCCTGTAAGTTGTTTATCGTTGTCCTTCTGGACATAAAAAGCGGCAAGCTGCCCGGGGGTTATAGCAGATACCGGCCGGTCAAACTCCACGATAACGCCATCACCCTCGGGGGTAACGGTTGCAGCAGTACCTGTATCATTATACCTTATTTTAACAGTTGCCCTGAAAGCGGCCTTTGGCTGGTCAACGAGCCAGTTTACCTGGCTTGCCTTTAATTTTTTATGCATAACTTCCTGTTTTGGCCCGAGGGTGACGGTGCTGGTTTCTGCATCGACTGCAACAACATACCAGGGCGTTCCCATAGCAACCCGGCAGCCTCTTCGCTGGCCGACTGTAAAGTTGTGCACCCCGTTGTGCTTTCCCAGGACATTGCCGGCGGTATCAACGATATTTCCGGGTTTGACCGATTGAGGACACCTTTGTTCAACTACGGCGGGATAGTTATTGTCCGGTATAAAACAAATTTCCTGAGACGGCCGGCAATGCTCCAAATCCAGGCCGAACCCCCCTGCCATCTGCAGGGTCTGCTGCTTCGAATAGATACCCATCGGCAGGATAATGTGAGGCAGTATTTTCCTGTCAATCATTGCCAGCACGTATGACTGGTCTTTGGCCGAATCGTCGGCTGCGTACACGCCGATGCCGTCTTTGCCCGTAAACACTTTTGCATAATGGCCTGTGGCCAGCATCGCTGCGCCGTTTGCACGCGCAAAATCCCAGAGCTTGCCGAATTTGATAATCCTGTTGCAGAATACACAGGGATTTGGTGTTCGTCCCATTCCGTACTGGGCGCAGAAATAGTCCAGAATCCGCTCGAAATCTTTACGCAGGTCCAGAATATGCAGTCTGATATGCAGTTTGCGGGCGGTTTTTTCGGCATTTGCCTGCGCGGCATCAAACCGGTCGTTGGTAATCATAAATACCGCCGCACAGTGAAAGCCTTCTTCAAGCAGTAATGCCGCCGCTACCGCGCTGTCAACACCGCCGCTGAGCGCGACAAAAACCTGTTTTCCGGGTTCGGCCATTTTCAGTTTTTCATAACCATTCAGTCCTGCGGATAAATAATTATACGGTCGTGAATGATAGTTATAAGGTCGGCTTTACCGTCACCGGTGACATCGGCAGCTTTAAGCTCCCTGGGCTCGACCCTGGACTGGTCGCGGTCTTTGCTGCCGCGATAGCTTTTCTCCTCAAACACCTTGAATCGCATCGCCGGCACGGGCTTAAGCTGCGAATCAAGTGCCAGTATCTCAATATGATTGTTTTTATGTTCGACCATTATTATATCCTCACAGCCGTCGGCATTAATGTCACCGGCGGTCAGATTTCCGTAGGCACCGTCTTTTATTTTAGTCTCGTAACCGAACAGTTGTTCCAGATGCGCAGGCGATTTCCGGCCGGTCGGCACCGTTATAATCGCAAATTTTTCGCTGTCGAACAGCAGGATGCTGTTTTCGGTATTGCCGGTCAGCCGGGCAAACAGCATTTTCATGTGAGTGGCCACAGACCACCTGCCAACATCCAATTCGGTTTCGAAACGATATGTTCCGTCGGCGGCGGCCTTTAGTATCTGCAGCCGGCCATTCTGACCGTCCAGTAACAGTATGTCCGGCTGGCTGGTGCCTGTTTTAGGGTCAATGTGAAAAGCGCCGACTGCGCATATCTTGTTCTCGGTGCTTGCGGCATTGTACTGGTCAAGAATCTGCCATTTGCCGCCGTCAGCGAAAATCAGGCTCCTTGCGAAATTCTTCTGGGCCAAAAGCAGCTCCCTGCCTTTTTTGCCGTCAACATCGGCAACTGCTATGGACCGTAAGCCCGCATCCTTGATTAAACTGGCCTGCGATGCCGGTGAATCCACGACTTCAAAATGCCTTTTTCGGGTTTGGCGGATTAGTATGGGTGAATCATACCTGACGAATATCAACAGGTCCTGCAGACCGTCCTGGTCAACGTCAACACATTTCATTCCCTCGGGATTGGAGGCGAGCTTGTCAAGTTTCGGGCCGGCTGAAGTTTCAGGCGTGCCTCGTTTTGCGGCTTTGGAATGAAAATCGTAAATTACCTGCAGGCTCCTGAGGTCGTTGACATCCCTGGATATGTACAGACAATCTATGCCGCCGTTATTATCGACATCGGCAAGTTCCATCCCGACGGGTTCGCCGGTTAAATCAACCGGTTTTGGAAAGCACAATCTGTCGTTATCGAATTTGGCTATACCGATTAGTTTTTCCTCTACGCTCAGTACCGCCAGCTCGGCCTTGTGGTCACCGTCGATATCTTCTGCGGCTATGGAGGTTATACCGGAGAAGGCGGGAAATCTTACCGGTTCAGCCAGTCCGAAGCCGGCTGTCTGTCTGTAGAAGATAAGTTCAGCGGCGCCGCCGTCGCTTATGATAACATCGGTGAGGCCATCCCCGTCGAAATCGCCCAGCACAAGGTCCCGCTGGGTATATTCCGGGCCGGACGGCAGAGGGTAGAACAAAATCGGCCAGTCGCTGTCTTTGAGTTTTTCATCGGAGAAACGGTAGGCAATCAACCGCCTGCTTATCGCATCAACAGTAAGTATTTCACAGCCGGTTTTATCATCAATGTTTCTGAATTCCAGTACAGCGGGTTTTTCGAGGGCAAAGCGGATTTGCGGGCCTAATTGTCCCGCGGCGGTGCCGAATCGCACGTGCAGCGGCTTTTCAGGGTCGGCTGTTACAAGCACGAGGTCATTGACGTTGTCACCGTTCAAATCCGGCGCTTCGATGCCGAGTATGGTTTCGGCGGCGGGGTATTTGACCGGCTCAGCCAGCGTACCATCCTGTTTTTGAAGTATGACGTAAACATCCTTCTGGCCCGCTAAGGCCAGGTCACGCCGGCCGTCATTATTCAGGTCCGCGCATACAAGCGAATCGGAACCGCGAAGACCGTCCTCAATCCTGAACTTCTTTTTTGAGTGCCACAGCAGGCTATCAGACCTGGGTGCGGTTGTTTCCGGGGTCTTTTGCAAAATTACGTACAGCCCTTTCGGCTCGGCGTAGAAAGCCAAATCCGGCATTTGGTCCGAATTCAAATCGCCGCAGACTAAGCTGAAGATGTTTTCCGAAACCGGTACGCTGTGTCTTTGAAAACGGGTGGGGGCCGTAATGGCGTTTATATCCGCGTCCTGCGGGTCAACTGCTATGCTTTCTTCTTCGGGGCCTATGGCTGCTTTCTGAATCAGAATCTCGATTCTGGCCTTTCGGTTGTTCACCACGATAATATCGTTGCGGCCGTCGCCGTTAAAATCAGCCACCCGCAGGTTTTTTATGTCCCAGTCAAGCTTGATTATCTCAATATCGTCAAAGCCGTAATACTGCGAGATATCGTTGTAGTCCACAGCGGCAGCCGTGCAGGTTATAACCGCTGACAGAATCGCAACAGCAAAAGAAAGCGCCTTTGCCGTCCAGCCGGAGCATTCGGTTGTTCGCACAATAAAATCCTCCATCTAAAACCCGTAACTTCAACGAATTGAGTAATATACACTTTTCCAGCCCCGACATCAATGGTTTTGTAAACCGTAACGAACCACGGATTGGCAGGGATTTTTAATCGCCACAGAGGACGCAGAGGAAAATTCACCACGGATTCCTTCGACGAGCTCAGGACAGGTAGCACGGATTAAAAAACCAATAGTCAATAGTCAACCTGCTGCGACAGGCGCAGCATGGCGAGTAGTAAATAGTCAATAATCAATTACTGCGTTTCTATATCGCGGCAGGGCCCAAAAGAAAAAGAGCACCGCCGCCGCTGTGCGCCCGAACCGAGGGCACGACACCCACAGACGGAACGCAAAGACGACAAACGGTGCTCTTTTTATATACGGACACCCGCAGTTCTTGTGCCAACTAAAAGCCCATCGGGACTTACAGTGACAAAAAACGATGGTGCTCTCCGTATATAAACGCAGAGCACCTGGTCGCCTACCTATCCCGCCTGTATTCCTTACGGCTGTATTGGCCGTAAGCGTCGTGCTTCGGTTCGGAATAAATAGCTGCCAAGTGTATTTATTGTTATTGGCGGTTTTCCCTCCGCCGGATTGTATATTACGGCAAAGTATATCAGAATGCAAGAAAAAAACTAAAAAATTAATCAATATACGACACCGCATATTCGCTGTTTCTATAGTGGTCGTTGTTTGCGCCGAGGATAGTTGAAAAACATAGTCGAACATTATTCATCACCCACCTCCTGAGCCGGATTCTCTGACCATAACGGAATCCGGCTCTTTTTTTGGATATGATTCGGCCGCGGTCCGCAAGGACTGACCGGAAAGAGGTTTCGGAGAAAAACAGCATGGGTTCTTTAACAACCAAAAAGACAAAGACCTTTGAGCGCAATTGCTTTCAGAGCAGCTAGTTTCTTTACAACTATGTCCGAAGAGGAAAAGAATTACCTTTTGAATTGGGCAAAATTACAACTTAAACAACCATAGCAAAACTTCGAACAGCCTAAAGGCCGCCGCTTGCCTCAGGGTGTGCAACTTGTTCGCACACGCGGAATCATTTAACAAAAGAGATTGGACCCTGCTTCGTTCAT
>DATKWV010000170.1:0-20342 GCA_035529405.1 Sedimentisphaerales bacterium | reverse complement strand
TGCGGAACCGGGCGTGCGGCTTGCGACCACACCGGTACAGCCGCATGTACCGGTTGCGGCCTGCTGACCTTGCGCTGCGGAGGTTTGATTTCTATGACCGGGCTGACATACGCCCTGCCGGGTCCCGCTGGTCGGACCGTTTCGCCCTTTTTTTGCTGCTTGAGCTTGTTGGCCCGTGCCTTCAGTATGCCGCTGACCGTCCAGAAAACCGCCAAAAGCACGAATACAAGCAGCTGTGTCCAGCCTTCGACGTTGTCATTGCGGGCTGCTATAATTATTTGATGCGGAAAATTCATTTTCTACTATTCCTTCGGCCCCGACTTGGCGATGGAATCCCGCATATCCGTATCGGCCTGCACATTGCGAATCCGGTAAAAGTCCATTATCCCGAGGTTGCCCTTTTTGAAGGCCTCTGCAATCGCCAGCGGGACCATGGCCTCGTTTTCGCGTACCAGCGCCTTCATTTCCTGCTCGCGTGCCACAGCCATTGCTCGCCGTTTCTCGGCTTCGGCCTTTGCCCTTCGCATATCAGCCTCCGCCTGGGCCGCCTGAAGCTGTGCACCGATGTTTTCCCCGACGTCCACATCGGCAATGTCGATTGAGAGGATTTCGTAAGCGGTGCCCGCGTCAAGCCCTTTGGCAAGCACAGCCTTCGAAATCTCGTCGGGGCTCTCGAGTACCCTTTTATACGTAATTGCGCTGCCTATTGTTGTAACTATGCCCTCGCCCACACGCGCAACAATCGTTTCCTGGGTAGCGCCGCCGATGAGTCTTTCTATATTGGCCCGCACGGTTACACGTGCCTTGGCCTTTAGCTGTATGCCGTCCTGTGCGACCGCATCAACCGTACCCCTGCCTTTAGTCGGGTCGGGGCAGTCTATGACCTTCGGATTGACGCTGGTCTGCACCGCTTCGAGGATGTCCCGGCCGGCAAGGTCGATTGCAGTGGCAGTTTTGAGCGTCAGCTCGATATTGGCCCGGTTGGCCGCCACCAGTGCCCGCACAACGTTGGGCACCCTGCCGCCTGCCAGATAGTGACTCTCGAGGTCTTGGGTCGTCAGGCTCAAACCGGCCTGAATTGCGGTGATTTTGCTTAGCACGATTGTTCTGGTATCGACTTTGCGCAGCCACATCCCGATTAGTTCGGAAATTTTTACATCGGCGCGCGAAAGCTTTGCCTGCAGCCACAGCCGGAAAAACTTCAGCGCAAGCAGGAAAAACACCAGCACTGCTATCCCGATGACCAGCAAAACTGCGACCACCAGTATCCTTAGCGGCTCGGCGGCTGCTGCAACTGAGTTTGTTAAATTGTACATGTTCTTTGCCCTTTCTTATGTTTAGCTTTGGATTGCGCGGACCGTCAATTGTGTTCCCCGCACATGGATAACTTTAACCTTTGTTCCCTTGTCAACATAACCGCTTTCAGCCACGCATTCAAGTCTTTCTCCCGAAAAATCGCATGTTCCCACCGGCCGCAGCGGTGAAATGACTGTGCCCACGGCCCCCAGTTTGGCCTGCAGTTGTTCGCTGTCGGGTATTGCGTCGCCCTGCCGGCGCTGCGGAGGCGCCAATATAACTGATTTCCCAAAACCCGTGCTCGGAAATAACCTGTATGCCAGAATCAGGACAGTCGGGATCATAACTATAGCTATAATCACACCTATCCAGCCGGCTGTGTTGCTTTGGCGGAAGAATATAACCAGCCCCCCTGCCAGGCACACCAGCGAGCAAACGCTTATCAGCCCGCCGCTTGGCACGAACACTTCGGCCACTATCAGAATCGCCGAAACAAGGTACAAAAAAACAGCAAATATAAGCCACCAGTCCATATATGAATTGATTATTGATAGTTGATTATCGATTATTTTTCTTTAATATGCGGATTCTTCCGTCTTCCGTCTTCTATCTTCCGTTTTCAGTCTTCTGTTCTTTGACAACTACTCTGTTGCCGTGGATTTCTATTATGCTCACAGCCGTGCCTTTGTCAAGAAACTGTGCCTGGGCCACGCAGTCCACAATTGCGTCACCGAACCTGACTTTTCCCGTAGGCCTTAGTATTGAAACAACTTCCCCCACGTCACCGACATTTACCGACGGCAGTTTGCTTTCCGGCGGCGAGGTCATACTGACCTCGAATTCCGTACCTTGTTTGGCCACAGCCGGAGTAAGCATTAATCCTGTCAGCACTTCCAGCCGGGGAAGATATTTCGCCAGTATCCACGCCAATATGATAAAACCGGCAAATCCGAGCACCAGCCCCAGCGCCCCGCTGGTGAACACATCCCAGTCAAAAGCAGATTCCGGCCAGGGTAATTTATCCGGCGGGTTTTTCACGAGCATACCGAACAGCCCCCCCAAAATACATATTATTCCTAAAAACCCCGCAATGCCGAAACCCGGCAGCACAAAAAGCTCTACCGCCAGCAAAAGCACCCCCATTATAAACAACGCCACTTCCACCCAGTTTGCAAGCCCTATGAGGTATTTGCTGCCGACAATTATGGTTATACAGATAACCGCCACTAAGCCCGGAAGCCCCACGCCCGGAGTGCTAAGCTCCAGGTACACCGCAAGCATCGCCACCAGAACAAGGACACCCATTATCGCCGGCGAGTTCACCCATCTGACCATTTCCTCAGACCACATTGTCGGCAGCACCATCACCGGTTCGGAGAATTTTATCCCGTCGCGACCCGCCAGAAAATCGAATACCCCCTGCTGGTCTTCGACCTGTGCCCTCGCTATCCCGTATTGGAACGCCTCCGAAGCCGTAAGCGTCAATATCTGGGTATCGCTGATTATCAGCTTTTTGTTTTCTATGTCATAGATATTAGGGTCTTTCGGCATCTGTTGTTTTTCGAAAAACTCATATTCCTGTGTCTGAAGATTCCTGACCCTGTAAACTTCGCTCTGGATGCTGACCATCGCCTCGAGTAATGCCACAGGATAGCCGTTGGCCTCGGCGGCCCGCTTGAATGCGGCCCTGGTAAAGCTTTCCGCCTTCTCGCGCTCGACGCCTTCGAGTTTAGCGCCCAATTGTATGGGCGCGCAGTCGCCTATGGTTGTATTTTCAAGCATTATTATATCCCGGCACGAGACGCTTATCATCGCCCCTGCCGATATGGCTTCGGTGGTTATATAGGCAACGGTGTGGGCTTTTTTGCCCACTTCGAGGATAAAGTATTTTGATATATCGTCGGCAGCGTTCAGCAGGCCGCCGTAGGTGCTTATTTCATAGACCAGGTATTCTGCACCTGCATCGATGGCCGTTTGGCTTCTGCGTCGGATGGATTTATACAGCCCGTCGTCAATCAGGCCCTTGCACACAATCACAGCGGCCTTTACTTTCGGCTGCTCGATACCCGCCTGGTTGACATCAGCCGACACTGCCGATTTATATACCAGCACACACGCAAAAACCATCAGGATTTTACGGGTCAGATTCTTCATTGAATCTAATTCTACTCTTCTGCTGCGGTATTGGCAATACCTGATTTTATTGTTTGCTATTTTTCGCCTGCGAGTGCTTCGGCAATGTTAAGGGCATGGTCTTTTATTCGCCGGTACGAGTTCAGCATATCGGTAAAAATAAGGCTTTTCAGCGGCGAGGTGCCTTCTGTACCGACTCGCTCCAGATGCCGCGCCCGCGATTCTTTTATAAAGTGCGTTATGGCGTTGCCCTCGGTATAGGCCCTTGGCAGCGTTTGGTTTGTATCTTCTCTGACACTTTCATTAACAAAGCTCACGAACTCAAAAACACGGTCATGCAGTTCAACGATTTCGCTTCTGCCTGCCTGCGACATCTGCTGGTTTATGCCCAGCAACTTCAGGTTTAGTTTAAGTATGTTGGTTATATAGTCGCCTATTGATTCGTATTCGTCGGCCATTCGAAGCTGTACACGCGCGTCATTCATAACATGGTGCGCCACCGTGCCCGACAGCAGACTGCTCAAAAACTCCACTATCTCCCTTTGAACGTTGTCCAGTATTTCCTCCTGCTCGAAGATTTTCCTCTCTACTGTCTCGTCACGGCAGCCTTTTTCGGCGATACTTTTGAGCGTGCTGAGCATTTTCCGAGCAATCTCGCTCATGCGAACAATTTCAACGTGAGACTGCTCAATCCCGATGGCCGGCGTATCCAGCATCCGGATATCCAGGTATTTAAGATGCGGGATTTCCTTATCTGCCCTATCGGGCATAATCCGATGCAGCAGTTTCGCCAGCGCTGCCGTAAAAGGCAGCAGAATCAGCACGTTGGCCATGTTAAAACAGCTGTGCGATAAAGCCGTGGCCGTCATCGCGTAAGGAAAACTCTGCATGCCGTTTGTAATGACTGCTGTCGCCGCCTCGGGAACAATGGTTTTCATAAAGCCGATATAAAAAGGAAAGCACGCCGTCACCCACGTTACCCCGAACACTTTAATAAGTACGTGCGCGCAGGCCGTACGTTTTGCGTTTGTCGAGCCTCCGATGGAGGCCAGGCACGCCGTAATAGTTGTCCCGATGTTTTCGCCAAGCACCAAAGCCGCCGCTGTCTCGAAGTTTATCACCCCCGTTCCTACCAGTCCCATTGTTATACCCAGCGTTGCAGACGACGATTGTATCAGGGCAGTCACCATTGCACCTATAATACAGCAGCGTAAAACACCGAAATAGCTGGTCGGCGTAAACTTCGAAAACCACACGATAAAACCCGGCATCTCGCGAAGCGGATAGAAACCCTCCTTCATCAGCTGAAGCCCGAAAAATACCATCCCCAGCCCTAATATCAGCATTGCCGTGTACCGTACGCTGTCACGCTTTGAAAATAGAAAGAAAAAACTCGACAAACCTATTATCGGCATCCCGTACCTGGCGACCTCCAGAACTAATATCCACCCCGTTATAGTGGTTCCGATGTCGGCTCCCAGTATGACCCCGATGGCCTGTGTAAGGTTCATTAGTCCGGCGTTTACCATTCCAAGAACCATAACCGATGTTACCGAGCTCGATTGTATCAGCGATGTCACCGCAATTCCCACCCCGCAGGCTACTATTCGATTGTTCGTGACGGCGTTAATGAGCTTGCGCATCCGCTCACCGGCCACCGCCTGCATACCCTCCGACATGTTCTTCATACCCAGAAGAAAAATCCCAAGCCCCCCTGTTATACCGAAGACCATTTTTACTATTAAGCCGGTCTCCATACCTTCGTACTCCTTTAAGGTAATACCCCTCAAAAACACCCCGCCGCCGACCGCAATAACCTTTAATACTCTCTATTGCCTTGAAGCCTGGATGCCGTCCCATTCCAGACCGCCGATTACCGCCTGTGCGATGTTTGTCAGGTGGTCGCCCACTTTTTCCACGTTGTCCACAAGGTCGATGAAAATCAACCCCGCCTCAGGCGAGCACTGGCCCTGGCTCATCCGGCTGACGTGGCTGCGCCGGAACTCTATCTGCATATTGTTAAGGTTCTTTTCATTATCAAGGGCCAGTTGTGCCGCCGCGGTGTCGTCCTTTTTAAGAGCCGTCATAACATAATCGAACATCTGCCCGAACTGCTCTCTCAGTCTGCCGACATCTTCCAGGGCGGAATTGCTGAACGTTAATTTATTGGCAATCTTCCGCTCGGCAACTTCCACGATATTGACTGCATGGTCCCCGATACGCTCGAGGTCATTGACCGTATGCAGCAGTACCGGCAGTTTGCGCGAAAGCTCCTCCGACAGCTCGGTTTGGGCCAGTGCTGCAAGATAAGACGTAATTTCGTACTGAAGCTCGTCAATAAAATCTTCCGTTTCCATTGCTAATTGCAGCTGTTTTCTGTCGTCGGCAACCATCCCGTCTATCGCGTTACCAACGGCACTTTTGGCTTCCGAAGCCATTCGAAGGATTTCACGTCTGGCCTGGAACAGGGCTATGACAGGTGTCCTCAGCAGGTGTTTTTCAAGCGTCACGGGTTTTTGTATTCGCTCGTCCTCTCGAACCGGCAGAAGCCTCATAACGACGGCCTCCAGCCAGCTGACGGCCGGAAGAAATATAAGAACATTTACCACGTTAAACAGGCTGTGGGCAAGTGCTATGTGCAGCATAATCGTGCCTTGTGACAGGCCGAACGGTGTTACCCAGCGGACCGCCCGGTCAAACCATCCGACCCATACAAGCGGCAGTATGTAAAGTACACCTATGAGATTGAAAATCGTATGCCCCATTGCCGCCCGCTTGGAATTTCGTGATGCCTGCAGAGCCGCCAATTGGGCCGTGATTGTAGTACCTATGTTATCACCCAGTATGAACGGTATTGCCACTTTCAGCGCAACTTCCCAGTCCGAGCCGAACGCACCCTGGAACGCCAGAACCTGGATTATCATAATTGAAGCCGAACTGCTTTGCAGCAATAGGGTTATTGCCGTGCCGGCCAATACGGCAAGGACGGGATTTTCCCCGAGTTTTATAAGAACCGCTTGCACCTCTGCGCTGCCGCTTAACGGTCCGAACGCATCCTTCATAAATGAAATGCCTATGAATAGAAGACCGAACCCAAGCATTACGTTGCCGGCGCTTTGAACCTTCTGGCTCTTTCCGACCGTCAGCAGCACGAAACCCACACCCACTGCCGGCAGTGCGTAAGTGGTAATTTTGAGGCCCTGGATGCCGAATGCTGAAACTATCCACGCTGTAAACGTCGTCCCTACATTGGCGCCAAGTATTACGCAAAGGGCCTGCTTCAAAGTCAGCAGGCCCGCATTTACGAATCCGACTGTCATTACCGTTGTTGCAGAACTCGACTGTATCAGGCACGTTGTCAAGGCTCCGATTAAAACTGCTATGACCCGATGTTTGGTCAGCAGCTCAAGCAGGGACCGCAGCTTATGACCCGCGGCTTTTTTCAACCCGTCGGACAGCAGGCGCATCCCGAACAAAAACAACCCCAGCCCCCCTACCATGCCAAAAAGTATTTCCTTCACCATGCCGCTATATATACTTGCTTTGGGGTTTTCTTACCAGCGTTTTATTTCAGGCCGTACTGTTTTTTGAGCTTCTTAAGCCGCTGCTGCATCTTTTTGAGCAGCTTTTTATGACCGTTCTGATCGAAAAGATTGTTCATCTCAAGCGGGTCGTTGGCCAGGTCATACAGTTCGTCGATATCGTCTTTTAGTTCGGGATAGTGTATATATTTGTAGCGCTGCGTTCGAACGCCGTGCATGGTAACAATACCCGGTGCAAAATCCTTTTCCTGAAAGTATTCGTACAGGAAACAATCTCGCCACGGCACCTGTCTGCCTGCCAGAAGCGGCGCAAAAGACACGCCCTGCATCGTGCCTGCAATATCAACACCGGCAAGGTCCAGCATTGTCGGCGCTACGTCGATGTTCAGAACCATTTCCCTGATTCTGCTGCCGGCCTTTACCAGTTTCGGATAGCGAATTATCAGCGGAATACGTATCGATTCCTCCCACATTACCCGTTTGTCGATACGGCTTTGGTGTGCCCGCATCATAAAGCCGTTATCGCCGGCGAAAATTACCGCCGTGTTATCCAGCTGCTTAACTGTCTTGAGCGTATTTGTGATTGTCCCGATACTCTCATCGACAGCGCTCAAATCGCGAAAATAATCGATAAATCTCGCGTTTTTGGGGTTCCATTTCCCCGGCGGCACTGTCTGGGGTATTGCCTTATCCCCGCTTTGCTGCCATTCCTTTTTGCGCAGACCGTACAAAAGCCCCCTTCGCAGCCACCTGGGTTTTCCTTTGTAATCGTCCTTGAAATTCGGCGGTTCCTCCAGCTGCAAATCCGGGTATAACAGGCTGTGCCGCGGTGCCGGCGTAAACGGCGAATGAACAGCTTTGTGCCACACAAACAAACAGAAAGGTTTGCTTCTTGGTCGTGACAGCCACCTGCACGCGTAATCGGTAAGTATGTCGGTTATGTACCCTTTTTCCGTAAAGCTTCTGCCGTTTTCGTTCAACTGGGGGTCTGTGTATTCTCCCTGTCCCTTGAACGACAGCCAGTAGTCGAATCCCCGTCGGGGCTGTGCGTGTTTCTCCATGTGCCATTTGCCTATGAAGGCCGTTTGGTAGCCGTTTGCCCGCAGCACCTCGCTGACCAGCGGAACTGAAGGTTCAGGGTCGTCCTGTGCGTTAATGATGACTTTGTTTCTATGTGCGTAACAGCCCGTCATAAAACACGCCCTGCTCGGCGAGCACAGAGACGTGGTAACAAAAGCATTTTCAAACCACGCCCCCTCCTGCGCAAGCTTGTCCATATTCGGTGTTTTTAGAAACGGATATCTTTTCGACAGACCGATTGCATCGTGTGCCTGGTCGTCGGTAAGTATGAACACAAAGTTTGGCCGGCTCGTCTTCCTCTCTAAATTTACCCTGCTGCCCATTCCCCTGGCTGTGCCTGTGAATGCCAGTCCCAGCGTACCTGCCTGCCGTATGAATTGTCGTCGGCTTAACTTGTATTTGTCATCCATTTTGCCGGCCCCGGCTTGTCAATCAGCAATTTTTCGTAAAATGTCAACGCCCTGCCGAATCTTTTCGTTATTAGTTGCGTAGCTTATTCGAAAGTGCGTATCTTTCTCGCTGAACACCTTGCCCGGTATAACCAGAACATTGTTGGCTATTGCCTCTTCGCAAAAGCCTGTTGCATCCGTGCCTGGCGGCGACTTGACAAAGGCGTAAAAGGCCCCGCCCGGCTTAATTATTTCGAATCTGTCTTTCAGCCCGTTATATACCAGGTCTCTTTTTTCCCTGTAACTGTCCACGAACGGCCTTACATCGTAATCCATCGCCGCAATCGCCGCTTTTTGAAAAGGCGTTGGTGCGCAGACAAACGTGTATTGCTGTAACTTTGTCATTTCCTCTATGACGTTCGCAAGGCAGCGGTGCGCCGCCACGTAAGCCACTCGCCAGCCGGTCATCGCGTAAGACTTGCTGAACCCCCGCATCACAAGTGTCTTGGGGTAGTAGTCTGCTATGCTCGCACACACACCGTCATAGCAGAAGGTCTCGTATATCTCGTCGGCAAGTACGGTTATACCGTTTTTCGCTGCAATGCCGGCAACGGCCTGGATTTGCTCACTGCTGTATACTACCCCTGTAGGGTTGGACGGACTATTAACGACAATCAGCTTGGTTTTTTCTGTTATGCTGTCGGATATTTTCTCGACCGGCAACTGGAAATCGTCATAGCTGTCCACAAATACGCATTTGCCTCCCAGCAGATTAACAAGGTGCTTATACATTACAAAATAAGGGTCGGTTATAATCACCTCGTCACCCGGGTCGATAAGCGTCATAAACGCCAGCAGCAGCGCCCCGCTGACCCCGCTGGTAACCAGCGTTGCCGGATTTTCCCACCCGAATCGCATTTGTGCCCACGCCGTTATTTTTTCTTTTAGCGAGCAGTCCCCTGCCGTCTGTGAATACTTGTTATGACCTGCGAGGATGGCCTTTATTGCTACCTGTTTAAGTTCTTCCGGCACGTCGAAGTCCGGCTGACCGATTGAGAAATTCACGGGGTCTTCGAGCGTAGCCGCCAGTGCAAATACCTTTCTGATGCCGCTGGAGTCTATTTTTGCCATTCTTTCTGCGATGAGTTTTTTCATTTGGCGGTATGATAACCTCGCAGCGGCAATCAACCAAACAAAAAAAAACTGCCTTTATTGGGTGCAGACCGCAGCCATGTGTAGATTGAACACCTGTGTTGCGGGGGTATCATTCCGCCGTCTGGGCACGGCAGGTTGAATATTAAAATGCGCATTTCATACGGCTTGTGCAGGCAGGTTTCTGCCCGGCCGTGCCACGGGCGAAAATATCGGACCACAGTTACAGCAGGACCGGTCATTTCCAACTCTTTTGGGTCAAGCCGCACCACGAATTTGTCGATTAAAGGCCAGTGACATTACCTGCTGTCTGTAAAGACGCATTTACAACGTTTTAGTGGAAGCAGAAAATGCCAAGCGTTTACAGCTTTACTGTTTTGCCGGTGCTGCCGAATACTTTGAAGCACCTCAAGGCCATCGCCGGCAATATGTTCTGGTGCTGGAACTCGGAGTTCGTAAATCTGTTCAGGCATCTCGACAGCAGTTTATGGACCGCGTGCGGCTATAATCCGGTCAAGCTGCTTGCCTGTGTCCCTCAGCAGCGATTGGAAGCTGTGGCTGAAAATGAAGCTTTCCTGCACGACCTGCAGCTCGCTTACGAAAAGCTGCAGTCCTACCTTAAAGCCCCGACGTGGTTTGAAAAGGTTTGTTCAAAAACACGTCAGCCGCTTATTGCCTATTTCAGCGCCGAGTTCGGCATCCACGAATGCCTGCCGCTTTACGCGGGCGGACTGGGCGTTCTGGCCGGCGACCACCTCAAAAGCGCCTCAGACCTCGGTATTTCCCTGGCTGGTGTCGGGCTTTGCTATCAGAAGGGCTACTTCCGACAATATCTCAATGTTGACGGCTGGCAGCAGGAGGTTTACATCGAGAATGACTTTTACAATATGCCTATGGAACAGGTACAGGACAGTCAGGGGCACCCGTTGACCATCAGCGTTGAATTCCCCGGCAGGTCTGTGCACGCACAGATATGGTATGTTTCTGTCGGCAGAGTAAAGTTATATCTGCTGAACACAAACATACCTGCTAATTCTCAGGCGGACCGGATGATTACCGCAAGTCTCTATGGGGGCGACCGTGAGATGCGCATCCAGCAGGAGATGATGCTCGGTATCGGCGGGCTGCGGGCTCTTATGGCAATGAACCTCAAGCCCGATGTCTGCCATATGAACGAAGGACACGCTGCTTTCATGGCCCTGGAGCGAATTCGACACCTGCGAAGCGAAACCAACATCAGTTTCGACGAGGCTGTCGAGGCTACCAAGGCCGGTAATATTTTTACGGTGCATACGCCTGTAAAGGCCGGCAACGATGAATTCTCAACTGAGATGATGAACAAGTATTTCAGCGATTATTTGCCGGGTCTGGGCATAGACAACAACAAATTTATGAGCCTTGGCAGAGTCAGTGCCGCCACTGAAAGCGGTTTGTTTAAAATGCCTGTGCTGGCGCTGAGGCTCAGTGCCTATCATAACGGCGTAAGCAGGCTGCACGGTCAGGTCTCGCGTACGATGTGGAGCTGCCTGTGGCCGCAGCTGCCGGTTGATGAGGTGCCCATAACTTCCATAACAAACGGCGCGCACGTAAAAAGCTGGCTTTCGGAGGAAATGAATCGCCTGTACCAGCGGTATCTGGGGCCCGCCTGGGCCGATACCGTTGATGATGTCGCAACGTGGGAAAACATCGAAAAAGTTCCGGACGACGAATTATGGCAGATACATCAGGTATGCAAGAGGAATCTGATTACCTTCTGTCGCAACAGGTTAAAGGCTCAGATGCAGCGGCGGGGAAGTTTCCACACCGAATTAAAACACGCCGAAGAGGTGCTGGAGCCGGAAGTGCTCACCATAGGTTTTGCCAGAAGGTTTGCCACATATAAGCGGGGAGCACTGTTGATGAAGGATTGTAACCGGCTTGTGAAGCTGCTGACCAATGCCGAACGCCCCCTGCAGATTGTCTTTGCCGGCAAGGCACATCCAAAGGATACCGAAGGCAAGGAGATTATCCGGCAGATTATAAATTTTGCCGGCAAGTATGATGTCAGGCGACGTATTTTGTTTTTGGAGGACTATGACATCAACGTTGCCAGGCTTATGGTGCAGGGTGTTGATGTCTGGCTGAGCACGCCGAGAAAACCTATGGAGGCCAGCGGTACAAGCGGTATGAAGGCCGCCATTAACGGTGTATTGAACATGAGCACACTCGACGGCTGGTGGTGTGAGGGATACAACGGTGAATCCGGCTGGGCCATAGGCGCCGGTGAAACTTACGATGATGCCGCGTATCAGGACCTGGTCGAGTCGCAGTTAATTTACAATATTCTTGAAAACGAGGTCATTCCCTTGTTCTATGCCCGTACCGTTGACAATATTCCAAAGGGCTGGGTGCGTAAAATGAAGAACTGTATCAAATTCATTGTGCCGCGATTCAATATGCAAAGGGTGGTACGGGAGTACGCTGAAAAGTTTTATATCCCCGCCGAAGCCAGACAGCGACTTTTAAATGCCGACTCCGGCGACGGAACCTCAAGGGCGCGGGCACTTTCGGCGTGGAAGTCCAATATGAAGGCGGCCTGGCCGGGCTTTGCCGTCAAAAACGTTCAAATACAAATCAGCAATGGCCATGACAGTGTCGAACTCGACACAAAGGCCCAGCAGGTCAGGGTCGGTTCTTTATTGAACGTAAAGGTCCTTGTAGGTCTCAGCGGAGCCAGACCCGACGATGTATCGGTTGAGCTTTATCATGGGCCTTTGGATGTCTGGGGTAACATTACAGACGGCTGTGCTGTGAGAATGAATTCTGCTCAATTGCCCGACACCGGCAGCAATGGTGATTGCCTGTTTGAAGGCTCGGTACGGTGTAAGACATCCGGCCGACAAGGCATGGCCGTCAGGGTGCTGCCAAGCCACAGCGACATGGTCCATCCCTACGAACCCGGTATGATTATCTGGCAGGATAAGCTGTAGATTGTTTACAGCTGCCGCGGCAAATCTCAGACCAGCCTGTTATTCGCCTTCCTTGCTGGCCAACAGTTCGTAAAGCTGTTCGCCTGAGTCTGCCTGCTCGAGCCTGTGCCTGAATTCCTCATCCAGCATCAGCCTGCTTATTTTCGCAAGGGCCTGAATATGGGGACCGGTCTCATTGGCCGGCGATACGAGTAAAATGATTATTTTTACCGGTTTGCTGTCAACACTTTCGAAGTCAAGGGGTTCGCTTGTAAGCCCTATGGCCATAACGAGTTTCTTCACACCCTGACATTTGCCGTGGGGTATGGCTATCCCGGAGCCTATGCCCGTACTTCGGGTTTGTTCCCGCATAAAAACAGCTTGTAACACGGCGTTTTTGTCCTGCAGTCGGCCGTCGGTGTCAAGCAGGTTTACCAGTTCCGCTATTACAGACCGCTTGTCCTTGCCTTCCAGCGGGACCTTAACGCAGCCGGGCTGTAGTATTTGTGTCAGAATCATACAAGCTATATCCTTATAGGTACTGTTTACAGTATATTCCTGCCCGCGCCTCCGCGTAAACTTATCATTTTATTACCTTGTTGCTGCAATTACAAGCAGCTTTGCACGGACTTTTTGGTATTTTTTTTCTTTACACCCTGTGCTAATGACATCTGACCGACAGCAGGTAGAATAAGCTCAGTTTGGCGGCATTCTATTGACACACCTGAAAAACGGGCGTATTATTTGACTTAAAACTTGTTTTAGCGAGAACGTAAGATGACCAAACCCGGGAAAAGCTGGGAAAAACGCCTTCACAGCCGTCCTGACCCTCTGATGGTCGATTTTGTACAATCGCTGTCTGTGGACAAAAGGCTGTACAAATACGATATTGCCGGTTCAATCGCACATGCGCAAATGCTGGCCGGCCAAAAGCTCATCACCGCCGCAGAGTTCAAAAAAATTAAAAGTGCCCTGCTTGAGATAGAACGCGAAGTAACCACCGGCCGCCTGAAATTATCGAAGCATCTCGAAGATATTCACATGGTTATTGAGGACAGGCTCATATCCAAAATCGGCGACGTGGGCAAAAAGCTGCACACCGGCCGAAGCCGCAATGACCAGGTAGCCACAGATATGAGGCTGTGGGTCAGGGACCAGGTTCAATCGCTTCAGGACAAAATAACCCTGCTGCAGAAGGCATTTGTTTCTCTTGCGGCCGATTATACCGGGGCCGTTATGCCCGGTTTTACCCATTTACAGCGCGCTCAGCCCGTAGTTATCGCCGCCTATCTGCTGAGCTTTGTCGAGCAGTTTGAACGCGATTTTATCCGCCTGGGCAACTGTGGCCGGCTGCTGAACGCCTGTCCTTTGGGAAGCGGCGCTGTTGCAGGTTCCACCCTTGCTTTGGACAGGCAAGCCACCGCCAGGCTGCTGGGTTTTTCCGAAATATGCCGCAACAGTATCGATGCGGTCGGTGACAGGGATTTTTGCGCCGAGTTTATTTTTGATTGTGCGCTTATCGCTGCGCATCTGTCACGGCTGGCTGAGGACTGGATAATATACTCAACCACCGAATTCGGCTTTGTGTCCATCGACGACGGTTTCTGTACCTCTTCGAGTATGATGCCGCAAAAGCGTAATCCCGATGTGCTGGAGCTTGTGCGCGCAAAAGCAGCCGGCGTGTACGGCTCTTTAATGGCCATGCTTACCATTCTCAAGGCTCAGCCCACCGGCTACAACCGTGACCTGCAGGAGGACAAGGTTCATGTTTTCAGCACAGCCGATACCGTCGAATCTTCGCTGGATATTGCAGCGGCGATTGTTGCGAACACTAAGTTTAATACAAAGAGGATTTCCGCGGGCCTGAATGAAGGTTTTCTCGATGCCACCGCGCTTGCCGAGTATCTGGTCGCCAAGGGTGTGCCTTTCAGAGATGCTCACGGCATCGTTGGTTCCCTGGTTGGCGAGTGTGACGTGGCCGGCAGAAAACTCAAAGATGTTAGTCTCGATGAGTTTAAGCGACATTGCGCCGCCATAGAGGCCGATGTGTATGAATCAATCGGCCCTGAATCGGTCGTTGCTGAATATGTTACCGACGGTGCTGCCGGCACCACGCAGGCTCAGCAGCAGATTAAATACTGGAATGATAAGTTGGCAAAGCGATGAAGGCCGGTGAAGACCAGGTCACAGAGTGGTTTGCCCGCCGGCGTCGATTAAACCCGGCGGAATTTCCCATAGGCATCGGTGACGATATGGCCCAGGTCCGCTTGCCGGCCAGCCGGTCAATGCTTATTACCACCGATATGCTGCTGGATGGTGTACATTTCGATTTAAACAAAACCGCATTAAAGCAGGTCGGATATAAGGCAATGGCCGTCAGTCTAAGTGACTGTGCGGCCATGGCGACCGTTCCGGTTGCTGCGGTTGTTGCTGTGGCGATGCCGGAAGGCTTCGGCGCCAAAGAATTAAAGCAGCTTCATAGCGGCATTGTTCGGGCCGCCGACAGGTTCGAATGTCCCCTCATAGGCGGCGACATAACCAGGTGGTCTGCCGCCGGCCGCCTCGCCGTAAGCGTTGCAATGCTCAGCAGGCCCGGCTGCTGTAAACCGGTTAAAAGGTCCACAGCCAGGGTCGGTGACTGTATCTGCGTGACAGGTTCCCTCGGCGGCTGCCTCTACGGCAAACATTTGAAATTTGTACCGAGGGTCGAAGAGGCGCTGGCCATTACCCGCCAGGTCAAAGTCAATGCGATGATTGATATAAGCGATGGCCTGAGCACCGATTTGAACCGTATCTGCAGACAGAGCAAAGTGGGAGCTGTTATAGACGCCCTGCTGATTCCTGTTTCGCAGCAGGCCCGGAAGTGTCCCGACCCGCTTTCTTCAGCTCTTAACGACGGTGAGGATTTCGAACTGCTTTTTACTCTTTGTGAAAAAGAGTGTCAGAAATTATTAGAGAAATGGGATGGGGCGATACCGGTTACGCAAATAGGCACAATAACCGACACAAAAAAAATGCAGATAAAGATGCCTGATGGCCGGATTAGCGATTTGGAGGCCAAAGGGTACGACCATTTGAAAGGAAGGTGTGAATTGTGAAATGTCGATTATTGTTTACGTGGATGATTGGATTTTCGGTACTTTTTACTTTTACAACTGCCTTGTCAGGCGCCGAAAAACTGGACCCTGGATTGGTGGCGATTGAGCGCGAGGACGGCTCAGTCTTTCTGAGCTGGCGTCTGCTTGATACTTACCCTGAAGATATGGCTTTTGAAATCAGGCGTGGTTCAGGTTTTTTGGATAGACGGACGGTTTCTTTGACGTGGGGCAAACCATATCTGTTAACGAACTTTGTCGATAAAACTCCCCTCAGGGATACACCTTTCAAAATGATTTTTTATGAACTGTATAAATACAGTGAAAAGAGGCCGCCAATATCCGAACGATTGGGGGAAGGTGCCATCACCTTGACAGGCCAGGCCAGGCCGTATATCAGTATCCCGCTGAAGGGCGATTATGATTTCCAGAAGGTTGGTATCGGTGACCTGGATGGTGACGGAAGCTATGAGTATGTCATCAAGCAGCCGAATTTCAATACCGACCCTTACCAGAACCCTGGCTACTGGAAACGCAGCACCACGACCTATAAGCTCGAAGCGTATCGCTTGGACGGCACGATGATGTGGCGCTACGATATGGGCTGGTCCATCGAGGCGGGCATCTGGTATTCGCCGTGGATTGTCTATGACGTTGACGGCGACGGCAAAGCGGAAGTGTATTGCAAGGCCGGTGTTGGTGACCCGCGGGACGAAAAGGGACTTGTCAAAAGCGGGCCTGAATATCTGGTCAAGATTGACGGTCAAAGCGGTGAAGTTGTAGCCAGGACCGCGTGGCTGAGCCGGGATGGGTTTTCCAGCTATAACTATTACTGCCGTAATTTCCTGACGGTGGCATACCTCGACGGCAAAACGCCATCCCTGGTTATGCAGCGGGGAACCTATAACCTCATCAAAACACAGGCGCTGGATAAGAATTTCAATCGAATCTGGTACTGGGAATCGCCTCAGGAAAAAGCAAACTATCGCGGCCAGGGTTCCCACGGGTTGATTACCGCCGATGTCGACCAGGACGGTCGGGACGAGCTGGTCATAGGAGCGGCTGTGCTGGATGATAATGGCAAGGGACTCTGGACGCTGGAGATGGGGCATCCTGATGTTTGTTACGTGGCTGATATCGACCCGACCAACCCCGGCTTGGAGCTTTTTTACGGGTTCGAAACGCGCCAGGAAACCGATGGGATATGTGTTGTGGATGCCAGGACGGGCCGGAAAATCTGGGCCAACAAAGAGCCCACCCGCCATATTCACGGCCAGGGAATGGTCGGTGATATCCTCGCGGACTCGCCCGGCATGGAGGTCTATGCAGGCGAGAGAGACTTGAAGAAGCGATGGCTTTATAGCGCGAAGGGTCGGCTGATAAAGTTTCAGGAAACAGGGGCCTTGAGCCCGCGTCCGGCGTGGTGGGATGCGGACCCGCAAAAAGAAGTGGTCCTCTCCGGGGCGATTCGCAATTGGGGCGGGGGGGCGATGCAAGCTATTGAAGGGCGCGTCATCGCGGTAGTTGATTGCCTGGGCGACCATCGAGAGGAGGTAATTACCAGCTTGGAAGGAGAGCTTCGCATTTATACCACCACCATCCCCACGTCGCAGCGGCGTTGCTGTCTAATGCAGGACCATCAATACCGGCTGGGTGTCGTCGCTCAGACGATGGGCTATTACTATCCGGCTCAATTAGCGAAATGAGCATTTGGAAGAATTGACTATTGATTATTGTCCCTGCCTGCGTGGGGTGACAGTATTATGGACTTTGAAATTATTTCCAATTCAGCCGACCGGACCATAGCGATTGGCCGAAGGCTTGGTTCGCAGCTAAAGGGCGGCGAGATTATTGCTCTCTGCGGCCAACTGGGAAGCGGCAAGACCCAGCTTATCAAGGGCATTGCCGACGGTGCCGGCGCACCGCAGGCCGCCAGAACCGTTACCAGCCCCACCTTTGTTATAGTCAACGAGTATAAGGGCCGGTTCGACATTTACCATATAGACGCGTACCGGCTGAATTCCATAGACCAGTTCGAGGCCATAGGCTTTGATGATTACTGCTATGGGCAGTCGGTGGTGGTTATTGAGTGGGCTGATAAAATCGAACCAGCTATTAAACGAACAGACTATATTCGTATCGAGCTTTTTCACGCAGGCCCGACAAAGCGAAGAATACGAATTCAAAACACGCCTGATTACATAATTATTTAGCCGTTACGCTGGCAGAGGACCTGGAAACGGCGATGGCTAAACAAATCCACCGGCAAGGGCAAATAAAAGCATTGGAATTAACATCATAGATTCATATAATCGCCAGCCAGGAGAGATTGACAAACAGGATTTGCAAAGGGAAAAACGCTTTTTTTGTATTTATACCGCACCCATTTTAAACAGGTAAGTTCTGTACCATAATGGCTTTATATAATTTGTCGCGTGCTGAAATGAAATAGGTGCGGCACCTATGCAATAAATCAGGCCTGCAGGCCGTCTTTATATTCAGCAGTCAGGTATGGCAAGAAACGACCAGTTAAGGCGAATTATAACCGGCTGCAAGAACGGCGACCCCGAATGCTTTTCGCGGTTAATTGATATTTATTCAAGCCGTTGCTACGGTTACTTTTACCGCCTGACAGGCAATAAAGATATAAGCGACGAACTGCTCAGCCGGCTGTTTGCCAAGCTGGTTGAAAAGGTCGATTCATACAAGGGGCCCTGCTTCGAAAGCTGGCTTTTTAAGGTCGCCAGTAACGTATTTAACGATTATCTAAGGGCAAAGAAACGACAGCAGCAGATAATCGAGGCTGTGCAGCAGGAAGCGCTTACGGAAACAGTAAAACCACCCAGGTACGACAACGAGGTATTTGACAAATTACAGAGTCAGCTTGCCAAACTCGATGCCGACACCCAAGAGGTAATAATGCTTCGTTTCTATTCGCAGCTTAGCTTCAAGGACATAGCCGAATTACGGGGCGAGCCGATAGGAACGACACTGTCAAAGGCCCACCGGGGCCTGAAGAAGCTGAAAGATTTGATGAGTTCGTAACATTATGGAACCGCAGGAAAACCTGACACAGCTGTTTGAGAAATTCCTCGATTCCGGGCAGGCCCAGGACGCCGCCGGAGATATCGAGCAGGGTCTGCAGATGGTGGCGCAGTACCCTGCGCCGCAGCCGGACAAGAGGCTTATCGACAGCATAAAGACTAAAACAGCAAATGCGCTGCGGGAGAAAAAAGCAAAGGCCCACAGCAGGAGAATTTACAGAGCCGCAGCGGTTGCCGCTGCAGTACTTATTGCCGGGGCTTTAAGTGTACGGCTGTACCGGCCTGATTGGTTTCACACAAGCCAGCGGCAATTGACAATGGATGCGGCGGTATGGGAAAGCGACGATATTGCAGATGCGGACCTGGAACTGGCGGAACTGGGCGATGAGATAGACCAGCTTGCAAGTGAAATACTGACCCTGCGATTCGGCGATATGGACGGTATTGAGTATGAGGTCGGCAGCGACCTTGAAATGGAACTTATAGAAATAGACAGTGATTTTTGGAAAGGGTAAGAGACATGAACAAAAATTATCGCAAAATGGCAGCAGCGGCGGTTTCGGCTGTTATTGTCCTGGGCGTATGCCTGAACTGCCAGGCGGTACAGGGCAAGGGCGGAAACCGGTGGATGAGCAGGGCCGGGGGGGGTGCTGCTGAAAACGCCCCGCCGAGGGAAATGGTAATCGAGCGGCTTATGGACCGGCTTTCGCGGACGGACCCGAACCGCGCCGAAGAACTCAAAGAGCTTCGAGAACGTGACCCTGAAAAGTTCAGAGAGGAAATCCGGAAGGTTATGCACCAGCAGCAGGGGCAAAGACGGTGGATGAGGCCGGAAGGATTCGGATTCGGCAAAGGGCCCGGGCCGAAAGGCTTCAGAGAGCCGGCTGGGCACCTTGAATGGCTCGAGAAAAACTATCCCGAAGAGGCCGAGAAGCTGGCTGAGTTGAAAGGGGAAAAACCTGAGCTCTACAGAAGAAGACTGGCGCTTACGTCAAGAAGATACGGTAGAATCCAGGAGGCCGAAAGGCAGCACCCTGAGCTTGCGCAGGTACTGAAGGAAGACCTGGCCCTTATGTCAAAGCGTTCGCAACTGCTGGGGAAACTAAAAGCCGCCACCGACAATACCGAGAAAAAACAGCTTACTTCGGAACTGGAACAGGTGGTGGGGAACAGGTTCGATTTGATTGTGAAAAGAAAGCAGATGAGGTACCAGCAGCTTCGCAAGGAGCTTGACAAGCTAATCGAGCAGGTCAGCACAAGCGAAGCGATGCTGGACAAGTACAAGGACCCGCAGTTCAAAAAGGACCATGTAAAGCAGCGAGTGGAGGAACTGACAAGCGGCAAGGAGCCGTTCAGCTGGGACTGACGGGCGACCGGGCTCGCAGATGAAGTATGTAATAAAACACAGGTGGCCGGTGGTGCTGGTTTTGTCGTAACAGATAAAACCAGCGCCAACGTATATAAGGCAGAGGTCGCAAGCAAGGCAAAAGTAAAAAGTAAAAAAGATGGCAGTTCATATTAGCTGGGACCTTGTTATTTTCGTATCTTCCCGCCAAGTGTACCGAACCTGCTGATTTAGCAGGTAGAACCCCCTCGCAATCAAATAAATAGCCGCCAAAGCAAGCAGGCCAATCACCACGTGGCTTGTTGTTTTCATTTTGTT
>DATKWV010000169.1:0-5573 GCA_035529405.1 Sedimentisphaerales bacterium | reverse complement strand
ATTAATCTAATCGGCAGTTCACGGAGGACTTCGTTTTTGCCGTTAAGGCCGACCGTTAACACTGTTGCTTGTACGAGGACTATCATTGCACTTCCCAAAGTTATCCACAAACCGTTGAACTGCAATTATCAAAGTTACGTCTATCTGGCTGTTTTTTCCATGGCACCGCTTATAACTATGCGAACGGCGTGCCAGGATTTTCTTTGCTTGACAAATTTTTATAATTACTTGTACGGCAGCAAGTTACGGCATACGATTTTTTTGCCGGGCCAAGAGGCGTGTGTGGGGAAAACGACCATTATGGTTGGCGCACGGCGATTTTCCCGGCTCCAAGCACTTGTGTGCGGAAGGTTTAACATCGCAGCGACCAGTTTGGCGCGCTGGTACCAAAACGGCTGGTAGTTGCGGCGTCGTAGGTTTTTAGTTTTGAGCTGGGTTAAGCTCGTCGCAGCCTTTTTCAAATGCCCGGCAACGACGCTGGTCCGTCTGTAAGTTGCGGTAATGAATGATTAAAAAAACAGGTATCCGGGACAAAACACGTCCCGGATACCCGTGGTTATCAAGCAGTGCTTAGACCAGCGTCAGGGTGAATATATGGTCACGTTGCTGATAAGCAGTTCGGTCGATTCATTATAACCAGCCTTCTTGTTGTTGTACGCACCTATAAGAACGGTGTGGTTTCCGGCAGCAAGATACTTGGCGACTTCGAATTGCCGCCAGCCGGTTGTAATTATATCACCGTTATTGCCGTTGCCGGTAATCCTGGCAATATAGTCCGCAGAGCCGGAGCCGACGGTCTGGCCGTCTATCGAGAGCATAGCATCACTGAATTCGTCCGATTCGTAGTTGGGGGTCTGTGTGAGCTTGTACCTGAACGACAGCTTTACATTGGCGGCGGAAGTCAATGAAAAGCTGCGCCGCCAGCCGCCGGACATACCGTTAATTGCGTACCTGTCAATACCGCCAAGGTTAACCCTGCGAATGTCACCGGTAACGCTGGCACCGCTGGCATAGTAAGGCTGGTTTGTATTTCGAAAGGCGTCATCGATGTAAGTAAAACCGCTTGTACCGTTGATAACAAGCGAGGGTGTATCGTCAAGCAGCTTAAACTTCACGGCGTCGGCACAGGTAGTGTTCTCGCCGGGGCCGGCGGTGATGGTAACGTTGTAACTGCCGCCGGTCTCGAAGAAAAAGCGGCCCAGCGAGTTCCACAGATTGCCGTTTTCCTGCTGGTTAATATAAAACGTGGCAGTGCCTTCGCGGTGTGCGATGCGTACAGGGATTTCCGGGCATCGTGCAGGGTATGGCGTCCACCACATCGACAAATCATACCAGCCCGAAGCGGGCGGCAAAAAGGTCCATGTATATGTGGCGCCGTTTCTGCTCCAGACAGAATCTGCGCCGTAGGGGTCTACGCCGCCGGAAAGAAGCCATGCGCCCGTAAAAGATGTCTGCTGCTGGCCGTTGTCAATAATTATTTCTTCAACGGGCATGGGAGGGCTTTCTACCGTTATGGTTATAGTTTCGGTGTCCTGCAGCCGGCTGTCGGTTACGGTAAAAGTGACAGTGTAAGTTCCCGTCTGTTCGCCGGTCGGCGTCCAATCGAAAGTATTATCGGCAAAGGCGGCGCCGGCAGGCAAATTATCGACCGAGCCGGTAATGCTGTCGCCATCGGGGTCGGATGCCGATACGGTAAAGGTCAACCGTGTATTTGCCTGGATAACCTTGTCGCCTATGGGTTCGATTACAGGGCTTCTGTTGACATTGTTTACGGTAATTGCAATGGTTTCAAAATCTTCGATTCTGCCCTGAACGGCAGTAAAGGTAACTTCGTAGGTACCGGCATCGTCATATCCGGGCGTCCAGTCAAATACGTTCTGCGCAAAGGTCGGCTGGCTGGGCAGATTATGGCCGGATATGGATACGACAATGTCGGGATTGGAGGTTGTTACAGTGAAATTCAGTTTCGCGCCTTCGTCAACTTCCTTGTCACCAATGGGGTAAAGGCCGAATTGCTGGTCTTCATAGAAAAGTTCGATGATTTCATTCGGGTCCAGGGCCCTGTTGTAAACACGGACGTTGTCAATAAGGCCGTCGAAGGCCCTGTTCGAATCGTAATTCCTGATACCGATAACCAGCGGGCAGTCGGGGCAGGCGGCAGCAGCGGTCTGATAGTCGGTAACACCGGCCTGCTGACCATTAACATAGAAAGTCACGTTAGCGGATGCCTGGTCGTAAACTACCGCAACATGCTGCCAGGTATTCAGTTCGATTACATCGGGATTTGACCTCATCAGCAGGCCTCCGTAAATTACGTAAGCTATGGAATTGGCGGCCTGCTCGACAAAGAAGGAATAGCCTGCAGAGGCAGTTCCTTTGTCGACAATTCTTCCCCAGCCGCTCTGCCCGAAGGTTATGGGGTTAATAGATGCGGCAATAGTCAGACTGCCGGTCAGATTCAGGCTGGTTTTGTTTCCGCAAGAAACAAAATCGTCTATCCCGTCGAAACTCAGTTGGCCGTATTCGGTCCAGACCGGGCCGTTGACCAGCACACCGTTGTTAAGGCTGCCGGAATAATCCTCGGTTTCCAGGCCCTGTCCTTCGTCAAACTGCCAGCAGCCGGCCAGGCCGGGGCTGTAAATGTAATTGACAACCAGGTCGGTGATTTTGTTGCCGGCCGGGTCGTAGATGTCTTTAGCCGTGAGTGTATAAGCATTTTCTCTGATATGGTCCGAAGTTGTCAGGACAACCGCAGTACCATCGATGCTTAAAGACGCCGCCGTTATTGTTATATCGTCATAGATCCCGTAGTTGCCTATATCCTGAGCTGACTGAGGGTCAAGCGGTTCGTCAAAAAGGATTGTTACCATATTGGCTGATGGAGTAACCGAAATTACAGAAGGTGCGGCTCCGTCCCCAGGCTCGACCGTGACAGTTACAGTGGCTGAACCCTGCAACTGGTCGTTATCAGTAACGGTAAGCGTAATGACGTGTTGGCCGATAGTTAAAGTAACCGTGGGATTAACTCCGGCTGCAAGGGGCTGGCCGTTTTCTGTCCAGACGTAGCTTACGATGGAACCGTCCTCATCGTCAGAGCCGCTGCCGTCAAGATTAATACGCTCATAGCCATTGTTATCGGCATCGGTAATAACCTGGTCGCTGCCGGCGTCGGCGGTTGGGGGTATGTCGCTGGGCGGGCCTGACGTGCCACCATACTCGTAACAGCCGGCGTCGGGCAATTCGTCGCGGGCACAGCCGAGCAGGTCAATAAGGGGGGCGAAATCTTTGTCACCAAAATCTATGGCCAGGGAACCTTCCTTGAGTGTGTACGGCCAGACATCGCCGTAAGGATAATGCGACGGGCCGGAATCGAAGAAAACACCGACGTTGAAATTAGCGCCAACAATACTATTGCTGGTATCGGAGAACTTATTGTAGCTGCAGACGTAGCCGCAGCCCTTGGCTGCTAATCCGCCAAAGATATTGTTTCCCTCACTGACACGGTCCCATTTTGTACGTCCGGGTCCGCTGGCAGAAGCATTGTAATCATCCAGTTCCAGGCCGCCGGTAATAACATTGTTGTGAATGGATAAACCCGAGCCGTCGGCATACTGGGCAAAAACCATTATCACTGCGTCAAGAAAAGTATTGTTTCGGAACACACAATTTTCACCGACATCGATAAATTCGACCCACCACTGCACGCCGGTAAAATCGGGGGTTTTGTAAACCAGATTGTTCTCAACAAGCATGTTACGGAAGCCATTGGGTCCGGCCCATGATTGATAAAACCGTATGGGCCTGGTATTGCCGAAGTTGTAAACGATATTGCCCCGAATGGTTGTGTTGTGACTGTGAATAGCGATACCGGAGCCGTGGACGCTGGAGTTCCATTCGACCCTCTGGTCGTGAACAATGTTGTTTTCTATGATATAATTCTGTCCGCCGCCTGTTCTAATGGCGCTGCCGACGATATCGTGGACATGGCAGCCTTTTACGGAAACAGTGTCACTTTCTTCCAGTTGCACGGCAAAAGACCATGCGCCGCCATAATATACTTCGCAATCCTGGACCCAGACGCTGCTGGAGCTTTTTACAAAGATATTGGCATAGGAGGGACCTCTTCCTCCGGACTGGCCATGTGCTTTACAGTCGATTATTTTGACGTTCGAGGCGCTGAGCGTTTTGATACAGGCATCATTTGCGCCGGTGTTCTCGACATCAAGACCGGCAACGGTTATGTAGAAGCTGCGCGGGCCGGAAAAAAGTATGTACGTGAATCTGGCTGAATAGGGAGCGCTTTCGGGGGAGCACTGATAAGTGATTGGTGCCTGCCAGCTTGTGCCGTAACGGTCGCCGCTTTGGCCGAAAGTAACCGAGCCGTAGTTTCCGGGCAGCAGGTTTACAACATCACCGGCATTGACGGTGGACTTTGCTTTTTGTATGGTGCGCCAGGGATTTGCGGCAGAGCCGGCGGCGAGGTCATTTCCATTGAGGGGGTCAACATAAAAGGTTGCGGCTAAGCCGGTGTTAAACAAGGCGAAATTAATAATAAACAACAGCAGCAAAAGCAATTTCAGCCGGAAAGTGTTCTTAAAAGCCGGCGACGGGATTGTGGGGTTTTGAGTTTTTGGTACAACTGCACTTCCATTGCATTTCGACTTACAGAAGCAATCCTTTGTCATTTCCATAATAAATCTCCTTCTTGTAAAATAGTGAACACGACATTCGAAACTAACTACGATTTTTGAGGTGCGCCTGCGGCGATAACCCTCGTCAGCATTTTTGTCGTCAGGAAAAGTAGTAATAGTTTAATAAAACAACAGCAAGGGCAAGGGAAATTGCCGCCCGAAACAGAAAAACAAGTTTAACGACTGGAGGTTCTGTTTCGCTTAATTCCGGGAGTGATTCAATCCGTGAAGGTCAAAAATGCCCTGAAGTACTCCCCAACGGCAGTTTCAGAACATTGCCTGATAACAAAACGTTATTATACGCCAGCCTTCTTTATTACAGGAAAAAAATTTATAAAACTCAATGGGAATACCCCGAACGACTAACCCAAAAAGACTAAAAACCTTGCGGCATGAACGGTTTTGTTGTTTTTCAATGAAGTTTTTTTCACATCGTATAAAAATTAAACGCTAATCAGACACAGCCCTATTGCATACCGGTATCAACCGTTATAATACACCAACATCAGGTCAACTCTGAAAAGAATGTTTATCTATCGGGAACGGGTTTTGATAACATGAAAATAGCAGTTCACATTACGCATGAGTCTGTGCGGAAAATCGGCGGTATTGGTGCGGTTCTAAGCGGGGTGTGCAATTTACAGAAGTACAAGGATTTCTATCAAACAACGGTTTTTTACGGTCCGGCCATTGATTCACCCAGCGACACCCTGGGCCATGTGGGCCGGTCGGGCAGGGTATTGTTTTCAAGCCATGATAACTATGATGCAGGCGGTTATACGGCTGCGATGGATGACATAATCAAAAAATACAACATAGATATTATCTACGGCAAGCGCGAGCTTGTCAGCGAGTTCAACATTACAAAGCATACAACGGTTG
>DATKWV010000168.1:0-8025 GCA_035529405.1 Sedimentisphaerales bacterium | reverse complement strand
AACAGCTTCCTCGAACCGGTCGAAATTGCCCAGCAGGTTCCCAAGGTGAAAATGCGCATAAGCATCGTTCGGATTTTTTTTGATTGCGTATCGCAGCACCTCCTCAGCCTGCGGCCGGGAGGGGAAAACAAAATCCCTGTAAATACCGGCGGCCTGGCGCAGTTCATCATCAGCCAGCTTCTGGTCACCGGCCCTGTGCGCAAAATAACCGGCGTAATACAATACCAGCGGATTTTGCCGGTCTTTGGGCATGCCCTCAACATATATGTTCACAAGCAGTTTATGTGCCTGCTCAAAAAGCCCCATATCGGCAAAGCACAGGCTGGTTTCTATCATCTCAAAGTCTTCTTCGCCCACAAACTGGCGCGCTGCTGTGGCAAAACTTTGCATTTGCTTATTGCCCTCCAGTGCAGCCATCGCCTGCGGAACAAGGTCGGTGGGATTTTCTGAAATCCTTGCTGCGGCAAGTTTCAGGGCCCTTTCTTTTTCGCCTGCGGCGTATAATGCGAGAATCAAATGGTTTTGTGCTTCTGTGTCCAGCGGGTTTGACATCACGGCCTTGTCAAAAGCACTTACGGCATTGGCATACTGCGCCAGGTGCATATAGGCCCGGCCTGCAAGGTCATTACCTATCGACATACACCCGAAACAGCTCACCGCTTTGCCGGCACAGTCAAGGGCCTGCTGCGGTTTTGCCTGCCGCAGATAACTTATGCCCAGAAAATACCACGACAACCCGTCCTCGCTGTTTCTTTCGACCGCCTTTTCGAGACGCTTTGCCGCTGTTTCATACATCCCCGCCTCAATATCAAGTACAGCCTGCTGCCGCAGGGCAGGGCAATAACCGGCATCCTGTGACAGCGCCATATCATAGTATTTACGCGCATTGAGCCTGTCAGTGGCGCGGTCGTACCTGAGGCCCTTCAAATACTTTTCCTCCAGCGTCAGGTCTTCGTCCGGCTTCTCCACAAACCTGCTGCTGTCCGGCTCTGTCACCTCCGGAATCGGCAAGGGGCTTGTGAATGATGCCAGAACATTTCCATCTTTTGTCCTGATAGTCACATCCAGCGTTTTATTATCTCCAACGGGCACTTCCAGCACGACCGGCTTGTCGGGGGAAAGGTCAACACGGCTTTGTGAAAGTATCTGCCGGCCCGCACTAATGCTGCAGGTTGCGCCGGCAAACTTACCCGTTGTCAGAATACATATCCGCAGGATACCATCCTTGTGCAGAGTTTGAATTGCTGCGTCCTTTGTGGCATATTCAAAACCGTCACTTAAACCGTGTACGGGATACCACCACTCCTGCCAGGCAATTTCTTCTCTGGGCCCGAGTATTCCGTAGTCGGATTGTGTCGGCAAAGGGCCGCTTTGAACCTCTATATACGCGCTGCCGTCGTCGGCCAGATTTCGCTGGCACACACGTCCGTAAGGACCCTGGCCCCACGTCCAGGCCTTTTTGCCGACAAGCTCGTAATGGTCTGCAACCTGAATAATGCCGCGGTCAGCATCGACGTCGTAAGCCCCGAAGAAATCATAAACACAGCCGTAGGCAAAGACGCTGCTGGCCGTCTCATAGTTCTTCAGGTACGACATATCTTTGCCGTTGCGCATGGGCCACGGATAGAATGTCTGACCGTAGTGGCCGCTGCCTAAGCTCATAGGATAGATAAATCGCGTCCCGGGCCGATTGGGAAAGGCCGTGCAGTTCCAGAAATAGTATGGCTGCATCCCGTCGGTCGGATTGAAAATTCGTATTCGCTCGTCAAGGTACGCCCTGCCCGGGTGCAGGGTCACGCGCACCGTCCAGCGTGTTCGAAGGCTTTTTTCAAGATTGCTGATTTCAAGGTAGCCCGAACCGTCGGGATTTATACCGTTAATAACGTTGACGGGCGACAATATCGTAACGGTATGTACATGAGGGCCGGCGTTCCATTCCACGCCGCCGCTGATAAAGGCACCTCGCATTGCTATCATGCTTGGTTTAATAACGTCGTTGAGATGAAACATCTCTTTGCCTTCGGTCTTGTCGAATACCGAATGCAGCCTGCCGCCCAATTCCGGCAGGCACGTGATTTTCAGGTATTCATTTTCGAGGTAAACCGCCTTATAGGTCCGGTCGGTTTTTGTCCTGTAAAGGTGGTCCTGCATCGTATAAGGGTAGATAATGGATGCCTTGACCGTAACCGAGCCTTTGGCTGCTCCCTCCATGGCCCAGAACTTGGGATTTATATCCTCCTGCCATTCGTATGTCGGTATGTTTATGGTACCTGCCCAGGTTTTGACCTTTGCCCAGCACGGCGGGCCGGCGGTCAAAAAGGCTGCGCTTATAATTAAAACAAAAAACCTTTTTACAAATTTTTCCATAATCTGCACCTCGTACTTTGTTTGCCGAACGATATTACAATTGCAGGAAACTGCCTGCAAAAAACTAACTGTCGTTACGTGCCGATACCATCCTGTTAATGGCGTCCACGTAGGCCTTTGCGCTTGCCTCGATAATATCCGTGGACACACCCCTGCCTATGAAGGTTCGCCCGTTGTCGATAATTTTAACGGTGGCTTCTCCGAGAGCCTCTTTGCCGCCGGTAACGGCGCTTATGGAGTATTTTTCCAGTTTCGGCGACAACCCCGTTGCCTCTCTGATTGCCTGGTACGCGGCATCAACAGGCCCGTCACCGCAGGCGGCGGCCTGAATTAGTTTGCCTTGTGTTTTTATTTTCACGCTGGCTGTCGGCAAAGTGCCCGTGCCGCTTACGACGTGAAGATACTCAAGCTCGTAGATGTGCTCGACGGTTCGGATTTCGTCGTTAATTATGGCCGCTATGTCCTCGTCGAACACCTCTTTTTTCTTGTCGGCTATTTCGGAAAAACTCTTGTATGCCTTTTGAAGCTCTTCTTCGGTAAGTTCAAAGCCGAGCTGCCTGCACCTTTCGGTAAAACCGTGCCGGCCTGTATGCCTGCCCAGAACCATCCGAGAACTGCTCAAGCCTATTGTCTCCGGCTGCATTATTTCGTATGTCGTACGCTCTTTCAACATTCCATCCACATGAACACCCGCCTCATGAGCAAATGCGTTGGCGCCTACGATTGCCTTGTTGGGCTGAATCACAAAACCCGTCAATCTCGAGACCATCTGGCTGGTGCGATAAATTTCCTTGGTGTTGATACCGGTATAAACCGACATCCCGGCATCTTTGCAGAAAGTGCCGCCCCTTGTATGTATGGCCATTACCACCTCTTCGAGAGCCGCGTTGCCTGCGCGTTCACCCAGCCCGTTTATGCTGCATTCGACCTGCCGTGCGCCGTTAAGAACGCCCGCAAGTGAATTCGCAACAGCCATCCCGAGGTCGTTGTGACAGTGTGTGCTTATTACGCATTTGTCTATGTTCAGGACCTTTGATTTGAGTTCAGCGATAATCCGGCCGTATTCAGCCGGCAGAATATACCCCACCGTATCGGGAATATTCAAAGTCGTTGCGCCTGCCTCAACAACCGCTGTAAGAATTTCCACCAGGAAACCCAAATCGCTTCGACAGGCGTCTTCGGGCGAGAATTCAACATCATCCGTAAATGTCTTTGCGTATTTTACCGCGTCCACTGCCATATTCAGAACTTCCTGGCTGTTTTTTTTCAGTTTGTACTGCATATGAATGGGGCTGGTTGCGATGAACGTATGGATGCGTTTTTTTCCCGCCGATTCGAGGGCCTTGCCCGCTGACTCTATATCCTGCCGGCTGGCCCGCGCCAGAGCCGCTATAACAGGCCCTTTGACCTGCTGAGAAATCCTCGCCGTTGCCTCATACTGCGCACGGGACGATACCGGAAACCCGGCTTCTATTATATCAACGCCCAGATTCGCAAGCTGAACGGCTATCTCAAGTTTTTCACCAACCGACAGGGACGCACCCGGTGATTGCTCCCCATCGCGTAACGTGGTATCGAAAATTATGATTTTTTCGCTTTTAACGGCCATTTGGTCTCTCCCAAAACGCTAATTGTGCACTGACGGCACTGAAATTGCCATGAATTTAAGAAAAAATTGTTTTTTGGAAAGATTTTTATCGAGGGACTATTGCGCCTTGCGGCGCAAAAGCAGAAGCCCCAGCGCCAGGCAGCCAAAAGAGCAAATTGAGCGGATTTTACCCATTAATTTCATTATACAAAGAAAACGTTTTTTTTGCAAGTACTTTTTGCACCCGTTGCTCGAACTGCCTGCTGCCAACCACACTACGAACTAAAAACTTAAAACTTAAAACTAAAAACTATTTTACGCCCTTTAGCCAGTCCGCGGCAAAGGCCGCAAGGTCATATTCGTCAATAATATCGCCTGGCGCCGAAATGTCGCAGTGCACGTTCCAGTGATTATCACCGGCGCTGCTGCGCCACGCCAACGCCAAAAGTGTAAAGTCACCCATGTCCACATCACCGTCGGCGTCAAAGTCACCAGCCGTAGCATCCAGTGTCACCAATTCGATGCCCGTGCCGCTTTCAGTGTCGAGATTACGACTATACTCCTTGTCCAGCGGGCTATCCCAGTGCTCGTGAACGCCCAGACTTGGCAGACGAACAACGTTTCCGCTGTGGTCGGGGTCATAGAATGTCCCCGAACACGGGTCGTCGGCTAACGCCGCTTCGTGCAAATAGTCTTCCGCGCCGCCGGCCAGACTCGCCGCTGCTGCCACGTGCGGCCATTCCTCAAGCAGAAAATCATACGTCACCGAATCAACAGCCACCGCGTCCTGAGAGGCAAAAATACTCGACGGCCAGTCGTCATTTACATCGTTGACACCGTCGCCGAAAGGAACCATCCTCCACTTGTACGGACGAGCGTCCCAGTAGTAGCCGGCGAAAAGCCCGTCAATCAGATAAAGCACCGTCTTGCCGCCAAGCTCCCGATGACCCATCAAATCCACCAGCGAGCGGTAATGGCCCATTCCCGGCTTCCAGTCCGAGTTCGGCAAACTTAAATGTATGTTGTAGTAATTAACATACCCGACATCTCTCAGATATCCGTCCGGGCACCTTATAAGTGAGCCGTAATGGTTCTTTGCGCACAGTGTCACGCCTGCCGAGTGGCCCTTGAGTATCGCAAAGTTGATAATGTAGTCAGCCTCAGCGAACGATACCGGCACATAATCCTGCTCGTTATGGTCAGCGGCGGGCGTGCTCCAGTAAAACGGCACATCGGAAAATTCCGCCCGTGTCCTGCCGGAACCGCCGTAATTGTCCATATAGTGTACCTGCGGGAATTCAGGATACAGCATATTGTAAGAATAATTCGGGAACATACCCGTAGGGTCCCCGACCGTAATGTTACAGGGGTCAACACCGGCAATGTAAACTAATTGCCGCAAAAGCGCGAGTATCATCTGCGGTGAATTATCGATGCGGTTCATAATACTTTCTTTCTTGTCGTATGTTACGGGGTCAACATCCCAGTAGTGGGCGTTACAGGTGGTCAGATTAATCTTGACGGCGATTTTTTCGCCGGCCTGATAGCCGATGTCGCCTTTACCCCGGGCGTTGTTAAAGTACCTGAAAATCGCCTCCCACGCGGCTGCTTCGGTACTTTTGCCTGCCAGGCCGCGAATGGCCTTTGACACCATTTTCTCTACCGCCGGCAAATTGGTATGGTCGCTTTCAAACCAGTGTTCGTGGCTGTAGTAGCCGTCCCAGTCCGTGGAATTGGGGTCATGTACCCAGACAACCCGGCCAGGATGTATGCCCCTGGCTTCTCCGATGGGGCTGTTCGGCACGCTGTCAGCCGATATGACCACCCGCTCGGACATATTTGTTATAGCGACCATGCCGGCCGCTATACCAATAGTTAAAAAAACTATTGCTGCTGCAAATCGCCGTCTCAAAAGAAATTTAGCTGCCCGCCGGTACGCAAAGGCCGACCCAATAATACCAAAGACCCACACAAGGAAGCTGCCCGCAACCGGCATCGCCACTTTCTGACAGGGATATGCTATTCGCGTAGGTTTAGGGATTACACGAACCAAAAACCAGGCCAGCGCCAAAAGACCCGAAACGGGAAATACCCACCTCAGCCAGCGATATTTGACTTTGGGGCCGATAAACTTCACAGCCCTGGAAACAAACGCCCCAACATGCTTTTTTCTTAACATCTACCCGCCTCCGCAGATAACCTGCTCACAAAAAATAATTATATCATAACAGTGGGGCAATGTCACGCGATTTTTTGCGGTTTTGCGTATCAGCCAGGCCCGGCTTGTCGAAACCGGGCGCAGAAAACTGTTTAACAGAGGCGATTGTCCTGTCACAAACTGTGCCGGCTGGCAGGCAATTGCCCCATAACACCAAAGGTAATCAAGCTGATAGTAAAAAAGGTAAATTCCCTTATTTACAAGGCCCCACGTGGCCGTTACTGTCAGCCATACCGACAACCTTTAACGGTATTGAAACCCGACAGTAAATAATAACAGGAGAAGCGATATGAAGGTTCATATAGACCCCGACTTGTGCAACGGCACGGGCCTGTGTGCGGATACCTGCCCGGAAGTGTTCGAACTCGATGACGAGGGCTTTGCTGCCGCTTTAATGGACGAAATACCGGCAAAGTATCAGCAGACCTGCAGGCGGGCCGTGGATAATTGTCCCAACAACGCAATTTCAATAGAACAGTAACCGGCTTTGTCTTCAGCCGTTATGCAAATTCCTGCATCCGGCGTTTTTCACGGGCAGGGGATGAAAGTGTAAGCGGTGTTTGTGTAATCGCTTACCGATTAAAAGAAATCTTGCTCAATCTTTTACCTCGGAGGCTGATATGTCGAAAGAAACCGCTGCAACAATCGAATGCGAAGAAGACCTTTTCTGCGGCGTCAACACGGTCAAGGATTATAACCGTATGACCGACCTCGAAAAAAAGCATCTTCCGGTTATCACCGCCCCGAAAAGCATCAAAAAAAGCGAGTGTTTCGAGGTGACCGTGGAGGTAGGCAGCCTGATAGCGCATCCGAATGAACCCGCTCACTACATTGAGTTCATCGAGCTGTACTCGGACCGCACTTATCTGGCCAGGCTGGACCTTACAGCCCGCAGAACCTGTCCGATTATGAAGGTTCGCGTATGCCTGGACCATACGCACGGCCGGCTGCGGGCCTTTGGACGCTGTAACGTCCACGGCACATGGGAAGGCTGGGCTGATATTGAAGTAACAGATTAGTATGAACTTACATTGCCCCAAAGATGCGCATCGGCAGACTTACATTGATTGCACGGCAGCTCTGCGACTTATGTATGCAGAGTAAATATTCCAAAAACAGCGCAAAATAAAACCTTTTTCGTTGGAGCCAAATCCATGAGACGCCTGAGGACATTAGCATTTATATTGTTGTTATTTCTTATAGTGATTGTCGCCGGCTGCCAGGCTGAAACCGCCAGGCGGCCCGGATACGAACCGGCGGAAAAAAGAATATACTGCCAGAGAGCCGACGGCCTGCGCATCCCAACTTATTCATATTTACGGTGACAGGCTCGAAATTTCATCCGGCAGCTTGACGCCGCAGTTGCAGCAGATTCGCCGGTATCTTCAGCATCAACAAATCCTTTTTGCCATTCGTAAATATATTATGTATTGGGCTCGATACAGCGGTATGCACGTATAGTCGTTACGGCCGAAAGGTTCGCAAAAATGAGAGTGTTGGGACTCGAACCCAAGACCTACGGCTTAAAAGGCCGTTGCCAAAAACAGCTAACCCTTTGATATACAAGTTGTTAGATGTTACATTAAAACCCCCTTCGCCATTTACTCCGCCATTTTACTGCAAAAACACCCCGATCTTGAGCAGATCATATCAGCCTGGCCGGAACTGCCAGAGCTTATTAAGAATGCCATCCTGAGCATGGTGCGAACTGTTCTGCCCAAGGACAAGCTATAACTGTTCTTTGAAAAGTAGAATGATGGAACAGAAGGATGTGACATCGCAGGTTGAGGGCTATGTAGAGTACCGTCAGCGTGTTTCAGCGATGGTAGAGAGGAGAAGGCTGGTTAAGCCA
>DATKWV010000167.1:0-6571 GCA_035529405.1 Sedimentisphaerales bacterium | reverse complement strand
ACATCAGCAGTGACTCGGTAATCTGAAACTCGCCGCGAAAACCGAACTGCTGAGAAATCATCCGGTGCAGGGCCATCGCGGCGCTTGCGCCGCCCATTGCGCCAAATTCAACATTGTCGAACTTGTCGGCGGTGCTGGCTGCTGAAACGGGCGTACCATCGGCGTAGCAGATTCCCTCGCCGCAAACGACTGATACCCAGCCGAACTGCTGGTAGCAGTTTTTGACATCATCGAGGAATTTTTTCTTTTCAAACGGTCTTTCCGGCAGGCAAATAATATGCGGGGCGGTATCAGGTGTAGTTTTGGCAGCGGCGGAAGACGCGGCCAGCCAGCCGGCATCGCGGCCGATGGACTGATAAATAACAAACTGGTCAACTTTCTGCATATCACGGGCCAATATGCCGGACTGCATAACCGACAAAGCCACATATCTTGCTGCGCTGGGAAAGCCGGGGGTATGGTCGGTCCCGAAAAGGTCGTTATCGACCGTTTTGGGAACGCCTATGCCTGCCAGGTCATAGTTCTGCTGCTGGGCGTAAAGCTCGATGCGGTGTATGGTGTCCATTGTGTCGTTGCCGCCGATTAAAAATACATAGCGGATGTTTGCTTTTTTTAGCTGTTCGAGAATTACGGGCAAATCTTCCTGGCTTAACTTGTGCCTGCAACTGCCCAGGGCACTTGATGGTGTGTACTTTAATGCTTCGATGGTTTTGGCACTTTGGCGGCCAAGGTCAATTATATTGCCGGCCATAAAGCCTTCGATGCCGAAGCGCATACCGAAAACCTTCTCGATGCCGTCAAACTTTTTGGCTGCGTCAAGTATCCCTGCCAGGGAAGCGTTAATCACCGAGGTTGGGCCGCCTGATTGACCTATAACAGCGTTACCTTTGAGCATTCTTGAGCCGAACCTCCAGCTAAAAACCTTGTTTGTTGCGGCGGATTCTATCACCTCAAAAAAGGTATGTCCAATTTTTTTGTAAGCAGGCGGGTCTATAACATCCTTGAGTCGGCGATTAAAGCGGCTATAATTCGGCCATGAATGAAGCTGTGTTGTATTTAGGCGATACGGCCCTGCAGGCGGCTGGGTCATATCTGGCGGGGGTGATGAGTTTCTATGGAATCGAGTTTGACTATCTGGCCAGTGATGACAAATTCAGAGACGGTCTGTTATCTGATGATTGTACAGCGGTTATAATCAGTGATTACCCCGCGGGCAATTTCTCCGGCGGGCAGCTTGAGTCGCTCGCTGAACGAGTAAACGCAGGAATGGGTCTTTTGATGATTGGCGGGTGGGAATCATTCACCGGCGCAAATCGCGAATATACCGACACAGCTCTAAAAGAGGTTCTGCCGGTTATTATGGCTTCGGAAGACGACAGGGTGAACTGTTTTGGGCCTTGCCTGATTGAAAAAACAGGCGACCATCCGATAGTCAATTCTCTGCCTTTCGATAATGCACCGCCGGGGATTGGCGGCTTTAATCGGGTTACGGCAAAGGGCGGTGCGGCTGTGATACTGTGCGCCCGTATGTTCCAGGCCTGCAGGCAGTCGGAAACATTCAGTTTTGTGCCGGCCAATGAGGCGCAGCCTTTGCTGGTTATCGGCTCTTATGGAAAGGGGCGGGTAACGGCCTTTGCAACGGATGTGGCGCCGCATTGGGTGGGCGGGCTGGTTGACTGGGGATGCAGCAGGGTAAATGCGCAGGCGCCGGGGGCAAACGCGATTGAGGTCGGCAACTGGTATGCCCGGTTTTTGGCCAATATGGTCAACTGGACGGCGGGTAAAATTTAGAGCTTTCCCTGCTGTTTGGCGTGCAGGGCAAGGGCGGCTGTGCCGATGATGCCGGCATCCTCACCAAGACTTGCCAGACAAATTTCCACCGGTTCGGGTTTCAAATGCCAGATGTATTGTTCGAAGTAATACTTTATTTTGTCCTGCAGAATTTGGCCTGCGGCAATCATTCCGCCGGCAAATACGATTCGCTGCGGGCCGGTAATGTGCAGCAGATTAACGCATAAAAGCCCCAGCGCACTGCAGGTGCCATCGACAATATTGGTCGCCAGCCGGTCACCCTGTGCACAGTGTTCGAAGACATCCTTGCAGGTAACACAGCCATCGGTTTCAAAGATTTTTCGCAGGCTCGATTTTGCACCTGCCTGCAGTGCCTCGCCGGCCCTTTTGGCTGTTGCGGCAGCGGATGAGTATGCTTCGACACAGCCCTGCTGGCCGCACACACAGCCTCTGCCGTCCTTTTGTATGATTATGTGTCCGAACTCAGCGGCGTTGTCAAAATAACCGTGAACAAGCTCGCCGTTACTTATAATGCCCCCGCCTATTCCCGTGCCCAAGGTCAGAAAGAGCATATCATTGACGCCTTTGCCGGCGCCGGCACGGTATTCGGCCCAGCAGGCGGCATTGGCATCGTTTTCGAAAACCACAGGCTTTGAAAGACGTCGGCTGAGCATATCCCGCAACGGAATGTTCCTGAATTTCGGGAAATTAGGCGCCGATATGACCATACCCTCTGCTATATTCAATGTCCCGGGTGAGCCTATGCCGGCTGCTTCAACAGACTCCATCGTCAGACCGTTCTCGGATAGTAATTTTGCGGCAGTATCGGTGATTCTGTCAATGACGGCGTCCGGGCCCAGGTCCGCATCGGTAGGTGCCGCTGTCTTGCAAATGAGCTTGAGATTGGCGTCGAGACAGCCGGCCTTGATGTTCGTGCCGCCTAAATCAATGCTTAAAAATATTCGTTCCATTTTTACTTATCCTTTAAGCTGCTGCTTAGCCAGTGCCGCAGCACCGATAATACCGGCGTCTTCGCCGAGCGTGGCAAAACAGATTTCCACCGCCTCCTTTTTCAATGTCCAAATCTGCTCATCGAAGAAGTATTTTATGCGGTCAAGCAGCATCGGGCCTGCGGCAATCATTCCGCCGGAAAAGATTATCCGGGCCGGTTCGGTGGTGTGCAGCATGTTTACACACAAAATTGCCAAAGCCCTGACGGTGCCGTCGGTTATTTCTTTGGCAAGGTCGTCTCCTGCTCTGGCGTGGTCGAAGACATCTTTACAGGTGATAGAGCCTTTTTCGTCCAGGACTTTTTTGAGGGTTGATTGCGGCGCCGACTTTACAGCCTCTGCTGCCCTTCTTGCGGTAGAGCTGGCGGATGCGTATGCTTCCACACAGCCTTTCTGGCCGCAGCCGCACTTTCGGCCGTCAGGATATATTATCATGTGTCCAAGCTCAGCGGCGTTATCGGCTGCGCCGTGAACGAGCTTTCCGTCTAATATGATGCCGCTGCCTATGCCGGTTCCGAGGGTGAAAAAGACCATATTGTCAAGACCTTTGCCGGCTCCCAGGGCATATTCGCCGTAACAGGCTGCGTTGCCGTCGTTTTCGAGCACGACCGGCCTGCCGAACCGCCTGCTCAACATATCCGCCAGAGGCACATTCTGAAATAACTTCAGGTTCGGGTTGCTGAGCATAAAACCTCTGGAAAGGTCGAACTGGCCCGTTGAGCCTACACCAACGGCTCTAATCGCATCGGAACATATCTGTTTTTTGCCCAGGAACTCTTCGGTTGCCGAACCAATTTCCTCGACCGCGTCCGAAGGCCTGATGTTTTCATTTGCCGGTACGGATGTCTTGCCGAGTAATTTCAAATCCGAATCGAAACAGCCGATTTTGATATTGGTTGCACCAAGGTCGATTCCCACAAAAACATCATTCATTATCATCTACTCCCATTGCTTTGTATTATCCGGAAGTTTTTTCGGCAGAGCCGGGAGGCAACGGCATCAGCACTTTAACCGCCATAGCCGTTGGGATACTGGTTGTGCCACTGCCAGGCGGTAGAGATTATTTCCTCCAGGTCCGAAAACTGCGGCTGCCAGTTCAGCTCTCTAACGGCTCTTGCGGCATCTGCGACCAGTATGGGGGCGTCTCCTGCCCTGCGTTCGGCGGCGATGACCCGGAAGTCTTTGCCCGAGACCTTCTTCACCGCTTCAATTACCTCCTTGACCGAATAGCCTTTGCCGTTGCCCAGATTATAGATGACTTCTCTGCTGGTATCTAATTTTTTCAGTGCCAGCAGGTGCGCCCTGCACAAATCCTCGATATGTATGTAATCGCGCACACAGGTGCCGTCCGGTGTAGGGTAATCGGTACCGTAGATTTTGATTTGGTCGCGCTTGCCCATAGCCGTTTGGATTGCCAGGGGAATAAGATGTGATTCGGGTCTGTGGTCTTCGCCAAGCCGGCAGTTGTTGCCGGCTCCGCAGGCGTTAAAGTACCTTAAGGCGGCATAACGCAGCCTTTGCGCAAGACTTTGATAGCGGCACATTTTTTCGATGGCCCACTTGGTTTCGCCGTACGGCGTGATTGGTTCCTTGGGCCAGTCTTCGGTTACAGCAGGTTGTTCGGGCATGCCGTACACGGCGGCACTGCTGCTGAAGACAAATTTATCCACCCCTGCCGATTCCATGGCTGACAGCAGGTTCGCAGTGTTGCAGACATTATTGCGAAAGTATTTCAGGGGTTCGCGGACGGATTCAGCCACTTCAATCAGGGCAGCAAAGTGCATTACGGCTTCGACCCTGTATTCTTTGAGAGTTTTCAGCAAGAGGTCATAGTCGGCCAAATCACCTTCAACAAAGACGGCATCGCCAATGGCCGACCTGTGGCCTTTACTTAGATTGTCGAAAACAACCGGCTCAAAACCCTCGTTGGCCAATACGGCTGCCATATTGCTGCCTATATAGCCGGCGCCGCCGGCAACCAGTATGCTCATAGCCTCTTATCCTTTTGGGCCTGTGTGAACCTGTTTTTCAGCCGGGCCAATATCTTAAAACCCAACTCCGTGTCATTGCCTAAGGGCAGCCAGGTGACAGCTCTTTTGCGGTTTTCTTCAAATTCAAGCTCATGTACGGTTAAGCGGTTTTGAGAGAACATCTCGGTTATCGGGGAGGTGTCGCTGAATCGCCGCTGGGGGATGCTGAGTCTTTCGGTTATGACATTGCAGTCCACGCATAATTGTCCGGACTGTTTGTCGGGCGCCTGATTGACGGTCAATTCCACGGTTCTGCGGATACTGTGCAGGTTCGCTTCCATAGAATTAAATGCCCCGACATTGTCTTTGCGCCAGAATTCGAAGAACTGTGCGCCGGCCAAAGGCCGGGTCCTGAGCAAACCTCGTTCCACGTCAACTTTGTCAATGGTAAAATGAAGTTCGGTCAGAACACCTTCTGCTGTCTGCATCAGAAGGGCCTCGTTTCCCGACGGGACACAAAGCTCGACTGCCTGCTGCTGTTCGGCACAGCCGGCGAAAAACAGCAACGATGCACAGCCTACCAAAATTAATGATTCTATTATGTCCATTTCAAAGTGCGGTTGTTTTACATTTAGCATCAACGCCGGCTGATTATATCTGCGCTCTGCCTGAAACTCAACAACCAATTGTTCGGACAAAATCTTTTATAGACTATTTTTGCTGAAAATTTTTAAAATCCTTGTTTTTAGGCAGGAAATTTAGGTTTGATGTTCCTACGATTTACTAAATTTAGCATCATTGGAGACAAAACAGAGACATGATTTTGCGGTTTGCCGTTTCAGGGGGTCTGTTCAGTTATCCAAACCCAAGTGAATCCTCACCGACCCTCCTAGAATCTAAATATTAACTTATTTGCATTCAGAAAATCCCCATTCTTTTAGTTGCCCTCGTAACTCATAAGATGTCCAGCCGATACCACAAATTACCTTGCTCTGACGGCTACCGCAGCTGACGGGTATAATAAACTTGTGCTTATCCGTCGTTATTTGCATCCTATCGTAATGACCTAAAACAAGTTCCTCGTTAGCAAATTTGTCTTTTCCCATTTTCATTGCTTTACAAAAAAGTTTGATGGTCTCTCTTATTCTTTCCGGCTCGACAATCTCAGCCCACAAGCTGTGCCAATCTTTCGGCTTGCTTGTGTCCTCATCCATAACATTTTCATAAAAAGCGATCCTCTGAATATTTTCTTTTTCAAGATATTCCCAAATACATTCCAGCCGGTTACATTCCGTCCACTCTTTTGCTAAAGGATGGGGCTTGCAAAAACAACAACCTACGGCTGAAAAGACCATTTCTCCCAGTTCTTGCCACATCATCTCATCGCCAGATTCATTTGCTGTCTCAGGGATAATTATCTGGGGATTTTCTTCTCCAGCACGCTCCCATAGAACTCTCAATCTTTGACACTCTATGCTTTCGCCTGATGAGACACACCGGTTATTTTCTGCACAGCCTGTAATTCCAAGTAGTGCAACGAGATTTATAATCACAATATTTCTCATAGGTCATTCTCCATTTATTCAACCTTAAGATCAGTAATATCACCTTGGCCCATTAATCTAAAATTGTCATGAGGACCATTAGGAATCCAATCTGTTTCATCGATAGCATACAACAATGCCTGATATAGATTATCACCTTCTCCGAGTTTTGTCCACTCATGTATGGCAAAATGATTATATTTTGAAGTGCTTCCTTTTGGAACCTCACCCCACCAGCCTTGATAAATCTGCGTGT
>DATKWV010000166.1:0-6268 GCA_035529405.1 Sedimentisphaerales bacterium | reverse complement strand
AGGATGCCTTACGGCACAGCGACGAGCGACCAGCGACCGGTTACACCTTTTTGCCCGTATCTATGAACTACCAACTATGAACTATGAACTAACCGCCATTTAACCATTTAACCAATGACTTTTAAATTTTACGCTATGGTTTTTCGCTTTGCGCTTTTAGCTCCCCCGCAATACGACCGACCAGCAACCAGCGACGAAAGCCCTGCGCCCAGCGACGAGAGACCAGGCACGAGAGACCAGCACCCAGCGACGATTATTATGCAAAACAAACCCAATTTGCCGGATGCCGAAATGAACGTAAGCCTTTGTTTGACAATGAACTATGAACAATTAACTATTAGCTATGCTAATGAAAACAAACCCAAACAAAGCCAGCCTGTAGTCAGCACATTTATTGTTTTAGGCTTTGTAAAAATGGCGTTAAGCCGCTGGTACACTTGGCATCGCCACCCGATTGCCGGCAATACTGTGCCAAATCAATACCGCCGGCAGCTCTTTAACAAGTATAGTTCTGATCTCGTAGTTGTGCCGTAATCTGCCGAACGCCTTGCCGGTTATCAACAGGCCCTGTGAATTTGCTTGACAAACCTTAATTGGCCGATTAACAGTATTAAAAAACCTTTCGCTGCCAACAGTAATAGAACTTAAAGGAGAAATCAAAATGTCGCTGCCCTCCAAAAAACTCTGCCGTCGTGAATTCCTGGCTGATACCGGCAAGGCCGCAATAGGTCTGGCTGCAGCCGGTGCTCTTGTCTCATCCGCCGCTGCACAGCCCGCGGTAAAAACGCGTTCGCTCGGTGCAAACGAGCGAATAAATATCGCCCTGGTCGGCATTCGCTCGCAGGGCTTTGCGTTGGCAAAGGGTTTTGCCAAAATCCCCAATGTCCGCATCAAAACAATCGCCGACATCGATGAAAACCTTTACGCCGAACGCGTCCAGGAACTGCAGAAAATACAGGGCATAGCCCCTTCCACCGAGTCCGACATGCGGCGTGTTTTCGAGGACAAAGACATCGACGCCGTTATCGTCGCCACGCCCAACCACTGGCACGCCCTGGCAACTATATGGGCCTGCCAGGCCGGAAAACACGTTTATGTCGAGAAACCCTGCTCTCACAACATCTTCGAAGGCCGGAAAATGGTCGAAGCCGCCCGCAAATATAACCGCATCGTCTGTGTCGGCTTTCAAAACCGCTCCATCCGAAACGTCATACAGGCCATCCAGTTTCTCCACGACGGCAAGCTCGGCCAAATCTATATGGCCCGCGGTCTGTGCTTCAAGTCGCGAGACTCTATCGGAAGGTATCCTGACGGCCCGATGCCTGCCGATTACACCGAGGAAATCACAATCGGCTTCGGCAAAATGCCCCCTTTCACAAGCAGTTACCTCAGCAATGTACACTACGATATGTGGCTTGGGCCGGCCCCGAATCGCCCCTTCAACCGCAACCGCTTCCACTACAACTGGCACTGGCACTGGGACTACGGAAACGGGGACATCGGCAACCAGGGCCCCCACCAGTTCGACATCGCCCGATGGGGACTTAACAAAAACGAACATCCGGTTAAAATCCATTCGTCGGGCGGATACTTTGCCTTTGATTCCTGTCAGGAAACACCCAACAGCCAGCTTTCCACATTCCGGTACGCAGACGGCAAAATCCTCCAGTTCGAGGTCCGCGGCCTGTACACAAACGGCGAATCCACACTTGCTTCCGACCAGCAGACTTCAAAGCAACAGGATGTCAGAATCGGCAACCTCTTTTACGGCACAAAAGGCTGGATGGCCATCAATGGCAGCAACTGGTACACCTACTTTGGTCGAAAGAACGAACCCGGCCCCAGCTCTGAAACCGCCCAGGAAGCCTATGACCCGACAATTCTTACAGGCACCGGTGCCGATTCACATTACCGCAATTTCATAAACGCGCTTCGCAGCGGAAACCCGCAGGACCTTAGCTGCAGCATCGAAACCGGGTTTATGTCAACTGCCCTGCCGCACTTAGCCAATATCTCCTACCGCCGGGGGCGCCAATTGACGTTTGACGGCAAGAAGGAGAAATTTGTCGGTGATGCAAAGGCAAACCACATGCTTACCCGAAAATACCGGAAACCTTATGTGGTACCCGACCGGGTATAAAACGCGAAATTGTTGAATTGATACGAACACGCTGTAGTTTGCGCGGGAACTGAATTATATAAAATCAAGGCAGAAATCCACGTGCGACAACGCCTTCTGCCACCCTGCTTATCGCAAGCTCCATCGCCGCTTGCCGCATGGTAACGTTATGCTTTTGCCCATAGTCATAAACCGCTTCGAACCTTTGGTTCATTGCCCGATTAAGCCTGCTGTTGACATGGTCAAGTGTCATTTGTTCCCGCTGGGTTTCCTGCGTATATTCCAGATACGATACGAACACACCGCCGGCATTACACAGAATGTCTGGAATCACAAAGACATCTCGCTTATTTAATATCTCGTCAGCGGCGGGTGTGGTCGGTGCATTGGCACCTTCAGCGATTATTTTGGCCTTGATTTTCGGTGCATTCTCTGCGGTAATCTGGCCCTGTGAGGCTGCTGGAATTACAATATCGCAGTCAACCTCAAGCACCTCTTGCCTGTCAATTGCGGCCGCATTCTTGAAACCCTTGACATAGCCGGTTCTTTTGACATGGTTGCCAAGCTGTTCAATATCAAGTCCGTTCTTGTTGAATACGCCGCCGGATATATCAGATACCGCAACCACAGCAGCACCGCATCCTGCTGTCTCCATTGCAGCAACGCCGCCCACGTTCCCGAATCCCTGAACCGCCGCGCGGGCTTTCTTTATATCCAGCCCGACCTTGTCACAGGCTGCCAGGATTGAATATACCACTCCTTTTCCGGTCGCCTCACGTCTGCCGGTAATACCGCCGAGTATAACCGGTTTGCCCGTAACATAGCAGCCTTTTGTAATCGATATGCCTTCACTGTATGAAATGCAGTCGCGGATATGCCCCATATCCGTTTCATTGGTGCCCATGTCCGGCGCGGGAATGTATATCTCAGGCCCTATGTGCCGCATTGCTGCCCGCGTAAAAGAGCGTATGATAATTTCCTTTTCCTCTTTGGAAAGCGAACCGCCATCGAGGCATATCCCCGCCTTGCCTCCCCCGAACGGCACACCGATTAGCGAAGCCTTCCAGCTCATCTCCATCGCCAGACCCGCAACGTCATCGAGCGTAACATCATCGGTCATCCTTATACCGCCCTTGGACGGCCCCAGGGCATCGCTGTGTCTTACCACAAACGCCGTGAACTGCCGGATTTTGCCGTCGGGCATAACGGGGTTGGCGGTAATAATTATGCGCTCTTTGGGCTGCGAAAGTTTTTGCCGCAGCCCCGAATCCAGCTTTAGTCTGTCCGCTGCCGAATCGAAGTTGTGTGCCGCTGTTTTAAGAATTTCACTTGCTGTTTTTAATTGGCTCATCGCTTTACCTCACTGTTGATATTTGTCTCGGTTACGGTCCTGGCCCGGCCTTTAGCCGTCCCTGCGAAACCGCCTTGACGGTCATTATGCTACCATATCAGCCGCAAATATCAAGCTGTGCAGAATTTTCCATTTTGCAGGAAGTTCTTGTATAAATCGCCGTCGAAATCAAATGTCTTGAACCAAAAGTAAATAATGTTATAATGACGCACCATTAATTTTTAAATAATACCCGGTACAGGAAAAAAAGTACAACTGCGTAAATGGAAATTTCTTTCTATAAGGGAGGCTTTACTTTGGACAATCCCCGAAGGAGCAAGATTAAAAAGCTGCGAAAAAGCGGTTTTAGGGCACGCATGCAAACCAGTAAAGGGCGAAAAACACTCAGCAATAAACGCAGAGTAGGACGTTCCGTTAATTGCGTCTGAGAATTTATAGGGCCGGTTATTTAAAGAAGACCCTGGTATCAATTGTTGTCGCCTTGTCGGCAATTAGATATTAAGCTGTTCAAATCCTTTTCGAATCAGCATAACTGCCGCAGCAGCCCATAACGGACCGGTTATAGGCAGTTGCTCGGTCGTAATTTTCGCGGTGACCCGCTGTTATCATTGACCGCAAATCTTGAACAGATAAACCCCAGATGTTAGTATTACCTTATGTCCGCAATACAAACTGATAATTTGCGCCAATTTATTCCCGCTGCGCCCGACGAAATGCATCAACGAGGGTGGGACCAGCCGGACATTATTCTTGTTACCGGTGATGCCTATATTGACCACCCCGCTTTCGGCGTTGCATTGATAGGCCGGTGGCTGGAGAAGCTGGGTTACCACGTAGCTATACTTGCCCAGCCTGACTGGCGAAGCGCCGATGCCTTTCGAATTTTCGGGCCTCCACGGCTGTTCTGGGGCATTACCTCCGGTGCCATTGATTCGCTGCTTAACGATTATGCCTCTATGGGGCATCGCCGAAAAAAAGATGTCTATAGCCCGGGTGGGACTTTGGGGCTTCGCCCCAGGCGTTCTTTGCTTGTTTATTCAGCCCGCGTTCGTGAGGCATTCAAAGGTATTCCAGTAATCCTTGGCGGGCTTGAGGCCAGCATTCGCCGAATTGTTCATTATGATTTTATTGAAGATAAGCTGAAAAGGTCCGTTTTAACGGACGCCAAAGCCGACCTGCTGGTACACGGTATGGGCGAACTCGCCATCAAAGAGATTGCCCAGCGGCTCGGCAGCGGCCAATCCGTCAGTCAGTTAACAAACATACCGGGTACTGCTTACATTGTTAATCGCCAGACAGCTATACCGGAAAATGCGATACGTCTGCCTTCGTTATCCCAGCAGAAGGCAGACCACTGCAAGGTAATGCAGGGCCAGAAATTATATCAGGCCCAGGCTCATCCTCTCGGCCTGCCGGTAATCCAGGACCAGGACCCGGGCACGATTGTGGTAATGCCGCCCTCGCGGCCTCTGAGTACCTCCGAAATGGACCAGTTGTATGACCTGCCTTTCACTCGCAGATGGCATCCCTGTTACGATAAACTTGGCCCAGTTCCGGCCCTTGAGCCGGTACGTTTCTCGATAACCACTCACCGCGGTTGTTTTGGCGGCTGTTCATTTTGTTCAATTCCTGTCCACCAGGGCAGGCAGATTTGTTCACGTTCCATCGAAAGTTTATTGGCAGAAGCCGGTTCCCTGACAAAGCATAAACAATTTCACGGTACTATCAGTGACATAGGCGGTCCGACAGCCAATATGTACGGTATCAGATGCGACCGTTCCGACAGCTGCCGGCGAACAAGCTGCCTTGCTCCATCGGTATGCAAAAATCTCAAGTCCGATACCAGCCAATTAATGAACATGATGGAATCATTTCTGAAATGGAAAGAAAGTCAGGCGGCTGCGGTAAACATATATGTAGCTTCGGGTATAAGACATGACCTGGCGCTTCAAAATAAAGACTATGTCAATTTGCTGGTTCGGCATTTTGTGGGCGGCCACCTTAAGGTCGCTCCCGAGCATTACTGTCCAAGGGTGCTTGAGTTGATGGGCAAGCCTCCGTTTGAAATCTTCGAAGAATTCGAGGCTTATTTTAAGCAGGCTTCTCGTCGGGCAGGCAAAGAACAATACCTTGTGCCGTATTTTATAAGCTCACATCCCGGCTGTACCGCTGATGATACGATGGTGCTCACAGAGTACCTGGTATCACGTTCCTGGCGTCCCCGTCAGGTTCAGGATTTCAGCCCCGTACCTCTAACTGCTTCAACAGCCATGTATGTATCCGGCCTTGACACAAAAGGCAGAAAAATCCATGTCCCTCGCGGGCACAGGGAAAAAATTCTCCAGGCGGCGCTGTTGCAGTACTACGAACCTAAAAACAAAAAGGTTGTAACCGATTTTCTTCGGAGCCGGCATAAAACCGGTTTAATTAGTCAAATTAACCGTTTACAAACGCACAGAAAAAATATGTTCTAAATCTTTCTTCGTCATATTCGCTTAATGTAAATAATCTTGTCATCACCGACTGAATAGAAGTCTTTAATACAAGCTTCTTGGCAATAGCCGAGTGTTTCATAGAATCGACGAGTTGAAAGGTAACGCGGACTTCCCGACGTATCAACTGTTATCATCCGGCCCTTGAGATTTTTAATGATTGTTGTTGCATGCCGAACAAGAGATGTTCCCACGCCGCTGTTTTGATTTTCCGGCTCTACTGCCAGCCAGTAAATGTCAAAGGTGCCGGCCGTACATGGTGTTGGCCCAAAACAGACCCATCCAATTGTTTTATGTCCCTGTCCG
>DATKWV010000165.1:0-2697 GCA_035529405.1 Sedimentisphaerales bacterium | reverse complement strand
AGAAGGATGGCGAAGAAGGATAGCGAAGCGGGGTGTCCTCTGTGGCTAACTTTTCGTCTCTTTTGAGCCTTTTCGTGTCCTTCGTGCACTTCGTGGTTAAACAATTTTTGAATTTTACGCTGTGGTTTTTAGTTTTTCGCTCCGCAGGATGCCTTCCGGCATTAACGTTTTTCGCTTTTCCTGTCCGCCCCGCCCTGAGCTTGCCGAAGGGCTCTACGCTATTACCATTTAACCAATCACGATTTTTCCTTCACACAGGCGGCACAGTTTTTCAACAACCTGCTCTATGCTCAGAGCCGTCGTATCAACAACCATCGCATCGTCGCTCTGCAGCAGGGGGCCTGTTGCGCGGCTCTTGTCCCTTTGGTCTCTTTCTTCAATATCTTCTTGTATTTGCTCGATGGTCAAACACCCGCTTTGGGCCTTCATCTGGGCTTGTCTTCTCCGGGCCCGTTCGCTCAGTGTGGCCGTCAGATAGAACTTTATGTTTGCGTTCGGAAAGACCGCCGTACCCTGGTCCCTGCCCTCGGTGACAATTTTTTCGCAGCCTGCGGCAAACTGTCTCTGCATTTGTACCAGCCTTTCCCGCAGTTTCACGCAGGATGCAATATAGTGGGCATTTGCTGTAACCGATGCCGAACGTATCTGTTCGGTGACATCGATGTTATTGATTGAGACCTTCATTTTGTTTTCAACGGTGTCTAAACGAATTGTATTCTTATCCAGCACGCCCAGCAGCTTGTCCTGATTGGTCATATCGATGTTCTCCTGCATTGCCGCCAGGGTAACAGCGCGGTACATTGCTCCCGTATCGAGGAATGTGGCGCCCAGCTTTTCAGCCAGCAGGGCCGCTGCGGTGCTTTTACCGCTGGCTGCCGGACCGTCTATTGTGATAATCACCTTTGCCATACAAAAAATATGTCCTTTTGCATTATGCGCGTCTATCTCGGGCCTGTAACCTTGACAGCTATAATGCTCGTATCGTCGATTTGCTTTGCCAGTCCCACGAAGCGCCTCCTGTACCGAAGGATGTTCTTGACTATATGGTCGGCACTGTCGCCGCTTAACATCCTTGCCGTCTTGAGCAGATTTTTCCTGCCCCACATTTGTCCCTGAAAATTCGGGGCATCAATCAGCCCGTCTGTGTAAAACAGCAGACAATCGTCTTTCTTCAGCCGAACACTGCCGATAGCATATTCAGCCGCTCGGTCAACGCCCAGTACCAGCCCGCCCCTGTCCAAATCCGACAATCGCCCGTCCCTTATAAGTACAGCCGGCTCATGCCCGCAGTTGCAATACGTCATTGTATTGTTTTTAGTCTCGATTACAGCGTAGAACAGCGTAACAAACTCCCCGTCCCTGCATTCGGCACACGCCGTTTTATTAAGCATGCGAATTAGCTGCTGCATCCCCGCGGTACCTGTTGCGCCTTGCCCGTATGCCCGCACCGTCGCACGGAAAAAACTCATCATAATCGCAGCCGGTATCCCCTTGCCCATGACGTCGGCAATGGCGGCACCTATGCTACCGTCGTTTATCGTGATAAAATCATAGAAGTCGCCCCCAACCTCAAAACACGGTATGTAGGTTGCCGCGATGTCCAGACCCTCCACCGATGGTGCCTTATCTGGAATCATTCTTCTCTGGAGCAGCCCGGCCAGGCGAACCTGCTCGGTTATATGTGCGTTTTGAATTGCTTTTGCGAACAATTTCGCGTTGGTTATTGCCACCGCGCACTGACTGGCAACAGCCCTTGCCAAGCTTATGTCCTGGTCCTCGAATCGCTTGGGCCTGGGGCTGTACAATCGAATCACGCCGATAGCCGTGTTCTTGTATTGCATTGCAACCGTGAGTTGGCTGACCAGGCCCTCCCGCTGGACCGCGTGTTTATTCTTTACCCGCTTATCAAGGCGCATATCGTCAACGACCACCGCCTCGCCGGCAAAAGCGGCACTGACCACAGCGTCGGTTTTCGCCACCGCCGGCTGATTACGATATGCTTTGCTCAATCCGTAAGTGCTCTGCATTTTCAGCTGCCCGCTTTCTTCATCCAGCAGCCGAATCGAACACGCCTTCACGCCGGCGATTTCCACCGCTGCCTTCGCCAGTTTGTCCAGGACCTCCGGAAGCGAGAACTCTCCCGCCACCAGGGTTGTAAGCTGATATATCTGCTCGTTCCTGTCGGTTTTCTGTTCGTTATATGTGGACATAAAAATCCAGTCCGTTTCAATCCGGCACGTAGCGGTTACCGGCACCAGCCGGACGTAAAATAACCGTAATTATACGTTAGTTTACCCCGCTGGTGAACCTTAAAATAGCGATTTTGCGTAAATACCGCTCTTGTAATGCCGCGGGCTGTGTGATAATATCCGGTTGTGTCATTTTTTACAGGGTGTTGTCAAATGAGCAAAAGCTGCAAACACATAGTCTTTTCGGGACAGGTACAGGGCGTGGGTTTTCGATTTACGGTATTCCATACCGCCAACAGATACGGCCTGGCGGGCTATGTCCGCAACGTCCATGACGGCAACGTGGAGATGATTGTGCAGGGCCCTGCCAAAGATATTTCGAATTGCCTAAGCGACATTAAAAAATCCTTTGCAGGCTATATCACCGATACTGCGATTGCGGAAATTGCCTTAGACCCGGAATACGAGGACTTCAAAATCACCTTTTAGCCCATTTGCTTATTCCGCA
>DATKWV010000164.1:0-2439 GCA_035529405.1 Sedimentisphaerales bacterium | reverse complement strand
GTTTGTCAATAAAAATAAGGAAAACATGCAAAATTTTTTCGACCCGTAACCACTTTAACTGCAAGGCCTTAGCGAAACAGCGCCGCGAAATATGCAAAATCTTTTAAATTTACGCATCCATCCGCGTTCATATCACAGAGGTCATTGTACTTTTCAAAGCCCTGCTCGCTGTACAGCGAGCTAAGGTATGAGCCGGCCCAGCCCCCCAAATCGGTCATCGTTACCGGTACGCCATCGCCGTCGATGTCCCCGGGGACAGGCCCCTCAGCCCGGCCGCCAGGCCCGTACGCAATGCACATCAGCGGGTCACCGATAACCACCTCTGACCAGCTTAAATAGGGCAGCCCTGTGAACGCGGCTTCAACAAATGTCATATCGGCATAGCCGTCGGAATCGCTGTCGGCCAGCAGGTTGTAAAAGAAAAACTCGGTATTTATCGAAGCGTCTGAACGAGGCTCAAATGCGTGGCCAATGGCTCCGCAACCACCTATGGCCAGAAAATTGATTATCTTACCCTGGTTATAACTGGTCTGCACATCAGAAAACATCGTTGCGCCGCTGAAACTTTCAACCGAGTAAAAAACCGCGCCATAGGCCAGTTCGAACAACGGCCCGCCGCTGATTAGATAGTCACCAGCGCTGCCTTCGTCGCCGTTTGTGCCAAGCGATGAGAGGGCAACGGCCAGTTGTCCCTGCTGAAGGTCCGCCTGGCTCGTCCGCATCTCGTCTCGCCTGTCGCAAATAACCGTTAAATCATAAGCGGCACTCATGCCGCCGGTATAAATAACGTTGTCATAACCGGTAACCTGACCCGTCATCTGCTCGAAACCGCTGTCATAATCATCACGAACCTCGGCATAATACGTGTCCGGAGGCTGCTGCGTATCAGGTTCCCAAAAGATAAAATCATCATATCTGTTCAAATTATAAATCCGGTTGTAGTTATAGTTCGTCACCCATAGCGCATCATCGAATACGGTCACAGCCTGGGCCGGATTCACTCCATATTCATCGCTTGATGCTCGCCGTGAGTGTTCGAGCATTTTACGCACGGCAAAAACCGCACTTTGACCCTGCTGTTTCGGACCGTCCAGCCGGGATGTCAGGTAAATATCTCCTGCGGAAAAATGTCTGCCGCGAACTCCGTGCGTTGTCAGGTAGTCACCTTCCATCACAGGGGGGTAAGCACTGGCAGCAAGTTTTCGAGGATACCGCCAGTTCAAATACGGAAGATTGCCCAGGATATTTCGCTCAAACAGGTCTATTCCGCTGTTGCGATAGCCCTGGTAAGTATTGGCCACCCGGTCGTAAAGCCACAACGACAGGCTGTTATCAGGGTCGGTTTGAAACAACATCGTCAACTCGGATTCCACCGACGCGGCATCTATAGAACCTACGTAGTAGCCGTCGTAAACCATTCCGCCGCCCGGCGTGATTATATTGCCCAGATATCTGTCTTCAATCCGGTATGGCAGTCCTGCAGTGGTGATTATTACCTTGATGCTGTCAACCATATTGTTGGCGATAAGATGGGCACGAACAGGTCCTGCAATCAACTGCTGATATTCAGCACGGGTGATTATCTCATCAGCAGCGGTGCTCTCAGGGCCGCTGCAGTCGGCAAGGGGCGGCAGAGGGTAGCCGTCAGGCACATCCAAATAAACAACTTGTAAATCCGTAATTTCAGGATAATACTGCCGGTAAAGCTTTGCAACGTATCGGCTGGTCGGACTGTTGTCATTGACAAGCAGCAATACATCTTCGGGTCCAACGTAGGCCATTGTCGCTGAACAAAACAAAACAGAAGCCCAAAATATAAATAGTCCCTCCCCGCATCCAACCCCCCTGCTATACTTACAACCTCCTGCCAGGACCAATATACCCAACCTCCGCCGGCAGCAGCACACAGGCAGCTTGTCGGCCCGATAAGATGGTTTCGCAAACCCACAAAACGGACCCGCCAGCCAAAGCTGTCAATTATCAGGATGCTTTCCAAACTATTACCCACTGTATCAATTTTGCCGTTAAGTGTCAATGCTAAAGTCGCCTACGGTTGACAGGTGGCCCCATTTTCTCCAACCAATACCTCAATATCAAGCTGCCTCACACGCCCATATCGCCGGTTATTCTAAAAATGGGCCTTTCCTGCTAAAGAAATCGCTGCTTCAACTGGATAAATCGCAGGTGTTGTTTTTTTTCAACATCGGGGCTTGACAAAAAACAACATACACACTATTATTGTAATTATGGCCGAGTGCAGGAAGGTAAAGCCGAAAAAACCAGTCCAACCCAACCCAAGGCAGAAAGACAGCCCCAGGAACTGTGTTACCGCAGATATGAATGTTCTAAGCTGGTCGTTATTTGAGGCCCTGCCGTTTGGTATAGTTTTTTTCGACCGGAACCTCCAGATTATCCGGTCCAACACCCAGGCAGCAAAAC
>DATKWV010000163.1:0-7854 GCA_035529405.1 Sedimentisphaerales bacterium | reverse complement strand
GCAATGTTTGATTTTGTCTATTCGTCCCATACCCTTGAGCACCTTGAAGATGCTCAAGCGGCGATTAAAAACTGGTGGAGAGTTCTTAAACCCGGCGGGTATCTCATTCTCTATTTGCCTGAAAGGGAGCTGTATGAGAGAAAGAAGACCCTGCCCAGCCGCTGGAATAACACGCACAAGCGGTTCTTCTTGTTGGATAGAGATGAACCGCCTGACACTACTGGCGTGATACCATTGATACAAAGAAGCCTCAGCGATTACGAAATAGTCGAGGCAAAAGTCTGTGACGAGGGCTATTACGTCACCGGTCCGAACTCTCCGGCAGTCGGAGAATACTCTATAGAAATAGTCGTTAAGAAGAACTAATCCCGCCAAGGCCTAAAATTCTGACTATTTCCCGGTAAACCCGGTCGGCACTGATATCATCAAAGCCGGTATCCTTCAGGGGGCATCGTTCCTTTACGCCGGTATGTTCGGTTTTGCCGGCACGGCTGTGATAAACCGCGCAATGCCTGTCAGCGTTGGTCAACGGCATTCTCAAATGTGGCGGAACAGGCCCGAATATTGCCACGGTAGCGGTACCGACTGCAAAGCCGATGTGCATCGGACCGGAATCACAACTGGCAAGCACGTCAAGGTTTTTGATTACCGCTGTCAGTTGCCTGACGGATAACCTGTTCACCAGGTCACAGACGCCCTCGATGCGATTATGGCCGGCTTCTTTGCCCAGCAGTATAACGGTACCTTTGAGTTTCTGCAGTTTGGTAATGAGCTGTTCGAAGTCTTTCCAGCCGCGCCAGCTCATAGCTGAAAACGGGTGCAATCCTATCCAGGGGCGCGGCAAAGATTCAGGCAATATGGTCTGCAGCGGCACATCGGGAACAATCAAACCAAAGTCCAATGGCTCAGGTGAGCATCCCAACTGGGCCGCCAGCCGCAGTCCGACCTTTGTGGGATGGCCCTTTTCCCTGGCAACTAAACAGCTTTTCAGTCCCAGCATTTTTACCAATATCGAGCGGATAGGGTTTGGGGCCAGTATTATGCCGGTGTCAAATCTCTTTCGGCGCAGCTTCAGCAGCATCGGCCAATAGTCACCAAGAAAAAACCTTATTACAGCCGGCCATGAGTAACGCCGCAGGGGAAAATCAACTACCTCATCAAGATACGGCATACACGCTGCAAGTTCTGCTGCGCCGCGAGCACGGTGGGCCAGTACGACAAGACAGGCCCGGGGAAACCGCTGCCTTAAGGCCCTGATAACCGGGGCAGCCATAATCAAATCGCCCAGTCCCGCCGCCGGCATAATCAATATTCTTTCGTGTTGGGAGGTACTCATGCCTTCACGGTGCCAAGTACCGTGTGATAGCAATCAAGGTATTTTTTAACTACGATTGACCAGTCAAAGTTTTCACGCACCCGCAACCTTGCTTTTTCTCCGAGTTCACGGCAAAGATTTCCGTTACTGATTAGCTTTTGCAGTTGTGTACGAATCTGCTGTGGGTTTCGGGTTTCAACGTAGAGTCCCGTGTCTGCCAGCACCTCACGATGGGCCGGTATGTCGGAGGCAATTACAGCGTTGCCGGCAGACATGGCTTCAGCTATCACCAATCCGAAACTCTCGGCTTCGGAAGGAAGAATGAAAATCGAGCTGGACTCGTAAAGATTCTTTAGCTCAGCGCCGTCGCGGTTCAGCCAGCCCCAAAATTTAATCGACGGTCGCCAGCCTTCTGCTAGGCGCTTTAGCTGCGGCAGGTAAGGTCCTTCGCCTGCTATATTTACCTGCCATTGCGTGTCAATATCCTTAAGGGCCTCGATGGCATACTGAAAACCCTTGAAACTGTAAATACGGCTGCACATGAGTATGCTCTTTGTTTTTTCTGCAGGCTTGAACCGTTCCGTGTAAATGCCGTTGGGGATAACATGTACGCGGGCATCGGGACATTTTTTTTCAATCAAAGCCTTCAGTGAGCCGCTTGGCGCCGTCAGCAGGGCCGGCCTTTTGGCTAAAAACCGCCACAGTGGTGCTATAAGCCTGTGGGCAATGGTGAATCTGTCGGGGTTATGTCCCGGTACATCGCTGCCGTGAGAGGTAATTAGAAAAGGTATGTCGGCAACTTTGCTCACCAGCCAGGCTAATGGGCCGGCAGGGATGATAAAGTGACAGTGTATGATATCGTACCGGTTGCGTTTTGCCAAACCGATGGTTTTAATCAACGCGCCGAGTATGTAGGTGGCCATCTCATGCGTATAACAAATGTCTGGTTTTCTGCGCACGGCAGGCGTTCTGTATATATTTACGCCTTCGACTGTTTCAAATCGCGGTAGATTGTCGTAGTGCATAGTGACCACATCCACACTGTGACCTGTCCTGACCAGCTGTCTGGAAAGCTCGAAGGTAACGGAACTGGCGCCGCCGCCGACAGGGGGAAATTCGTGATTAAGCATAAGTACCTTCATTGCCGGCAGTTTCCTTACAGCTTTTCAGGTTCGGTTTTCAACTGAAAGAGGACATACTCTCCAAAATTTCCAACCACCCTGTAATTTGTCATAACAAAATCTCTGAACGGTTTCATTTCTTCAAAGCGCTGTGCCTCATCCGGCCCGATTTTATCGGCCAGCAGTTGTGAGTAGCCCCTCTCGTAGTTAGCTATCAGATTTTTTTCGACGGGAAGACCCCTGCGGGTTTTTGACCACAGTTCCCGCGGCCACAATTCCAGCGGCGGCCGGTCCCACGGAAAGTGAACTTTATGGGTGTCAACTATAAACTTCGGCGGTTTTTGTCTGAACGCCGCCAGCATTTGTTCAATCTCGTCGGAAAGTCGCTGGGGCGAGATAACGTGCATCTCGCTGGTTGCGCAGCTGGCCGATGCGCTGAATCTTTGCGACAGTACGTATATTCCCGGTACCCAGCCCCAGACGTAAATTTTATCTTCCGGCTGCGAGTGACGTTGTATATATTCGGCTGCAACTTCCCAGCTGGCTTTGAGGTTGTTTTTTTTTCGCTGTGAGATTTCCTGGAGTTTCTGTACATAACCCCGTCTTTTTTCACCGTAGAGGTTGCCTGAATGAGGGCTTTTCTCTATACCGAAGAATACGTGCCAGGACATAATGACCATACAGACAACTCCGGCGGCGCCGATTAATGTCCACTTTGTTTTGTATATACTTCGAACGTAGGCATCGCGATAGACCGCAACAAGGTAACCGCCCAGCATTGCCGCCGAGGCGTTTAACGGAAGATAGTATTGTTCGTATGAACGTGGACTTATCCAGACGAATGCCATATCCAAAAGCCACCATACCGCCAGCAAAAGGACAAAACGCTCGTATCCGGCATAATGCTTCCGGCCCGGAGAGTCAAATTTTTGCTCGTTGGTGTCGGCGGTTGCAGCCTCGCTGCCGCGTAAAACCGCCCTGTTTTTCAGATGCTCGAAAATTGTAAGGGCCAATCTTGCAACTTTAATAATTATAGCCCCTGCCGCCAGAGCTATGGGCATTATCAGTAATCGGTAGTAAGCTGTCACCCGTGTCTGTTGCTGTGCGAAGGAAATCAATTTCCGCCCTCGTGCCACATAATCTCCGCCGGCTGCAGCGATACTGCCTTTTGTTATTATTTTCCATACAAAAGCATAGGGCAGCTTCCAGCTGTCCTGATATAAAACAAGCCATATATATAACGGTGCCAGGGCGGCTGCTGCGCCGGCAAGTAAGAGGGCGCAGTCGGTGACGGTTTGCTTAAGGGTTTTGTGCCTTAGCAAGGGCTGGGCCAGTACGAACAGGCCCGCTGCTGCTACGGCGCTGGTTCCTGTCTGTTTGAACAAAGGTCCCCAGGCCAGAAAACCACCGCACAGTACCGCAAAATACCATTTGCCGCCAAGCTCTCGCAGAATAAGACAGCTTATGCCTATTACCATGCAGGCTATCATGTATTGTTCCTTGACATTGCCGAACTTGGCAATAAGAGGCGACGACAGGTAGATTGAGGCGATAATGGTTGCTGCTGCTGCGGGCAGTTTGCCGAAAAGTCTGCGCATGGATATGAACATAAAAACCAAAGCTGCGGCCTGAAGGATTGCCTGAATCGTTTTGGGCCCGGTTTCATTAAAGCCGCACAGCCATACGCCGAGCATATTTACAAGAAGCGTGCCCGACTGGGCGCCGGGATTTTCTTCAACGCCCAGTTTGGCGCCGTCGAGAACATGTTTGGCTGAATAAACATACGCGCCGCTGTCGAAGGCACCGGGCGAATTAAACTCTATGTACTTACCCAGCGAAAAAGGAATTCCCACAAGGACCGCCACTATAACCAGCACGCAAAGTTCTTTTTTGCCGGCCCGGCTGGCGGAAAGAACAGGCGTATGATTATGTGCTTTGTCGTGTGTGTGTCCGGGCCTGAACCTGGAAGACCGCTTAGTCATTTTTTTCTCCCGGCTGGGGCGGCGATTCGATAATCTCCCTGATAACGTATGTCGGCCGGTTCTGCGATTCATGGTAAGTACGCACAAGCATCTCCGCGATAAGTCCCATCAGTACAAACTGAATCGTAGTGGTAATCAGTAACGCAGTAAGAACTAAAAGCGGATTTCTGTTCATCGCCAGGTGTGAAACCGAGATGAATTTCTGATAAAAAACCGCAAGACCGGTCAGCAGTGCGCCCAGGGCTGTTATCAGTCCCAGACCGCCGAAAATATAGATTGGTTTGGTGCTGAATGACCCGAGGAACTTGACCGTTATAAGGTCAAGCAGCACCTTGAAGGTCCTGCCTATGCCGTACTTGGCACAGCCAGCCGTTCGCGGCCTGTGGTTGACAACCATTTCACAGATACTTGCCCCGCTCCAGCTTGCCAGTACGGGAATAAACCGGTGCATCTCTCCATACAGGTTTGTCTGTTCGAGGACTTTCCGGTTGTAGGCCTTTAGTGTACAGCCGTAGTCATGCAGCTTAACGCCTGTAATTGTTGATATCAGCCAGTTGGCTGCCATAGAAGGGATGCGCCGGGTTATTAGTTTGTCGCGTCTTTGTTTCCTCCAGCCGCTTACCACATCGTACCCTTCTTTCAATTTATCAATCATTTTGGGAATGTCAGCCGGGTCATTTTGCAGGTCGGCGTCCATCGCGATAATAATTTGGCCTTTTGCGTGGTCGAAACCTGCGCTAAGAGCCGCCGTTTGTCCGAAGTTCCTGCTGAAACGGATTATCCGCACTTTTGCGCTGCTGTTTTGAACGCGCTTTAGAACATCAACGCTGTTGTCCGTGCTGCCGTCGTCAACGAATACCACTTCGTAGCTGTATTTGTCATTGAGGCTGTCTGCGATTTGTTGGTGCAGCGGTTCGATGTTGGCCTGCTCATTGAATACGGGAATAACAACTGAAACCTCGGGATTTTGTGCGTTCATAATCAGCTCCGCTATAAACTTAAACACTATATGATAATAGTTAGCATATCGGTTGTAAAGCCATATCAAGCCAGTCAAAAACACCTTAAAAGCCGTCGTAATCGCCTCTTATGCGCAATTCAGGGGTGTGTCCGGGATTGCCGGGCTTATTCGGGCTTGGCGCCGGGTATGTGCCGGCCTGTGTGAAAGCCTTTTTTGGCTTGAATAGTTATTCGGAATAATATATAATAATTTTACCTTTGCGGAGGTGAACCGCTTTTAGAGGAGGTACGGCAATGTCGTCGAAAATGTTCACAAATCAACACAACTGTCCCAGGACAGGTAAATATTTCAAACCAGCGCTAAGGCACAGATGGCTTTACTGGCTTTTTCCGGTCACAGGCCTTGCGGCGCTTATATGGTTTCTGGTGCGGGTCATTCCCAAGCCCAGCCGGGCGATATATCCGTGCCAGCGGGTGGCGATGCCGCTGGCATCGAGTTTTGTAATCTGGCTTCTGGGTTTGGCTGGTTCGATAGCCTTGCTTCGCCGCAGCAGGGCGCTTTTGCGCAAATCGCGTTACGTGGTAGCGGGTCTTTGCTTTGCTGCAGCGGTATTGGCCATTTGGTGGGCCAACTCTTTTACAGGCAGCCAGCCGGCAATCGGTGGAACATTTACCCCGGCCGACCCCTGCAACAGCCCGATAGGTGCAGCAAGAGGCATACATCCCGGCCGTGTTGTTTGGGTATATGACCCCAACGCCACATCCTGGGACGGAGTAACAGGGTACTGGTCCACAGATAATAACACCGACCCGGTGGTTGTCAGTGACATGGTCTCAAAAACTGTTCGATGGCTCAGCGGTGAAAGCACCGATGCCGATGCGTGGGACGCACTTTTCAAATACTTCAACCGAAAACACAACAAGGGTAATGTAGGCTATCTGGCCGGCGAAAAAATAGCTATAAAGCTCAACCTCAATCAGTCAACTACGCATAGCGACCCCGGCAACGCCTCATATACGGCGCCGCAGCTGGTCGAGGCATTGCTCAAGCAGTTGGTCAACAATGCAGGAGTCGCCCCGTCGAATATAACAATCTATGATGCGTCCCGTTATGTTCCAAGCCCCATATATAACAGGTGCAGCGTGGGCCAATTGGCAGGTGTTCGTTTTGTTGACAAAGTCGGCGGAGACGGGCGTATTAAGGCCGAACGCAATTTGAATGCGGTGGTCTATCATTGCCATCCCGATGTGCCGAAGCGATGGCTGCCCAATTGTGTTGCCCAGGCGGCGTACGTCATCAACCTGGCGGGCTTAAAAGGGCATATGCTTCCCGGCGCAACATTGTGTGCCAAGAACCATTTCGGCTCTACGTGGGTCAAGGGCGACCCTAACTATACCGGCGGCAGCTGGCCGGGCTGGTTCGATGACGAAGGCTTCTGGCCGGGCTATAAAATCCACATGCACATAAACGCTTACGATACTACGGGTGGAAAACCTTATACGTTTGACGTCCATAGTTCGTTTCAGGTTCCCCAGCGGCCGCCGGGCTCATATAGCCCGCTGGCCGAGCTTATGGGCCATAAGGACCTGGGCGAAAAGACGGTGCTGTTTATGATTGACGCCCTTTACCCGGCCAAGCACTGCGGTGCATCGGTAAAGGATTCGCCGCGCTGGCAGTCGCCGCCGTTCAACGGCGACTGGGCATCGACCATCCTGGCCTCGCAGGATGGTGTGGCGATTGATTCGGTTGCGGTGGACTTTCTGCGCTGCGAGCCGACAATAATATACCTGGCAGATGACAACGATTACAGTATCGTGGATGATTATATGCACGAGGCTGCTTTGGCAAACGACCCGCCTTCGGGGATGTTGTACGACCCTGAGGCCGACGGCATAAGGCTGGAAAGTCTCGGAGCCCATGAGCACTGGAACAACAACATAGATAAGCAGTACAGCCGCAACCTCGGAACCGGCTGTGGAATCGAGCTTGTCAGCAGCCAGCCGGCGTACGTAATACCCGGTGACTTTGAACCGGACGGCGATGTTGATTTGTTCGATTTGGATTATTTGGCCGGCAACTGGCTACAGGATGTCTGGCCCTGCTGCGGCGGCGATTTGGATAACGACAGTTTCGTTGACTTCAATGATTTCGGCATTATGGGCGAACATTGGCGCCCGTAAACCGGTCAGTCGTTACAGCAGCCGAACCTGCCTTTTTACGGAGACTGGTCTTTGGAGCCAGTCTCTGCTTCCGGGGGAGAGACAAGGTCGGGGGTGTGACAAAACAAGAGATTTTTTCTTGACATATCCATAATAATTCGTCAAAATATCCTCTTGTAACCAAAACACTTTAACTGCAGCAGTTTTTTTATGTCTGAAGGGGATTTTTACCATGCTGAAAAGACCTTTTTCATTAACCGTTGTTCTGTTGGGCGGGTTGTGTTTCTGGATGTCCGGCGTGGTTTTTGCCGATGCA
>DATKWV010000162.1:0-5226 GCA_035529405.1 Sedimentisphaerales bacterium | reverse complement strand
ACCATCCGGCAAAAGCCGGGGTAACAGTGCCGGCAGCACAACGGTTCAATCTCTGTGCCTGCTGCATCGGTGGTGGTCAGGACAAGCTGGAAATGCCTGCGAAAGACCTCTTCAATTCTGCGAAACTTTTCTCTGGGCAGCAGCCTGACAAGCTTCGGCTTACCGGCCATATCTTACCTCCGGACATGCGCTTATAACAGGGTTTTTAGCAAGATAGTGTTATTATATAAGATGGTATCTGACGCGGCAATATGAAAACTTCGATATGCGGTATACTGCTGCACAAGCCCAGGCACCGGTTTATAGCTGCTGCTTGAGCTGCTGGGCGGCGCTAATGAGCTTTTCCCTGGTTGGATAACTTTTTTCCTCGAGCGTAAAAGTCCATTCATAAGAATCCATTATCGTCTCAGGGTTCAGCAGTTGTGCCCATATATCGAAAGGAAAATTGTCATACCAGGGCTTTTTCAGCTTCCTGTGTGTTTTAAGGGTCTCAAAACCTTCCTTGCTTATTCTTACATTGTAATCGCCGTACCAGTCGAAATTCACCGTAACCGGAGAAATACCTATTTCCTCGTCGTTGAGCACCACCAAAGCGCCTTGAGGCTGTGTATTTATGGTAAGTTTCCTCTCGACACAGCCGGCCAGCACTATAAGTGACATCAAAGCAATCACGTAAAATACCCGCAAAACCCTGCTATTCATAACAAGTTCCTTTAATTTAAGCTGTCGGCCCCGGTAACGGCTTTATGATAGCCGCAACCTGTACGGTCGGCAACAAATCTTTGAAAATCGTAACGGACATACCCAGCCGCGCAGCCATTTGATTTCAGGCTGCAGATACTGTATATTCAACTGTTTATGAGCATTGGAACCGTACACATTAGAAGTTTCGGCTGCCAGATGAACAAGCTGGATACCGAACTGGTAACGGCTGCGTTAGAGCAGAAGGGCTTTGCATTTACAGACCAGCCGCAGCAGGCAGACGTGGTGCTGATAAATACCTGCTCTGTACGGCGGCACGCAGAAGAACGGGTATTGAGTCTTCTGGGTAATCTGCGTCACATAAAACAGAGCCGGCCGGAAATGACAGTTGCGGTCATAGGCTGCATGGCCCAGCGACTTGGAGCCGCCCTGCTGGACCGGCCGGAAGTCGATATAGTCTGCGGGCCGGCGCAGATACCGCAAATAACCGAGCTTGTCACTGAGGTTATGAACGAAAAGAAGAAAATTGCCGCAGTGACAGACAAAATCCGCAACCGCAGTGAAACTCAAGTACAGGCCCTGGAAGATTTTGAAAGTGTTGCCGATTTCGGTGCAAAGGCACTTCCGAACCAGGCGTATGTGCGGGTGATGCGGGGCTGCAACAATTTCTGCAGTTATTGCGTTGTTCCGTTTGTGCGGGGGCCGGAGGTTTGTCGGCAGCCGAAGGCCATAATAGAACAAATCAGGAATCTGGCCGACCAGGGTGTCAAGACAGTGACACTGCTTGGCCAGACCGTAAATTCATATAAATATGTTCAGGGCGACAGGACTTACTGTCTTGCTGATTTGCTGGCAATGGCAAGTGACATCCGGGCAATAAAATGGCTGAAATTTGTTACAAGCTATCCGCAAAAGGAGTTTTTCAACGAGATTATGCAGGCTATGGCCGATTTGCCGAAGGTATGCAGCTATCTGCACCTGCCGGCCCAAAGCGGCTCAGACAAAATCCTTAAGGCGATGAATCGACACTATACCGCCGGCGAATATCTCCAGCTTTTGGACACAGCCAGGGCGATTGTGCCCGACCTTGCCGCAGCGGGTGATTTTATAGTGGGTTTTCCGGGAGAAAGTGAGGAAGATTTTCAGGCTACGGTGCAACTATTAAAAAAGGCAAACTACAAGAACGCCTTTATATTCAAGTACTCGGCCCGGCCGGGCACAACAGCCCAGAAGGGTCAGCAGGATGATGCCCCGGAAGCGGTAAAAAAACAGCGCAACAATACGCTGCTTGGGATACAAGCCGAAATAAGCGGCCGGCTCAGCAGTCCTTTTATGGGCAGGGAAGTGGAGGTTATGGTTGAGGGGTTAAGTAAGAAGCCGCATTTGAACAATGCCGGCAACAAGAATCACCCGCAGTTGGTCGGCAGAACCGCGGGCGATTATATCGTGGTATTCAACGGCCCGGTGTCACTGGCAGGCGAATTCGCGAAGGTAAAAATAACAAAGACCTTTCCGCTGACCCTTTTCGGCCAGCTGGTGAGCAGTTCCGCCGGAAGGCGTCCTCCGTAAGGAGTCCTTCGGACTGCGGAGTAGTTCGGAGATAACGGACAAAACCCCGTGACGCGTCGCTGGTGGCTCGCGAACGAGCTCAGAAGACACAAGCAAGGCAAAAGTAACCACGGATACCCGCCTTCGCGGGCGCAGGTTTGGGTATTATACAGCAGGAAATTGAAGCAGGAATTTTTGAGATGGCCACTTCAAAAGAACGAATCCTTGCCGCACTTAACGGCAAACCATCTGATCACGTACCTCTGACAACATGGTGCTTCGGCTTTTCTCCAGCGAAGCATCTTTGCTGGCAGCGGGATGGGCGGAACGTCAATTACTGGTACTCCATGCGGATGGAGCACATCCACACTATCGCACAGCCGTGGACACTGGCAGATGATTTCAAACGTGTTGAAACCTGGCTTCGGCTTGGTATCGACGACATTTTGGATGTTTCCGTGCCGTGGAGTCAGGATGCCGATGTTACCTGGCAGGATACACGAATCGGCGCTGGTAAGGTTAATCAGTATCCCGTCCTCGTTCGTGAATATCAAACACCATCGGGTCGACTTCGACATTCTGTTCGGCACACCGGTGAGCGCATCGGCGAGGGCTGGGTAATCCAGCCAAACTATGTAGCTTTGTTTGAGGATTACAATGTTTCCCGTGCCGTTGAGCATGCGGTAAGCAGCTCGTCAGACGTCGCGGTGACAAAGCACTTGTACTGTAAGCCCAATGCTGAAGCAAAGCGATGGTTTGACAAAAGAATCTCCCAGGTAAAGCGTTTCGCCGATGAAAAGGGTATTCTGGTTCAGGCATGGAGCGCGTTCGGGATGGATGCGGCAGTATGGCTTACCGGTTCGCAAGCAGCAATTATGATGGCTATGGATGCTCCAACAGCCTTCGGGCAGCTTATGGAGATTATTGCCGAAACGGATTACGCACGAACAGAACTGGCGGTGTCAAATCCGGGCGTAGATATGGTGGTACAACGCGGGTGGTATTCTTCAACGGATTTCTGGTCGCCGAGGCTGTTTGATCAGTTTGTTTATCCCCATTTAAAAAAGCTTACAGCCCTGGCCCACAAGTACCATAAGAAGTTCGGATACGTTATGACTACCGGCGTGGAGATATTAGGCTCTCGTCTTGCTGATGCAGGAGTTGATCTGCTCTATTTTGTCGATCCAATCCAGGACAGGATTTCACTGGAAACAGTAAAGCAGCTTCTAAGCAATCGCATGACCTTAGTTGGTGGAACAAACGCTCTGAGCCTGGCTTGCGGTGATGACGAACGTATTCACAGAGAAGTCAAGCGCGCCATAGAAGTTCTTGGCCCGACCAATCGGTTCATTCTCCATCCGGTCGACGCCCTCTTCCCCGATACCGGTTGGGATGGTGTCGAACAAATGATTGAAGCATGGAAAAAGTATAGATAGTCGTACACTGGCCCTTCTGCGAAAACCCGGAAGATAGCGTGCAGCGCGTAGCCCTTCGGCAAAGTCTATACTGAGCCTTGCCGAAGTGCTCAGGGTAAACTTACAGCGGACAGAATATAAAAGACTCAAGACTAAAGACGCAAGACCAAAGACGCAATACGCATCACCAGTCACCAGCGACCAGCGACGAATTACGAGCGACCAGCGCCCAGCCACCAGCCATAAGTTCGCAGTTTGCAGCCGGCGAAGGTTGTTTTTGCCGCAACGGCGGAATAATCCGCCGGTTTTTGTCAGAAGTTTTTGCACTGTGGGCAATATTTATACATGTACCCGCTAAACACCCCCCAAAAAAACGACAAAAAGGGCTTTTTGGCCTTTTGGCACGGAATTTGCTGCTGCTTTCATACGGGAGAGGCGCTTTGGCGGGATTATTTTAACGATTTCTTTTATTCAGGGAGGCAAAAAATGAAGATTTTAGGATGTGTTTTGGCAATCACACTTATAACGGGTTCCGGGGCCTTGGCGGCCTTAATCGAGGTCAATATTGAAGTTGACCCGGTAATCTCACACAGTTATGGCTATGATCCACACTTGGAGCCCTACCCATACTGGATATCAGATGGCCTTATTATACAGGTACCCGATGTTACTCTTGACCCTGGTGATGTTTTCCGGATTAACATCAACTATGGTGGAAAATTCCTCAAAGTTGTAAATGGAGCCGACTACGTAACCTTTTGTGTGAGTTTCTTTACAGCAGGGCACGAATCGGCTGGAGAGATTATATATAGTGATGCTTTGATGCGTTGGGTTTTGCGCAGCTATCAAAATGTCGGCGACCCGACACAAGGACCATGTCGGGCAATTACTCGTTACTGGGAGTTTACTGATGACTTTGACTTTCTTAATGATGTTCACTGGGCAGGGAGCAACATCACCGATGGTTCGTTATTTGGCGATTTTACGCTGGAATTTACAGTCCCTACGATATTCCGCACCAACGGCATCGACCTGCCGTTTCCCACCAGAACCTACAGTGGCAATTACATCAAAATAGGAACGCTTATAATAAGTGAGGTCCCAATTGATGATAAAAACCTTCTTGTTGTTGTTCCTGAGCCGGCGACCGTTTTGGTTTTGGGTATGGGCGGGCTGGCGCTTGTGCGAAAACGCACAAAATAGCGTACAGCGGTTAGCGTTTAGCGGACAGAAAAGAGCAAACAGCGGGTAGCGAATAGCGGATGGAACACCAAAGATGCAATACGCATCACGAGTCACCAGCAACAAGCTGGAACCATACACTATCGGCTGGTTTGCACTACCAGTAATTTGGGATGCTTTGTGCGGTACTGTTCGAAGGCTTCGGTACTGACAAAGCGGTAACCTGACCAGATTTCCTTATCCTCAACGTCAAAAATAAACATTGCGCCGTAAGACTTTCCGGGGTTTTTATACTGGTTGCGAACAAGGGCGGAAATATCAAAAAGCTTCCAGCCGTTTCCCGGGACAAACTCAAACCTTGCAAAAGGCTGCTGTGCAA
>DATKWV010000161.1:0-9644 GCA_035529405.1 Sedimentisphaerales bacterium | reverse complement strand
GTGGCTCGTTGCTGGTCGCTGGTAATTGGTAATTGATCATTTTTCAGGCTAAACGATGAAATCCTAAGTTCTAAATCCTAAATCCGAAACCCATCCTTCGCCCTGCGGGCTACGGAGGGCAGGCAATTTCAAAATCTAAATGACCGAAATTGAAAACAACTCGTCGTCACTGGTATTGAGTATTGACGATTCACGAATAATTATATTTGGCTGGGGCGGCCAGGGCCCTAAGACCGTGCCACGCTGTGGCGGACAAGTACAGAGATGCAATCTGAAATGTCTTTTAAGCTGGCGCCTACTGGCGCCTGGCGTTTACCTTCTGGTAAATATACGGGTATTATAACATAATTACAAACAAAAGTCAAGAAAAAAACCAAGGATCTGGGGCACAAGTTTCACAGATTACGCGGATTTTTTTCGTCGCTTGTCGATGGTCGCACCTCAGGTAGGGCTGGTACCTGGTACTTTTGCCACTCTAGCAATATGAATTTCGTTCTCTGTACCTTTTATTCCGGTCGATTCCCCAATAGAAAGACCTAAATCATCTAAAAATGCAGTCTTGGCCTCTTGAAGGAATGCAGGTAACTCCGAACATTCTGAGTCACGTTGTGAGGCAAGCCATTGCCCCCAATCCCCGGTGACATGATACCCATCTGCTTGTCGTTTATCATAAAGGTCCTGGAGACTTCCTTTATTTGAGTTTAGAACAACAACCAAGATTTCAAGGCCCGATATATCAAGCACTATTGGCCGCCGTGCCATTTGTTTACTTGGATACATTAGCTTGTTCAGCTTTTTATCAGCTCGTTTTAGAAAAAATTCTTCGAAGTACCACTCACTGTTTGCTGAAGGTATCTCGCCAAAAGTAACAACGATGCCTATTGTCGTCTTATTACGGTCGATACCAAATTTCTCGAATCTTCCATTTTCTAAGTCCTTGGCCGAAGTGTAAAGCTGAACAAGTCCTTTGGCGACCTTCCCAGTCGAGTTATTATTCTCTATTACAGCATCCGTTAACCTATTAGCGGTAAATGAACATGCTTTACATTCTAGTAAGATTACCGTATCCTTCGTCTCGACAAGAAAGTCACAACTCTTGCCCGTTGCGGTATTCTCCATCACCCGGTTATCGACAATCTTGGTTACGCCGTTAAGTGAATCAAGAACTCGTCGTACATGCCTTTCGAAGCTATCGCTAAATTCCGTTGCGAACACATCCAATGTCTGAGCCAATCGGTACAATCCCTCACCAGCATGTAGGAACAGGAGGTGCGTATGCGGGACTATGATTGAATCATCGCTAAACCTCACTATTGGTGTTTCGAAAAAACATGACCGTATGAGTGAGTGAAACTTGTGCGGCTCATCTTTTCGCATATCAAGAAAATAGCGACCAATTTCTTCCGGCGACCGAGCAGAATATCTTAAGAAGATCTCCAGCGTGTTTTGCGAGACCTCTATTTTGGGATTCTCTATTATTCCTACAACAAAAGAATCACCACCTTGTTGTACCGATATCCCCCAGCAAAGAAAGCATATCTTTACCCACTGGTCCATCATGATCCCATAATGCGAATGAAATTTGCGTCTGGATTTTGCCATTGAACTGTCGCGCACAAATAAAACCCAGGACCGGAGGAGGTCAGACCAAGAGGCCCTTTTTTGTAGCGGAATCTGTTCGCGATACATCAGCAAGAAGAATCGGTCCAAAGATTCGGGAATTGTGTTTAGTTGATAAGTATCCACGAAGTCGTGGTATGTGTTCATAATCTTGGCAACGGCATTCGGTGTTACTGGGTCCCTGTATCCCGTTTTCCAGTATGCGCAGTTTGCCTCGATTGAGTGGATTATCCTATGAGGTGGGATTTGTAGAAGTTTCTTGTCGTCTAACCATGATTCAGCAAGTCGTTTTGCCATCCATGTTATGTAGTCCCGTGGCGCATGCTGTTTCAGTTTGCGTTCCAAAGCATCGTACAACTGTAAAAAAGCCACCCTAGGGCTTTTTTTGTAGACATCCCCTTCCGAAACCATGGTTTGCTAACTCCTCACGTGGCATTTACTCATACCACGATGTTCTGTTCAGTACTCCCCAAGTTTGCTGTTCAATCCATTCACCTCATAAATTCTTAGTTTTCGCGAAATGATGCTATCTTTTCTCTGCAGATTTTGCTGGTTAATGTTTGCAACAGCTTCACTCTCGCCGCTAAATACTCTAATTGCTTTGTTGTAATCTGATAATCCTTTTTATAGCGGGGCCGGGCCATTATACACAAAACCGACAAAAGCACAACAGTTTATTTTATCCGTTGGCCCTGTTAGAGTTTTTCGAAATAACCTGACCGCTGCAATCTTGCTTTTTGAGCTTTGAGATTGCCGCAGTCGCCTTCGGCTTCTTCGCAATGACAATAGCATCGTTTTCAACAGAGCAATTGACGGTTTGCGGGCGGGGTGTTGACGATGTGGCCGGCAGCGGATAGAATACCGGCCTATGATTACAGTCAACGAAAACTTTCTTAAACTGCAATCGGGCTACCTGTTTCCGGAAATCAGCAGGCGCGTGGCTGAATTCGCGGCTGATAACCCTAACGCCAAGATAATCAGCTTAGGCATCGGTGATGTTACTCAGCCGCTGCCGCCGGCTGTTATAGAGGCGATGAAAAAGGCGGTAGATGACCTGGCTGACCCGCGGCATTTTCACGGCTACGGACCGGAACGAGGTTACGATTTTCTCATCGAGGCGATTATCGAAAACGACTTTCGCAGCAGGGGGGTCACGCTCGACAAGCAAGAAATTTTTATAAGCGACGGTGCCAAATGCGATACGGCCAATATGCAGGAAATCTTCGGCACCGACAACGTCATTGCCGTAACAGACCCCGTGTACCCGGTCTATGTGGAAAGCAATGTAATGGCAGGCAGAACCGGGCCGGCTAACCAGAGCGGCCAATATGAAAAAATCGTTTATATGCCGTGCACGGCGGCCAATTCTTTCCTGCCGGAACCGCCCGATTGTCCGGTTGATATTATTTATCTGTGCTTTCCCAACAATCCGACGGGCGCTACAGCTTCAAAAGAGGTCTTGAGCAAATGGGTCGGCTACGCGAAAGAAAAAAAGGCTGTAATTTTGTTTGACGCAGCTTACGAGGCATTCATCACCGAGCAGGGGATACCGCATTCGATATATGAAATTGACGGTGCAAAGGATGTGGCTATCGAGTTTCGCAGTTTCAGCAAGACCGCTGGTTTTACGGGCGTGCGCTGCGCGTTTGCCGTTGTGCCCAAACAGTTGGAAGTATCCGCCAAAGACGGCCCGGCCGTACGGCTTAATGCGCTGTGGAGCAGGCGGCACAGCACGAAATTTAACGGTGCATCATATATATCACAGGCCGGGGCGGCGGCTGTTTACACGCCGGACGGCAAAAAACAGGTACAGAGGATTATCGATATTTATATGAACAACGCCGGCTTGATACGCGAAAGCCTCAGTAAACTGGGCTACGAGGTTTATGGCGGTGTCAATGCACCGTATATCTGGATGAAGACACCGGACGGAATGAAGTCGTGGGACTTTTTTGATTTGTTGTTAACAAAAGCTCACGTTGTCGGTACGCCCGGGGCCGGGTTCGGGCCTTCGGGGGAGGGTTATTTCCGGCTGACCGCATTTGCCCACGCGCACAATGTCCAGGAAGCGTTAAACCGTTTGGCTGCACTGTGACCGGCAGTGCTGTTTTGTGATAACGGTTTAGTCTAATGACAAAAAGCACAACCGCATATATCGGCTTAGGCAGTAACACAGGCGACAGAGAAAGCTATATCCACCAGGCCGTTCGACTGCTTTCACAAAACAAGGACATCCGGGTAACTGGCGTAAGCGACCTTGTCGAAACGCCGGCTCTTGGCAATGTTGAACAGTGCCATTTCATTAACGCCGCGGCTGAGATAAGTACCTCGCTGCCTGCGGAAGCCGTGCATCAGGTACTGCTCGACACTGAGAACCGGCTTGGCAGAGTAAGGGCCGAAAAATGGGCACCGAGGACTATGGACCTGGACCTTCTGCTGTTCGGCCAACAGGTGATAAACACCGCCGGCTTAACAGTGCCTCATCGGCAAATGCATCTGCGTTCTTTCGTGCTCGGGCCTTTATGCCGGTTAAACGCCGAGCTTATCCACCCGGTTCTGAAAGTGTCGGTCCGCCAGCTTTCAGAAAGACTGCAGGGCGGCGATTTTGTCCTTAATCCCGGCCTGCCGCAGCTTGTATGTATCGCCGGGCTTATCGGTGTGGGCAAAACCACCCTGACCAACAGATTGTCAGAGTTTTTTTCGAGCAGGGCGCTTTTGGAGCCGTACGACCAGAATCCTTTTATGCGGCGTGTTTATGCCGGAGCAAAGGAACTGGCCCTGGATTCGCAGTTATATTTTCTGGTTCACAGGACCAAACAGTTGAATGCCGATGCTTTAATGTCGCAGCGGCCTGTTTTCAGCGACTATGTCTTTGACAAGGAACTTATCTATGCAAGACGGCTGCTTGATGCCGAACAGTTGAGTTTGTACGAAAGCATTTATCCTGATTTTGCCGCAAAAGCGGCGCGGCCGGTACTGGTAATATACCTTAGCGACGAGGTTGAAAAGTGTCTGCAGCGTATTCATGTGCGCAACCGCAGTTATGAGCAGGGTATCGGCGTGGAGTTTCTGCGGCAGCTTGACGATGACTACCGGCGGCTTTTCGAGACATGGAAGACCTGCCCTGTTATTCGCTTGTGTATGAGCGAATTTAACGTGCAGCGGGATGAAGATATCGAGCATTTGGCAGCGCAGGTAAAAAGCTACGCATTATTATAAATAAACAAGGACCGGAGCGTGTTCGAAAACAAAAAAGCGTGGTATGCCGACGGGCTGCACTTCGAATGCCAGAAGTGCGGCCGATGCTGTTCGGGACCGGTCGAAGGTTACATCTGGGTCTGCAAAGAAGAGATTGACATCATTGCCGATTTTCTCGACATTACAGCCGGGCAGGTCAGGCAAAACTACCTGCACAGGGTGGGCCTGCGCACAACCATTGTCGAGCAGCGTTGTACGAGGGACTGCGTTTTTCTCGAGGATGTTGGCGGGGCGAAAAGCTGCAGGATTTATCCGGTTCGGCCGAACCAGTGCCGAACCTGGCCCTTCTGGTCAAGCAACCTGGCCGGTCCGGATGCCTGGAACAAAGCCGCCCAGCGATGCGGCGGTATCAATCGGGGCAAAGAATACACTTTCGATGAAATAGAGAAAATAAAAAAACGCAAGCAATGGTGGCTGGATAAGGAAGGCTGACCCTTCTGTGCGTTATTCTTTGTTGGTCAGTATTCGTCAGCCGGCAGGTGGATTTTCTCCTGCGGGTCGCGCAGATTGATATATTTTGCACGGCCCAGCAGTGTACCTTTTTCCTGGTAATAACTATAGAGCTTTGCCAGTTTTTCCTGGTCGGTCGCCTCCAGATAGCGCTGCCACGTGCCGATTTCGCAGCCCCACAGTATTTCGGTTTTGTCTTTGGCGTAGAGTACAAGGTGGGAAGCCGAGCGACTTTGTCTGCCGTTGAAGTTAGTGACGTCTATAATTTCGATTTCGTTGAATAAGGGTTTACCGGGTGTTACAAGCTCGTCCATCCGGTGTAAACGGCCAAGTAATTCAACAGCCGCCGCCAAATCCGGTTCGTCCCAGACCCAGCCGGCCTGTGGAGATGTTGTTGTTACAGACAGACCCCTGACACGCACTGTAGCCGGTTCCGACAGCGGCACAAAATCAAGTACAACAAGTTCGCTGTCAATATAGAATGTGCCCGTACCTGATTTTACGACCGCTATGGGCTTTCGCCATCGGCCTGATATAAGAATATCCTCGCTGTTTATCTGTACGGTTACTTCATCAAGCCAGACAAAATGCGCAGCGATATTCTGCTGTACCGATTGAGCCACATCATCGTCGAGTCTCAAATCTTCACCGCCTGCCACCGCTGCGGCGTAGATTTTTTTTCTAAGCGCCTCGTTGACCCAGGCTGGGGTATCTGCAAGTTTTAATGTCCCGGTTTTTTGTGATACCGGTACCTTTTGTTCAACATATTTGCCCAGAAATACAAGGCCTATGCCCAGAATCGCAATAACAAGAAGCAGAACCGCTGCAGGCAGTATAAACTTCAGTGACGGACCTGCGGATACCCTGCGTTTTTTCTTTCTCATCAGCCGTTTCGGCGATGATAGAGTTTTTCTGCTCTTTTTTTTTCTTATCCCGAACACTGAAGTTGGACTCTTTAACTGACGATTTTTACTTTCCTGTCTCTGACCGCCGCTTCAATGACTGTCATGCACAATCGGCTCATCGAGTACCCGACTTTGGCCGCCGCTTTCGGCAAAAGAGAATGGCTGGTAAGCCCCGGAATGGTGTTAATTTCCAGGGCATAAAGCTGCCGATTGGGCGTCAAGATAAAGTCTGCCCTGGCCATATATCGGCATCCGAGTACGTGGTAACACTTCAAGGCCAGCGCCTGCACCTGTGCCGACAGCGTCTGGTCGCTGATTGTATCGAAGAGAAACTGTGTCGCCTGGTCGTGATATTTTGCCTTGTAGTTGTAGAAGCTTTCAGCGGGCCTGATTTCAATAATCGGCAAGGCATTGCCGTCGAGGATACCTACGGTTATTTCCTGCCCCTGTATGAATTCTTCGAGCATACAGCTGCCGAACTGGGCCAGGCACGTGCGGGCAAGCGCTATGGCCTGCTTTGGGCTGTCAGCCATGCTCACACCTATACTGCTTCCCTGCCTGACAGGCTTGACTACGAACCTTTCACTAAGCTGCCGCAGCTGCTTTTGAAGCTGCGTAATATCGGTATCGTTGTGCAGTTCAAGTGCTGCAGGCGTACATACACCGGCCCGGCTGAACAGGTTTTTGGCTGCCATTTTGTCAAAGGCCAGCCTGCAGGTTTCAGGGCCGCTGGAGGTATAACAAAGCGAATTGTCTTCGAGTATCTGCTGAAGCTGGCCGTCTTCGCCGAATTGGCCGTGCAGCGCAAGAAAAAACAAGTCGATGGAATTATCCTGCAGAATTGCCGTCTGACCGGGTACTATATCTGCGGTTATGACATCAATGCCGGCCTGTTTGAGGCCCTGCTCGACGCATCGGCCGCTTTCGATGCTTACCTGCCGTTCGCTGCCTACACCGCCGGCAAGCACAGCCACTTTTAATTTACTATTTACTATTTTCAATTTACTATTTGGTTAATTGGTAATTCAGGCATTTACCCATTCCTGAGCCACTCCGCAGTCCTAAGGACCCCTTACGGAGGATGCTGCCGTTAGGCATCCCTGACGGGACTTACGGCAGGGCGACGAATTCAGTCCCAGATTTCGATTTCCGGTTCGAGGCCGATGCCGAACTGCTCTTTTACTTTCTGCTGGATGAGTTCTATGAGCCTTCTGACGTCGCGGCTGGTACAGCCGTTCTTTGCGATAATGAAGTTTGCGTGTTTTTCGCTGACGACCGCCTGCCCGATTTGCAGTCCCTTAAGACCGGCCCTGTCTATTAACGCCCCCGCTGAAACGCCGCGGGGATTCTTGAATATACACCCGCAGGTTTTGGTGTTCAGAGGCTGACTGTTCTTTTTATAAATCCAGATTTCCTTTACGGTCCTGAGCACCTGCTCCGGCTCGGCAGATGCAAGCTGCAGCGTGGCGCCAAGGATGAATTTTGCCGTAATATTGGTTCGGCGATAGTCAAACATCAGCTCGGGTTTGCTTTTTTCGAAGATTTTACCGCTGCTGTCCATCAATGTTACCGTCACTGCAGCCGTGCCGACATCCCCGAAGTTGCCGCCGGCATTCATTCTTATCATCCCGCCGACCGACCCGGGAATACCCGTAAGCCCTTCAAGACCTGAAAGACCCTTTTTAACGCAGGCAAACAGCAGTTTGCTCATATCTGCGCCTGCGCCGGCGGTTACTTGCTCGCCGGAGAAGTGTGTGTGTGTGAATTCTTCGGAGTCGAACTTTATAACGGCACCGCGCAGACCCCCGTCATTGACAAGCAGGTTGGAGCCGAATCCCATTACGCGGATGGCGATTTTGTTTTCGTTGCAGCGACGTACCACCTGTTTGAGCTGCTCGGAGTTTTCCGGTGTTATGAAATAATCCGCAGGCCCGCCAAGGCCGTACCAGGTATGTTTGGCAAGCGGATAGTTACTTCTGACTATTTTCTCGAAGCCGCTGAATATATCCATCTGCAACCTTCCATATATCGCCTGCACCCATGGTAACCACCACATCGCCGGCGTTTACTTTTTCTGTCAGATAATCGCAAATGCCGTCGAAATCATCGATAAATACGGCTTCTGTACCGTTGCCGCAAATTCGCTCTACGAGTTTTTGCGAGTTAACTTCTTTCCTGGCCTTCTGTGTATCTCTTACAAAATATATCTGCGGCATAATGGTTACGTCGCTAAGCTTAAAGCTTTCGGCGAAATCATCAAGGAAAAACCGTGTTCTGCTGTACTGGTGGGGCTGAAAAACGCACCACAGCCGTTTGGGCTGATACCTTTGACGTATAGCTTCGAGTGAGGCCTTTATTTCGGTAGGGTGATGGGCATAATCGTCCAGGACGGTAATATCACCCAGCCGTTCTTTTAATGTCAGCCTGCGTTCAACACCATTGAATTGCCCTAATAGTGCAAGCACCTGCCCAGGCTCCAGGCCGGCATCGATAGCCGTGGCAATTACCGCCAAAGCGTTCATTATGTTGTGAAAGCCCGGCAAGGCAATTTCAGCGGTTCCGAGCAGCTTTTTGTTGCGATAAACTTCAAAACCGGTTAATTCCTTCCCGAAGTGGATATTGTGCGCTGAAAAATCACAGCCCTTGTCAAGTCCGAATGTCTGACACCGTCCACCCGGCGGCAATGTGTTCAAAAGCCTTGCTGTGTTTACGTCCATCCCGTTGGCAACTAACAGCCCGTCCGGCCTTATACCCCGTGCGAATTCGCCGAACGTTTCGACAATCTCGTTCTCATCCCGGTAATAGTCGAGATGGTCTGCCTCGATATTGAGTATGCAGGCGATTTTGGGCCGCAGGTTCAGAAAGCTGCGGTCGTATTCGCAGGCCTCTGCTATAAAATACCGGCCGTTACCCACACCCGAGGAACCGCCTAACTGGGTAACATCAGCGCCGATGATAAAGTTGGGTTCAAGTCCTGCTTTGCTGAAAAGCCATGCAAGCCATCCGCTTGTTGTGCTCTTGCCGTGAGTGCCGCTTACGGCAATACCGTCGTAGTTGTCCATCAATTCACCGAGCAGCTCGGCGTATTTATAGATTTTACATCCCTGCGTTCGGGCCTGGACTAATTCCGGGTTATCCTGTTCTATGGCGGCTGAAATTACCACCCCGTCAATATCATCCTTTATATATCCGGCCTTGTGCCCGATTTTTATATCCGCTCCCAGGCGGCAGAGCCGAGTCGTTACGGCGGTGGCGGTCTGGTCGGAGCCGGTAACGACGGCCTTGTTTTTCATAAGGACCTGTGCAAGGCCGCTTACACCGATACCGCCTGCACCGATTAGGTGGAATTTTTTACCAGCCAGTCCGCAAATACCCCACCTGCCGGGTTTTGCAGCCGCTGGTGCTTTATGC
>DATKWV010000160.1:0-12276 GCA_035529405.1 Sedimentisphaerales bacterium | reverse complement strand
CTCCCCGAGGCCGTCTATGCGTTTGCCCTTGTAGGTTCCCGCCGGAATTGCGTAGGCGCCCCAGTGAATGAACATCCCGAAGCGCGCATCTCGCCACCACCGCATCCTTGCATCTCGCTGGTGTTTGGTTTCAGCAGGCAGCTCGTTTCGGCCGCACGCATCTTCACCCCGCACCGACAGCGTCTGTGCCGCAATAACGGCAAGCACAATCACAAAGATACCTTTTCTTATCATCGTCAATTTCCTTTTTTACTTACCGGCCCGGCTGGTTTTACCTGCACGAACAGACCGAACCATTGCTTATTAGACATTGCTTTTAGTTTCTAAACTTATAAAACTCTTGCACGACCAATTTTTGGGTTTTACTTTTCCCTCTTTGTATCTTATTATGTCGCAATGCAAAAATTCATCAACAAGATAATATCCGGCGACTGCATAAAAATCCTGAGCAGTGTCAAAGAGCCTTTTGCCGACCTTATTTTTGCCGACCCGCCCTTCAATATCGGCTATAAGTACAACGGCTACAACGACAACAAAAAAAGCGATGATTACGTAGCCTGGACCCGGCGCTGGATGAGTGCCTGTTATAACGTACTGAAACCGCACGGGTCGTTTTACATCGCAATGGGTGACGAATATGCGGCGAACACCAAAATAATCGCCGATGGGCTGGGCCTTTTTATGCGAAACTGGCTTATATGGCATTACACCTTCGGCCAGCAGATGAAAAAGAAATTCGCCCGCTCCCATACCCACATATTGTACTTTGTAAAAGACAAGGACATCTTCACTTTTGATGCCGATGCAACCACCCGCGTCATATCCGACAGGCAGAAAATTTACAGCGATAAGCGTGCAAACCCTGACGGCAAATTGCCCGATGATGTCTGGGATGAATACCCCCGTGTATGCGGCACGTTTGATGAGCGGACCGGCTTTCCCTGTCAGATGCCCGAAGGCCTGCTGGCACGGATTATAAGGGTCAGCTCGAATGCCGGGGATTGGGTACTTGACCCTTTCAGCGGCTCGGGCACAACTGCTATTGTTGCCGCTAAATTGAAGAGAGAATATACCGGCATCGAAATTTCACCCGAGTACGCCGACCAGTCCCGCAAAAGAATCAGGCAGTTTAACAATTTACCGATTGTGGATGCAGGGCCGGGAAGATGGAGTCGCCACGCAGACGCAGAGCTTAAATGCCTTTATCACGAAAACAAAGTTTCTGCTGAAGGACTGCAGCAAAGCTCTTATCTGCTGGGGTTGTTTACGGAAAAATTCAACTCGCGCATCTCAAACGGCCAAAATCACTATTCCTGCGACGACGTAATCGAACGTTTGATTAAGATACAGAAAAGTGGTAAATTGGGGCCGCTGCGGGCAAAGGTTATCCATTCCAAGGGGTCGAGTTTAGTTGAAAGTCAATAATATTTTGTTTGCGGTTCTCGCTTTTGCAGCAAGCGCCTTAATGCTGACAGCCATTCAGCCGCCTTTTGGCTGGGCTGCTTTGGCGTGGGTGGCGATGGTGCCCTTTATCCTTATATCCTCATCACCGATAAAAACCCGGCATCTGGTAATTATCGCCTACGTTGTTTCAGCCTGTTACTGGCTGGGCAATCTTTACTGGATAGCGCCCGTTACCACAGCCGGCTGGCTGGCCTTTTGCCTGTACACGGCCTTGCTTTGGCCGCTATTACTGCTGCTGCTGAGATACTGCGCAAATCGCGGTATTCCTTTTCTGCTGGCTGTGCCCGTATTGGTTGTTGTTGTTGAAAATCTGCAGGGCCTTTTCCTCGGCGGTTTTTTCTGGCGATTCCTCGCGCACAGTCAATACGCCAATATATCCCTGATTCAAATCGCCGACATATCTGGTGCCGCGGGTCTGTCTTTTCTGATTGCAATGGTCAACGCATTGATTGCCGAACTTATAATTGCCGCCGCGCAAAAAAGAATTTTCAAGGTCGCACCGTTGTTGAAAACCGCCTGCGTTGCTGCCGCGGTCCTGGCCGCCGTTGCGTACGGCCGATGGAGGATAGGCCAAACCGACGAATTCATCGAACCAGGCCCCACCGTAGCCGCCGTACAGTCCAATGTCCCGCAGTCTGTCAAGAGGTCGTTCCAGGCCGGCGACCAGATTTTTCAGCAGCTGCTGGAAAAAAGCAATGCCTGTGCAAACGCCGGCGCCAGCCTGATTGTCTGGCCCGAGACAATGGTGCAGGCAATCCTCGACCAGAGGGTATTGATGCTGCTGGATACCAGCCACAGCTACAAAGTCTTTGACAGGCTGCTCAGTGACCATGCAAAGGATACGGCCTTCATACTTGCCGGTGCCTACGGCGGCACACTGCGGATAAATCCCGATGACACTGTCGATTTGGCCTCGAGGTATAACTCAGCTTTTCTTTACGGCCCACAGGGACACCAGATGCCGAAACAATACAATAAAATTCATCTTGTGCCCTTTGGTGAAGTGGTCCCGTTTAAAAAAACGTTTCCCGGCCTGTACGAAGTGCTTATGAAGTTTACACCGTATAATTATGATTATTCCCTCGATTACGGTACCGAATACACGGTCTTCGAGGTCGCGAACGTCCCACCCGACCCCAGCCGCACATACAAATTCGGCGTAATGATATGTTACGAGGACACCGTTCCTGTTATTGCAGCAAAACTTGCTCTGGGCCCCGACAAAAACAAACGGCTGCACTGGCTTGTAAACATAAGCAATGACGGCTGGTTCGTGCGATTTGACAATGGAAAAATCAAACCTGCCACCGAGCTTGCTCAGCACACCGCTGTATGTGTTTTCAGGGCAGTCGAAAACAGGCTTGCCGTCCTGCGCAGCGTCAACACCGGCATAAGCTGTTTGATTGATACCGTTGGCCGTATTCGTGACGGTTTTTTAGCCGGCGACCTGCCCGGCAGGGCTATGGAACGGCAGGCAGTTGCCGGATGGTTTGTTGATAGAATGCCGATAGATAAAAGGGTAACCTTTTTCAGTAAAAATGGCAGATGGCTGGATTTTGCCTGTGCAGCGGCTGTTTTTCTGTTCATAATAATACCGCAAATTAGCGGCAAAGCAAAACAAACCAGGGCCGGCAATGAATAATATGAGGCGTGTAAATTTGAAAAAATTCCTGCTTATATTAAATTGTATTTCAGCCGTTTTTCTTGCTTTCGGCTGCAGCGGAACTGTCAGCACGGGTCCTGTTTCGGCTGACAGGCTCATACGCGAGGCTGCTGAAATAATTCGCAGTGCTTTAGCCGATTCCGACCCTCAAATCAGGGTCAAAGCTATTGAAGTTGTTGCCGATACCCGGCAGGTTGAATTTGCCCCGATTGTACAGCTTTTACTGACGGATGATTTCATACCCGTCAGGTTCGCCGCTGCCTCTGCCGTTGGCGACATGAGGTATTATCCTGCGAGAACCACACTTGAGAAACTGCTCGATGTGCCTGACGAGAACACCAGATTGGCTGCCGCTTATGCCCTGGCAAATCTCGGCAGCGCCCACAGGATTAGTCTTCTGCGACAGGCGTTAAACAGCACCGACCAGACCGTCAGAGCCAATGCCGCCTTGCTGCTCGGCAGAATTGGTGATAAAGATTCCCTGCAGTCCTTGTATAAGGTTATGAGAAACAGGGATACCCCTGACAAGGTCGGCTTTCAGGCTGCTGAGGCTATTGCAGGGCTGGGGGACGAAACCATTTATCCCAAACTCTGGACTATGCTTATAAGTGCCTATGCCGATGTCAGGACCATGGGTGTAAAGGCCATGGGTGCGCTGGGCACGGCGAAAGCTGCTGATGCCCTGGTTACTATGCTGGATGACGATATTCTGGAGGTCCGCTTAGCTGCCGCAGAACAACTGGGCATGCTCGGCTCCTTGGCAGGTCGGCAGCAGGTTTTGGATGTCTTCGGAGAAAATGTTGCGGTACAACTAAGCGCCGAGGACCGCGAGCGCGTTAATGTCTTAACGGCACTGGCCATAGGTCAAATCCGAACACCGGAACTTACTGCCTTTCTGCCCCGGCTGTTAAAAGACCGCTCCAAACTCGTGCGTATTGCCGCTGCAAAGGCCGTTTTTCAGGTGAAAATCGCGTCAATGCCCGCTCGAACGCCATGATACGTAATTGGCTCCATAGCAGCGACAGCCGCATACTTATGTTAATTTGCAGGCGGCAAGTTCCTATATTATCACGGTATTTGTCTTCGCAGGCCGGTTATGAAGCTAATTTGCTAAAAATAACTTGACCTGCACCCCGTTAAACGGTAAAATTGTCTTGTAGGAGCGTTATAATAGCCATGTAATTTAAGACTCACCCCCAAAATGCGGGCGGGGTCTATTTCAACGAAAGGAGCTTGTTTTGAGTACACTTACAAAGATTCTGATAGTCTTATTGACAATATCCACCATTGCCCTTTGTGCTGTTGTTGTTACTTACGTCGCCAACGCCGACAACTTCAGAGAAAAAGAACAAGATGCTGCCGGCAAGCTGCGCACCGAATCACAAAAACTAAAGGACCTGCAGCAACAGTTTAATCAGCAGAACACCAGGTATCAACAGACTGAGGACAGGCTCAACGGAAAAATTGCTTCGCTGCAGGCCGAAGTCGAAACCCTGCAGGCGAACTTAGCCAACGCTGAAAGGGAAAAGGCTGCTCTGCTGCAGAAAGTTAACGATTGGACGAGCATTACCAAGGACTTTTACGAAACAAACGATAAGCAGGGCCAGCTGCTGCAGGATACTCTGGAAAAACTAAAGCAGGTTCGTGCCGACCAGATTAAACAGGAAAAGGAACTGAAGGAAACTTCTGCCGTCTTGATTGAGAAAATGGCCGTAATCGAAAACCTCGAGGCTGAGAAAAAGCAGCTTATCGAGCAGAAAACACAGTTGCAGACCAGGCTGGACCAGTATCTGCAGCCGATGGGTAAATTTGCTGCCGAGCCTGTGACGGTAACACGCAGAACCGATGTGCCGCGAATGGCCCTGCCGCCGCCGACAGATATCAGTCTCAAGGCCCTGGTAACCGCTGTGGATATGAAGCACTCTATGGCCAGTATATCCATCGGTTCTGCCGATGGTGTAAAGGAGGGTATGAAATTTCACGTAACTCGCGGCGATGAGTTTATTTGCGATATTCTCATCCTCGATACTGATACCGAAGAAGCAGTCGGCGTGCTCGACCTTATCCAGCAGCAGCCCAAGGTCGGTGATAACGCCGCCACGAACTTTTAGCCGATTCGTTAATCCCGGAGAAAATAGGCCGCTGCGTACGCGAACTTGTCTGAAATTATGACTTTTGAGGTCGATATATGAGTCCTGATGGCCAGATTCCTGTTCAAAAACCTGTCTTAATGGATAATATCTATACTGCCATGCTGGCCCTGGCCTTGGCGGTGGTAGTGGCCACAGTCGCCTTTGTGGCCTGTAAGTGTTATTTCCAGTACGGTACCTTTTTTAAGATACCTTAGCAATTGACTATTGACAATTTCGGTTTTTGTTATATAGTCAGTTAAAAACTTTCAGAAGGGATTCGACAGTGCTGCTGGACACTATCTTAGGCTGGTTTAGCATGGACATGGGTATCGACCTTGGTACCTGCAGCACGCTGGTTTGTGTCCGCGATAAGGGGATTGTTCTTAACGAGCCTTCCGTAGTTGCCGTCAGAAAAGGAACCAATATCGTGCTCAACAACGGCCAGGCTGTGGGCCTTGTTGCACGCGAAATGCTGGGCAAGACCCCCGGTTCCATCTCCGCTATAAGACCGCTGAAGGACGGCGTTATCAGTGATTTTGAAATAACCGAGGCGATGCTGAGCTATTTTATCCGCAAAGTGCACAACCGCACCGGCCTTGTCAGGCCCCGTGTGGTTATTGCCGTGCCCAGCGGAATAACCGCCGTCGAACGCAGGGCTGTTATCGACAGCGCCGAACGCGCCGGTGCCCGCAAGGTTTACCTCGTTGACGAACCTATGGCAGCCGGCATCGGGGCGGGACTGCCCATTACCGACCCGACCGCTTCGATGATAGTTGACATTGGCGGCGGAACCACCGAAGTTGCCATTATGAGTCTGGCTGACATCGCCACCTGTGAAAGTGTCCGCGTCGGAGGCGATGATATGGACGAGGCCGCCATTAATCATCTCAAGAGGACATACAACCTGCTTATCGGAGAAGCACGCGCCGAAAAAGTCAAGATACAAATCGGCTCTGCGGCGCCGCTGGAAGAGGAACTGACTATGGAGGTTGCCGGCAGGGATACTATTTCCGGGCTGCCCAGAAAAATTGTTATTACCAGCGAAGAGATACGCGAAGCCCTTCGTGAGCCGATCGCTGCCATTATTAATGCCGTTACCAGAACTCTCGAAAAGGCAGAGCCTGAGCTGGCCGCCGACTTAATCGACAATGGAATACACATCTGCGGCGGCGGCTCTTTGCTGCGGGGTATTGATACCATCCTGGCAAATGCCACCGGCCTGAAGGTTATAAGGGTCGATGACCCTCTCTGTGCTGTTGCAAGGGGCACAAGCGTGTATCTGAAGAATCTTGAGCTGTGGAAAGATACCATGGACCATGGCGAATACGGATGGGAATGAAAAAACGCAGCGCGGAATTTGTAACACTGTAATCACCGAATATTTGTTCATACCCTCCACGTTCGCACTATTTGTGTTTGACTTTATAAATTTCTTACCTGATGGCACGGAAGCGAGTCAGAATCTCCAAACGGATTTTGTTCACCTGGTTGACACTGGGAAGTCTTATTTTTTTTGTTGCTCCCGAAAACCTCACAGGTAATCTGCAGTTGCTGTTCGCTCATATTCTCCGCTGGCCTTTGAAAATGGGTCGAAACGCCTCGCTTTCTGCGCGTATACAGCAGCCGCTTAACGACGTGGTGTCCCGCAGAGAGTACGACAAGGTCCAGAACCATCTTGTAAACCTGGCCGAACAGCTTTACCAGGAGCACCGCAGGGTCGAAAAACTTTCCGGATTGCGCAACAGATTTGCTCTTGAAGGTGCAAAATTAGTCCCTGCGGAAGTTGTTACCGCTGCCGTCGATGCTTCGCAGGGTCAGTTGATTATAAACCGCGGTGTCGATGACGGCCTGGCCGCCGGGCAGTTTGTGCTCAGTGACAACAGCATTGTCGGAATAATATCCGAAGTTTCCGCGCGCACCTCGCAGGTCAAATTATTTACCGACCCGACCTCAAAAATAGCCGTTAGCGTTGCCGGACTTGACATAGCCCGCGTAATGGAAGGTGCAGGCTCGAATAAGGCCGCAATTCACATGATTGATATAAAACAGCCCATTCGCCCGGGTGATAATATAAACGCCCGGGCAAAACCCGGTTTTCTCGATGCGCCTGTAATCATTGGCCGTGTACAGCAGTGCCGCAGAAACGACCAGAATCCTTCTGTCTGGGATATTACCGTTGCACCTGTTTGTGATTTGCGGAATTTAACCAGCGTGGCCGTGATTATAATGAATCCCCAGCCATAGTTAAGGACATAAAATGCGTTGGCTCAGATTCGCAGCCCTTATCCTGCTTTTGACCGTTCTGCAGGCAGGTTTCCTTGAGATTGCCGCCGTTACGTCCCTGAATATCAGGCCTGATTTGCTGTTGATTGCCCTGGTTTTCTTTGCCACATATTTCAACACTTTCGATGCCATAATTGCCTCTTTCGCTGTTGGTTTTGCCGCCGACCTCGTTGGTCCGGTGATGGGCCCGGGCATGCTTGGTTTCGGCCTTTGCGGAACCCTGCTTGCGCATCTGCACAACATTATCGCCATCAGAAAAATGCCCTATCAGGCCCTTGTGATATTTGTTGCCGGCTTTCTGGTCGGTCTTTTGATGCACTTGCTGAGCCTGTTTAAGGGCCAGTATGCCCCGGCATCGACTTACACCGTTATTTTCGGCACCGCCGTCTATTCTGCCGTGCTGGGCCCCTTTTTGTTCTTGCCTTTGGCCTGGTGCATGCGTATAAAAACTCGCCGCTTCGGTGGCCGCTGATGTTAATCTTATTGCCCTCCAATCGCCGAAAACAGCAATATGACTTACGATAGAAGAATTAAAATCTTTGTTCTGCTGAGCGTTTTTTTGCTGCTGGTCTGCCTTGTGCGTCTTGTGCAGATGCAGCTGGTTTCCGACTCATTTTACCGCCGGCAAATCGCCGATTTGAAATCCCACAGAAGCCTTATTCGGCCCCTCAAGACCGTACGAGGCAGGATAATCGACCGTAATGGTCGTGTACTGGCCGTTGACGAACCTGTCTTTGAGTTGTGCATCGACTACCAGCTGACTTCTTTTGCCGACCAGCGCGTTTGCAGCGCCGGACTGCTTGCAGCAGCCGAAAAAAAAGAACCCTATACCGCTGTTACGGAAACCAAAACCGAAATTGAGGAAAAACTTCAGATTCTCCGGCAGATAATTGATAAATGCACCTGCTTCGGTCTCGAACCAGCGCAGGTACAGCAGAGAATTGAATCTGTAAATAACCGTATATGGAACCTGCGGGCACATCTTGCCGCTGCGAGGAATCAGTCGCCTTATGTACAGGCCGACGACAACGGAAAACTGCTTTTGGCTGCCGCTGTCGATATTGCCGAAATGCACCGCGCCTGGCCTTTGCTTGAACTGAAAACCGACGACGATATTTTCACCGCTCAGCTTGAGTTTATGAATACCCAATATGTCCGTATCATGCCGAAAGCAAACAGGGTCTATCCTTACAATACCGCCGCCGCCCAGATTATCGGCTGGGTCGGGCCTGGAAAACAGCCGCAGGATACTGGGCCTGATTCTGAGAATGACCCCACCGATTATGTCCCCGACCAGCTTTACGGACGCGAAGACGGTGTCGAATATGTCTGTGATGCGCTGCTGCGGGGCAGAACAGGCCGCGAAGTTTACGATATTGACAATGAACTGATTGACCGTACCGACATCGAATTCGGAACCGACGTCTGCCTGACACTTGACATCGAGCTTCAGCAACGAATTGAACGCTATCTGCTTGATTGCAAACAGAATACAAACTGCAAAGCACCCGTCTCGGTTGTTGTTATTGATGTTGACACCGCTGATATTCTTGCCCTTGTTTCATTGCCTGTTTTTGATTTGAATCGTGTCAGGTATGATTATGCCGTTTATGCAAATGACCCTAACGAGCCGCTGCGCAATCGCGCAATCAACAAACACTATCCCCCCGGTTCGGTTATTAAGCCGCTGATTCTCATTGCCGGCCTTGAAACAGGCGCAATCGGCCCCGATGAAATTATAAGCTGTCCCGCCCAGCCTGCCCCGCGGAGCTGGCCCAATTGCTGGGTGTATAACAGGTATCATATCGGCCACGATGATAAATCGCCCAACAATGCCCGCAACGCCGTCAAAGGAAGCTGCAACATCTACTTTTCACATTTAGCAGACCGCATAGATGCACCCGTCCTGCAGCAGTGGCTTTTCAGTTTTGGCTACGGCCGCGAAACACTGTACCCTGCTGACGAATTACCGGCTGTTGCCGCCGCCCGGAATTTAAGACAGGTTGCCGGCCTTATCTCGTCGGCGGCTGTTGACAAGGATGCTGTTTTCACACCACAGCGGTTTCCGCTCGAAAATCGCGAAAAAAGATTATTCGGCATTGGCCAGGGAACGCTTCGGGTAGCTGTCTTACAGGTCGCAAACGCTATGGCCGCTATCGCAAGAGGCTGCATATACAAAACTCCCCGCCTTTTCTTGAATGATACCGAAAATCCGCACCCCGAAGTTACTCTTGGTGTCTCCCCGCAGACTACCCAGCTGATTCGCGACGGTATGTGGGCCGTCGTAAACGAGTATGGCGGAACTGCGCACGAGCAGTTTGCGTATTCCGGTTTTGCCGCCAGGGGGGTGAATGTTTACGGCAAGACCGGCTCAACCGAAAGCCCTTCCAACGCCTGGTTTGCCGGCTTTGCCGAGGACAGCACCGGCAGGGCGATTGCTCTTGCGGTTATTGTCGAGGGCGGCCGGCACGGCTCCAGTGACGCGGCGCCTTTGGCAAGGGACATCATCGCCTTTGCCATCGAAGCCGGCTGTATCGGCCGGCCAAACTGAACCAGCCCCCCATTTTGAACCGCCCCAAAACAAAAAATTGCCGCAAATTTAAATTGCCGGCAGGCCGCGGCAAAAAATGTTATTGTGTTTGCATACGGCCGTTACCTTAACTGCACCGAGCAGACCGTAACTGTAGCTGGCAGCTAAATGGTAATTGGTGAGTGGTTAATTGGTTAAATGGTTAATTGAAAGAATCAGGAAAATTCCGTTTTTGCTTGAAAAAAAGCGGTTTTGGGAATATTGTAGTGCGGTTAGCGGAATTCTGAGTTTCGCCAATCAAGAATTCGATGTTTTTCGTTGATATTTTATTTCCGCCAAAATAACATTGTGGTGTAAAAAGCGGTAGAGATTATTATTTTAGGGAGATTTGACTATGGCAAATATTTGGTATGTGGCGAAAGGCACACTTCCAAGTGGGAATCCGAGGTGCCAGCTTACATTTGAAAAATACCAGCAACTCTTTGGAACAAATCAACTTCGATTTTTGGGAGCTAACGGGCCAAACTTCCCAACTTCTAACCCGAACCTTGATGGTTACAGGGGCGCTCAATATGTAGTTCTTCAATTAGTAACGAATGCCTCGACAAAGAAAAAAGGGTTTTACCTGCTGTATGATGTTACTCCAACCAAATGCGAAGAGATTTTGAAGGGTCAGGGCCTTTAATTCTGTCAGTGTGTCCGCCCTCATGCACAAGAAAACAATATGAGAGGACATACCCCACGAGCTGCGCGACCGAACAACGCGCGCCGATTTCCTACGCGCTATCCGCTGTTTGCTTTACCCTCTCCGTAAATCACCATTTGCCATTTAACCAATCACCAGTTACCAATTATTCCCTCTGTGTTCTCCTTCGGGTGCGCTCAGGACGGCGTCTGTGAACTCTGTGGCTAAAAATTTTTTTCTTTTTTTCTTGCATCCCGATAGAGTATCCCTTAATATACAGTCTGGCCGGGGAGAAATCCCGGCCAAAAAAGTGAATCACTGAGATTTCAGACGTTTTGGTCAAAGCTGGAAAGTAGTATTCACAGAACGTTTGGAAAGCTCGGTGCTCTTCGTTTATACGAAGAGCACCGTCAGCTTATTGTGCTTTTTTTTGCACAAAGCTACGGTGCTCCAGTATGAAGTCTATAGAAAGAGCATCGTTTGCTTTCGCGTCTGTGAAGGGGTTCCAGCCCCCGACCAAGCGTGATTGCGGCGGTGCTCTTTTTCTTTTGGGGCCTGCCGCGATATAGAACCAAATAAATGCCGAGTACCCGGGTTCTTTCTCGGCGAAGCGGCTTCCCGGGCCTGACGGTTCGGCGCGCCTTGAGAACTGGAGTTTTAACTCTTGAGGCCCAGGAAGCTCTTAATTTCGGATTTTGTATTTTGAATATTCGGACTTGTTTCGGATTTCGTGGTTCGGATTTCGGACTTCTGTTTTCTGATTTCGGTCACGAGTCACCAGCGACGAGCGACGAGCGACGAATAGTCTGCGGCTGTTTTGGAGGTTCAAGAAGTTATGGCAAAAGGAAATAACGTTTTGACGACGCGCGATGTTGCCAAAATCTGCAACGTTGCCCCGCGTATGGTTTCCAAATGGTTCGATACCGGCCTTCTTGCCGGCTACCGCATCCCCGGCAGTATGGACAGGCGTATCCCTATAGCGGAACTTGCCCGTTTTATGACTGCGCACAATATTCCCATCCCGGAAAGCTGGCCTGCCCTTAAAAACGCCGTACCTGCAACCGCCCGCCCCAAGCGCCGCAGGCGCAGTTTTAAGCGCTGAATACCTGCTGCTTTAAGGAGTATAAAAGATGACTGAACGGAAAGCTAAGACCTCTGCCGTCCGCAGGCCAGAGAAGCCAAAACCGGATTATATGACCGACCCTGCACAGCTCATAGACCAGCTAAAGACCCTGCACGGCTGGCAGTACCAGATGCTGGAGTTGTTGCGCAAGGCCCTGCCGCCCAAACCATAAATACCGTATTGCGTTTACTCGGTCAATCCGTGTAAATCTGTGGTTTGTTTCGAGTTTAGAATTTCGGATTTCTGCCTTCCGACTTCTGTTCATCCTGGTGCACGATGCACGATAAGTTTCTCTGCTATTTTACAGGCTGCATCTCTATTCGCTATCGCCATACAGGCCTGCCTCATTTCATTGCGCTTATTGTCGTCTGTCATAAGCTCTGCCAGTTCCTCCCA
>DATKWV010000159.1:0-3751 GCA_035529405.1 Sedimentisphaerales bacterium | reverse complement strand
GGTTCTGCAATTGAAACGTGCAGAAACACCGAAGATATAAAGGTCGTGGTCGTGAAAACGAAATACCCCCAGGGCGGCGAAAGACAGCTTATAAAAGCCATTCTCAGGAAAAACGTCCCATCAGCGGGAATACCTCCGATGATAGGTGTGGTTGTACTGAATGTTGCTACTGCGGCGGCAATAGCCGAAGCTGTGGTACTAGGTGCGCCTCTGACCCACAGGGTGGTAACCGTTACAGGTGAAGGTATCGCCAGAACCGGCAACTATTATGTGGCAATAGGCACGCCGGTACAGGAGCTGATTTACCACTGCGGGGGCCTGACCGAAGATGCTGTGCGTGTAATCCTCGGCGGGCCTATGATGGGTGTTGCGATTTCAGATTTTTCAATGCCTGTTACAAAGACCGCCGATGCAATTACCGTACTGACGAAAAAACAAATCGGTGAAGACAAATTGGCCGCCAAGCGTACTGCGTGTATTCATTGCGGCCAGTGTCTGCAGGCATGCCCGGAACATCTGAATCCTACAAGAATCGCACATGCGGTCAGAAAAAACCTGCTGGATGTGGCCCAGGAGTATTATATAAGTGCCTGCACCGAGTGCGGCTGCTGCAGTTATGTGTGCCCGGCCAATATAGAATTGACAGGACACATAAAGACCGGCAAAATCCTTCTGGCACGGCAGAAGAAAAGGATGCCGCAGTGACTGTGCCGCGGCAAAAAGGAAAAGAGCCAATGCCCGAAAACATAACAGTCGGCCCCAGCCCTCATATAGGTAAGCCGCTTTCGACCCGTAAAATAATGATAGACGTTATAATCGGTCTGATGCCGGCGATAGCGGCGGCGGGCTATTATTTCCGTATAAGGGCTGCTGTGCTTATTGTCGCTTGCGTTGCTTCAGCGGTGCTGACCGAATGGCTGTGCAATATAATCCGGAAAAAACCCAATTCACTGAACGATTTCAGTGCCGTAGTAACGGGAATAATCCTTGCCCTGTCGCTTCCGCCGGCTCTGCCGGTATGGGCGGCAATAATCGGCAGCTGTTTTGCCGTAGCCATAGGAAAGATGGTTTTCGGCGGACTGGGAGCCAATATATTCAACCCTGCAATGGTCGGCAGAACCTTCCTGACAGCCTGTTTCGGTATGTTGATGACCACCTGGACCGTCCCGGCGACAATCGACCCTGAAATGTCCGCAATAAGACCGGACAATACCGCCGCAATAACACAGGCAACGCCGCTGGCGTGGAGTAAAGAGGCAATAAAAAGCACCGGCACAACCGAAATGGTTGACGAACAATTAAAAGTGGCCTTTACCGGCAGCATCGGCGGCTGTCTGGGAGAAACCAGCGCAATCGCGCTTTTATTGGGAGGCGTGTATTTACTGGCCAGACGTACAATCAATATTCATATACCCCTTGCGGCGGCAGGCTCGGCTGCATTTCTGGCGTGGGTGTTTAACATCATAGATGCAGACACCTACATACGGCCGGTTCTTCACCTGACAACAGGCGGAATGCTATTGTGTATATTCTTTATAGCAACCGACCCGGTAACGGCTCCGCTATCGACAAAAGGCATGTGGATTTTCGGCGCAGGCGTAGGGGCAATAACCATCGTCATACGCATTTTCGGAGAGTATCCCGAAGGGGTAATGTATGCGGTACTTTTAATGAACGGTGCCACGCCTTTGATTGACAGATTCTGCAAACTCGTGCCGGCCGGAGGCAAACCGCATGTTTCCTGAGATAAAACATTTTGTTCGGCAAAGCTGGCTTCTGCTTGTTACCTCGTTTTGCTTTGGGATTCTTATAGCGGCAACAAACTCGGCATTGGCACCGACAATAAAACAAAATAAAATCAACAAGCTCAACGAGCTCATGTCGGGCCTGGTACCGGAGGCGGCAAGATTTGAATTAGTGGGCCAATTCGAGGTAATAACCGCCAAAGGTGCTAAAGCCACAAGTAACATATACAAAGGACTTTCAAAGTCGGGCGACAGCATCTGCTACAGCTTTAACGGCCAGGGCAGCGGCTTCGCCGACAAAATAGAACTGGTGGCGGCTGTGGATAAAAACTTCAGACAAATAGCAGGTTTCGACTGCCTTTCGAGCAATGAAACACCCGGATTCGGGGACCGTATAAAGCCGCTGTTATGGCGCCGTCAGTTCGCAGGTGCGCCGGCGGTGAAACTAAAACTGGTAAAAACCGGTGACCCGGAAAAAATAGATAATGAAATTGTAGCTGTAACCGGAGCTACGGTAAGCAGCCAGGCAGTGGTAAACATAATAAATAACTACCTGATGCAGATAAAAGAACAAATGCAGGAAAAAGGTTTAATCAGCAATGGTCAATGATTCCAATCCAGACCCTAAAAACGACATTGGCGGTGTCCACAAGCAGGCTTTTCTGGCAGGTATATGGCGAGAAAATCCCGTGTTTCGGTCGCTGCTGGGGATGTGTCCTACGCTGGCGGTTACCGCGGCAGTAAGGCCGGCTTTGACCATGGGATTGTGCGTGATTTTTGTACTGACCTGCAGCAACCTTGTGGTCAGCCTTATGCGCAAGTGCCTCAAGCCGCATCTGCGAATTCTTATGTTCACACTTACCATAGCAACCTTTGTTACAGTGGCGGATTTGTTTCTAAAGGCCTTTCAACCGAGGATGAGCGAGATACTCGGGCCGTATGTCCCGCTGATTATCGTAAACTGCATAATCATCGGCAGAGCAGAAGCCTGCGCCAGCAAAAAAAGTGTTCCATTAAGTATCCTCGATGCATTGGGTACAGGCCTTGGGTTTACACTGGCTTTGTGCGTTCTGGCCGGCATAAGAGAAATACTTTCCACAGGCGCTTTTTTCGAAATACAGGTTCTGCCGGTTCAGGCGCAGGGCGGCTGGTTTCAGCCGTGGGCGGCCATGCGCATGCCCGTGGGAGCTTTTATCACACTGGGACTTCTGCTTGCAGCGGTTAATCTGCTAAGTGCCAGAAAAAGTTGAAGGTTAATAGTTTATGGACACATTAAACATTTTTATTACGGGCTTTATATCCATCGTTTTAATCAACAACCTTGTCTTTACAAAGTTTCTGGGCATTTGCCCGTACCTTGGCGTATCGGGCAGGATAGATATGGCGTTTGGTATGGGTATGGCCGTTACATTCGTGGTTACACTAAGCGGCACACTGACCTGGCTGGTTGACCACCTGGTGCTTATGCGGCTGCAACTGGAGGTGACGCGTTATGTTTGCTTTATACTTGTTATTGCCGGGGCGGTGCAGCTTGTGGAAATGTACCTGCGAAAGTTTTTTCCGAGATTGTATGAAAGCTTCGGGATATATTTGCCTTTGATTACCACAAACTGTGCCATTTTAGGTTTGTGCCTTTTCGTGAATCTCTGGGGCATCGACAATCTGCCTGAGGCGGTGGTTCTAAGCTTTGGAGCAGGTGTCGGTTTTACCCTTGCAATTTGCATTATGGCCGGTATCCGTGACACATTGAAGCTGGCGGACGTGCCGCAGTGTCTCCAGGATGCGCCCATTACGCTTATTACAGCGGGGATTCTTTCGCTGGCGTTTATGGGTTTTGCCGGGATGATTAAGTAATTTTTCGACACGGTTGCCTATGATATTGGCCGACTTGCTTGAATTATGGGCTGGTGCCTGGCGGGCCGGGCTGACAATGCTCGGCCTGGGGGCGGTATTTTCCGTAATTCTTCTGGTAGCCAGCGAAAAGCTCAGGGTGCATATCGACCCGA
>DATKWV010000158.1:0-3182 GCA_035529405.1 Sedimentisphaerales bacterium | reverse complement strand
TACCAGGGTGTGCGGGCATACATAAAACAGCAGCGGTCAAGTGGACGCACTTATCTACGGTTAACGGTGACCTTCCGCTGGCCAATACGGGCACGCAGCAGACTTCCAGCGCGGTTGGTGACATCGACAGGGACGGTATCAACGATTTTGTTATTTCCGAGCGTACAAAGGCGCCGTCGCTTGTGTGGTACCGGAGGGTGCCGGGCGGCTGGAGAAGGTATATAGTGGATGCCGAGCTTGTGCTCATCGAAGCCGGCTCTGCCTGCTTCGATATAGATTCGGACGGCGACCTGGATATAATCTGCGGAGGTGAATCTCGCAGCAACTGCGTATGGTGGTGGGAGAACCCGTATCCGAAGTATGACCCGGACAGGGCGTGGAAACGCCGGGAGATTAAGAACTTCGGCGCAACCAAGCACCATGACCTGATGTTCGGCGACTTCGACGGCGACGGCAGAAGCGAACTTGTGTTCTGGAACCAGGGCGGAGAAAAACTTTACTTGGCTGAAATACCTGAAAACCCCCGCCAAACCGAACCGTGGGAGTGTGAGGTTATATACAGTTACAGCAGCGACAGCCAGATGCGGCAGAGGGGTACTTACCCGGGCTTTAAGGCGGTCAACGAGCACGAAGGTCTTGCCCAAGCCGACATAGACGGTGACGGCAAGGTGGATATAGTCGGCGGCGGAAGATGGTTCAAACACAACGGCGGCACGGATTACACGGAAAACATCATCGATGGCGGCTATTCTTTTTCGCGCGCAGCCTCAGGGCAACTTATTGGCGGAGGCAGGCCGGAGGTGGTACTGGCGGTAGGTGACGGCTGGGCGCCGCTTGTAATGTATGAATGGAAAGAGAGCGAAAACAAGCACCACAAGGGCACAGGGACATGGGAGCCGAAGATTTTAATCGACAAGGTGGATAACGGGCATTCGCTTGCGATTGTGGATTTTGACGGTGACGGAAATCTCGACATCTGGCTGGCAGAGATGCGGCTGTTCGGCAAGAATCCCGGTGCCAGGAATATGATTCTGCTGGGTGACGGAAAGGGTAACTTCAAAAAAACGCTGATTTCAAAAGGCATAGGGCTTCATCAGTCTGCTATTGCCGACCTTGACGGTGACGGTGATTTGGATATACTGGGCAAGCCTTACGGCTGGCAAACACCGCGGCTGGATATATGGATTAACGAAGGCAGGTAAAAGAATTTCAAAAAACGGTTCGGTAGTTCCGAAATTACAGGGTCTTAACGATGAAAATTATGCACGCCCGTAAAAACAAAAAATATTTGCAGAAACATATCTGTGCGGCGTGCTTTCTTATATTGCTGTCGGCAGGGGCAGTTTTTTCTCAGCCGGGTCCTGGTGACATTTTCAGGGAGTTTACCCTCAAGGGAGAGTTTTTTTCGGAGCTTGACCCCAACTGTACGAGGGATTTTTCGTCAGGCGACCATTCATGGGCGCATAATAAGCCTCGGATGGTGCCTAAGGAGCTTGTTCTGGATTTGGCCGGCGCGGTAAAGGCCGAGATGTGCGTGGAATACTGGGGAGGTCATATCGGGACAAGCGAGCAGAAATTCAGGGTCAACGGCCACGGCTGGATATACCTGCCCCAGCCGAAAAATACCCCGACAACGCCGAACTGTTACTACAGGACCCTTTTGGGCAATGAGGCTGTCCCTGTCCCTCTCGAACACCTAAAGGATGGTAAAAACATCTTCCAATTTACCGCGGGGCCGCAGATTTGCTATAACTTCAACTTCGGTTTTTACTGGATATATTGCTTTACCGTGCGCGTTTATTACGATTCTTCCAAAGCCCATTGTTCCGGGCGCATCACCAGCCCGGCTGACGGCTCGACAATCGGTGACAACCCGCTGATTACAGCAGGCGTCAACGGTTCAATCAGACAGGTTGATTTTATCGGTTTTTACGAGGATTTCGACTGGGAAGGCAACGGTATATACAAGCAATGGCACTGGCATACCCAAAAGGGTGTTATGGCCAGGCACATTGGCAGTGCCGGTAATGCCCCGTACCGGGTTACCTGGGACAGCAGGTGGGTGCCCGACCAGGCCACAGGCATTAAAATAATGGCCCGGATAACCGATGAAAAAGGTGTTGTCAGCACGACCGAGCCGGTTGAGGTTTTCCTGTCGAGAAAGCGTCGCAGTGTAAAGATGTATAAGCCGTACGAAGTGCCGGAGAACTTCGGTGTCCGCGTCGGCAGAAGTCAGTCATGCAGGATAAATGCAGGAGATGACCTTTCAAAGGCCCTGGAAGCGAGAATGGTCTTATCCACGTGGTCGGCGGCGACCGATGACGGGTCGGTTCACAAAATTACGCTTAACGGCAAAACACTGGCGGACAATTTCGGGGTAATGCACAATTACAGTTTCGACTCGCTGCCGGTACCGCTTGAGTATATTCAAAAGGGTGTAAACGAAGTGGGAATCCACTCGGAATTCGAGGGACACAGCCTGGAGATTAACTGGCCGGGCCCGGTGCTCCTGGTGGAGTACAGCCGGCAGTAAGAACAAGGAGTGAAAATGCCGATGTCGGCGCACAAGTCAGCAGTTGGGATTGTTCTTGTAATTGTTTTATTTGGGCGCGCTGGTTTTTGCAGCGGTGCCGGCGGAATGTTTTTCAGAGAATACTGGGGGCAGTACGATGAAAAAATCTCCAACACCAAAGAGAAGCGATGGCGCGTAAACGATGAGGCGGTAAGCCTGCATGAAAGGTTCGGCCGAAGGTCCGAGCCGGCTGCAAACGGCCTTGCGCTTATCGATATTGGCGAAGACCTGTTCGGGCTTGACGGGGCCCAATTATACCTGGAATTATGGGGGGGACATCCGCGCACGGCCAACAAGCGGCTGTATATTAACGGCAGGGGGCCGTATGTTACCGGCGATGACGGGGTACAGGAGGGCAATTGCGCGTATTCGTACCCGACAATTGACCTTGCGCCGGGACATCTTGTAAGAGGAACCAACGCCCTACAGTTTGCCTGCGACCGCGGTCAATCATTCTGGGGCCATTTTATTATCGATAATATGTGCATACGGTGTTACCTCAAGGCCGACCATCCCGATTTGGTCGCCGCGGGGGTGCAGGATTTTACCGCAGAAGTGAAAGTGGATGATTCGGGTTCCGGTCTTAAAGACAGTACCGTTCTGTCGCTTT
>DATKWV010000157.1:0-8714 GCA_035529405.1 Sedimentisphaerales bacterium | reverse complement strand
AAGAACCTGCGGACCGCGGCAGCCGGCACGCGACAGTAAACTTGCATACCAGAACGCCAGCCTGTAAAATTACGTAAAATATCCAGGCGAACCGGGATTTACAGCTTGAAATGGTAAAAACGGTGGCATCGGACCATTACTGCCATCTGTTTTACTCGAATGCCGCTGCTTTTGGGAGAACTGGCCTATGCAGGCCAAAAAACAACAGGCTGACCCGGCACAGGAAATCCAGGAATTTCTCAGGGCACGGTTCAAACCCAACTTCGGCCGCAACAGGCAGCGTTTCAGGACCGACCCGGTATGGAGCCGCCTTCGCGAACTCGGAAGCGAACTTTGGCTGGATACCGGAAATATCGTCGAAGCAGACAGTCTCTGGACCCGGGAGTTCGCAGCACTGACCACCAATAACACACTTTTGAACAAAGAGGTACAGACCGGCCGATATGACGGCCTGATTCTCGAATCAGCCACGATTCTTTCAGCCTATCCTGCACTTACGGAACAGCAGCGGATACGCGAAATTGCCTTTATTCTCAACGCCTGGCACGCCCTCAGGCTGGTTGAAAAATTCGATGCTTATGTTTCGGTCGAGGAGCATACCGATGTTGCCCATGATATTGAGCAGAGCGTTCATTACGCCAGGCGGTTCCACCGTGTTTGTCCACAGCGTTTTATCGTCAAGATTCCTTTTACGCCTGCGGGCCTTTTGGCCACGCGGCGAGTGTCTCCTGAAGGCATCCCCGTCAACCATACGCTTGGTTTTTCGGCTCGCCAGAACTACCTGATAGCCAGCATTGGTCAGCCGGCCTATGTGAATGTCTTTCTGGGCAGGCTTAACAGTTTTATTGCCGTAAACGGCCTCGGTGACGGCAGGTATGTCGGCGAAAAGGCTACCTTGGCCTCACAGAAAGCTGTCAGGCAATTACGCCCAAAACTTGGTATCCCCACCAGGCAGATAGGCGCCAGTTTTCGCGCAGGTGCCCAGGTCGGTGATTTGGCGGGAATTGACGTTATGACGATGCCGCCTGCCGTGGCACAAGAGTTTTTGGCCTCCACGCCTTTCTTGGATGAGCTTGTTGACCGAACGGCTGCCGCCTACGTACCTGGTTTGAAGGCCGGCATCAGGCCCGAAGAGATTGCGTTGGACACGCTTTGGGAAATTGACACCGCCTTAGTGGATGCTGTTGAAGCGCTTCGCAAGCAGGACCTGGACGTTTTTACCGGCCAAATGCTTATTAACTTTTTCAAAGACCACGATTGTGGGGATTTGCTGGTTTCCTGGAGCGACTCTCAAATCCGCACGAGTGCCGCGGAGGGAAAAATCCCCAAAGTACAGAATTGGAAACAGGCCCTTGCTTCAAAGACCATCGGTCTGGACAGCCTGATGAATCTGGCGGGCCTGAACAGTTTCGCCGCCGACCAGAAGGCCATGGACACAAGAATCCGCCAGGTCCTGGCAAAGCATAAATAAACCGCCTTGCCGGGGCCGTGCACACTCTTATACTGCTTGTATCGTGTTTTCCTCTGCGGCAAAAAACAGGTCTTTCCCTGATACCTTGTAAAACAACAACAGGTTATGTTATTTGGTGTGGACCCGTACATGTGCACAGGACTTTCAGCTTTGTAAAGGGGCCAAAACGTAAAAAGTGAAACCTTGTAATATGGGGAGAACCAACCATGTGTCAGACTTGCGGCTGTACGCCGTGTAATAAGTGCGGCAAGCCCATAAAAAACAATGTCTGTTCCGGCTGCGGCAAGCCGGCTGCCGACTGTACCTGCAAGCCCAAGGCCAAATAGCCCACACCGGTATTTTGCCAAATCACACAGGGCAGTGCCGGTCGCGGCGACTGTGCCGCGGCCAGTGATGCTGGGCGGGCAGCAAAAAGCCCCGTGCCTGTTCGGCTGGTGTAAAATGTCCGCCTTGATTTAAGCCGGCATTAACAAGCGGTAAATCAGTTACTATCAATCGTTAATATCTCAAACAGTCAGAATCGGCCCCGGTATTTCCTTTCTTGCCGGGGGGGGGCATCTCCTGGCCGGTCATCTCTGTGCCCGGACGGCAAAAATCGCACCTGCCGGCGTGGTAATAAAAAATTTGACTTTTCAGCCGGGAATAACTATTCTTGTCCGTACCCGAAAATATGAATGAAATCAGTGTACTTAACAGGACAATGAACAGCGATACAATTAACGATATTGACAGCAGCGTATTGCACTTTAAAGGCGGTGCTCATCTGGGAAAGTACCGCCTGAAGAGATGTCTGGGTACCGGCGGCAGCTGCGAGGTATGGCAGGCCAGGGACAGGGTAGAAGGTATATGGGTCGCCCTTAAAATTCCACTGCCCGGTGTCAACGGAAGGCGCGACAACGAGTCTGTATTAAGAGAGGTCCGCTCTGTCTGCCGCCTGCGACATCCGAACATACTGTCCGTGAAGAACGCCGACATTATTGACGGCCACGCTGTGCTGGCTACCGAGCTTTCCACCGGAACACTGGCCGACCGTTCCAAACCGCTGGCATTCGCAACTATAGTTTCGATTATTATCCAGGTGCTGAAGGCGCTGGCCTATGCGCACCAGAATCGTATCGTCCATTGTGACGTTACACCGGAGAACATATTTCTGTTTCCAGGCAGACGCGCTGCGCTGGGGGATTTCGGCATATCGCTGAAACTGACCGGCCGAATGAAGACAGTTGACGATTTTGGCACACCCGGCTATGTAGCGCCCGAGCAGGCCTACGGCCGTCCTACCTATCGGAGCGACTGCTTTGCCGTAGCTGTTATTCTTTACGAGTATCTGACCGGCTACCTGCCCTGCTGGCCGTTCAACTGGCCTTTCCACGGATATAAACGGCTCCGCCAAACAACTAATTCCGCATTCGCGGCTTTTATGAAAAAATCCTTTGCGCTTGACCCCATGCAGCGTTTCGCAAACGCCGGAAAAATGCTCAACGCCCTCTGCGAAGTCATTCCCGAAAGTCAGCGAAAAAACCTTGCCCTTAAACCCGCAGATAAATCACACTACAACTGGCGCAGGCTTCGACGAGAGGCCTTTGTCAGGCGATACGGAAGGACTTTCGGACATCTTTACAGGTGCATACGGTGCGGAGAGCCTGTCTCGGAAAAAATGCTTATTTGCCCCTGGTGCGGCAGCGACCGCAATCGTTTTGATACCCGAAGCAGCTTCGGTTACGTCTGTCCCCAGTGTCACAGGGGTGTTGTGCCAGGATGGCGTTTTTGCCCCTGGTGTTACGGTGCAGGTTTCGACTGGCCAGGCGTCGCCGGCTCAACCGTTGTACATTACCGCGGCCGCTGCAGCTTCTGCGGCGGTAAACTTGTTACTTTTATGCGGTATTGTCCCTGGTGTCACCGCAAGGTACGCAAACCCTGGCGGATTAGTATATTCCCCCAGGCATGCACCCGCTGCCGCTGGAGCGTTGACAGCGAGTTTTGGCAATACTGCCCCTGGTGTAAAAAGAGTTTAACGGCTTTACGAGCTTAAGAATTTTCGGTAAAGGAGTATCAGATGAACGGACTTGTACCCAACAGAGTGTTTTTGACCAAGGGAGTTGGAAGACATAAATACCAGCTCAAGTCTTTCGAAGATGCGCTGCGCCGCGCCGGCGTGGCGCAGCAGAACCTTGTGCAGGTCTCTTCCATATTGCCTGCCAACTGCAAATTCATCAGTCGCCAAAACGGCCTTGGACAGCTTACCCCCGGCCAGATATGTTATTGCGTTATGGCAAGGGCCGATACCAACGAACACGGCAGGCTCGTCGCCAGCTCCGTTGGCGTAGCCATCCCCAAAGACAACGAGAAATGGGGCTACCTCAGCGAAGTGCACGGCCACGGCATGAACAGCCGGCAGGCCGCTGATATGGCCGAAGACCTCGCTGCAGAAATGCTCGGCACCACTGTGGGACTGGAACTGGACCCGGACACTGCCTGGTCGGAAAAGGAACAGGCTTACAAGTCAAGCGGGCTGTTTATCAGAACCACCAACATTACACAGGCAGCCGAAGGGAAAAAGGGCCTGTGGACCACTACCGTGGCTATAGCGATGTTTTTGTTTGAGTGAATACTACGCCGGATACTCTTACATTATGGCACAGCCGCTTAATTTTGGAGACCTGCCTCCGACCCGTACGAACCCCAAAAATGCCGCCATTGTGATTGTCCCGGTCGCCTATGATGCTACAAGTACCTGGATTAAGGGGGCGCAAAGGGGGCCGCACGCCATATTACAGGCCTCCGCCCACATGGAACTTTATGATATAGAAACCGACTCACAGGTATATGAAAAAGGTATTTTTACCGACAATATCATTCAGGCCTTGTCATCGCCGCAGAAGCTGGTTAAGACAGTTGCCGAAAAAGTCCGTTATCATCTCAGTCAGAACAAGTTTGTAGTAGTTGTCGGCGGCGAGCATTCCGTCAGTATCGGCTCTGTCAGGGCCCATGCCGACAAATACCGCGGCATGTGTGTTTTGCAGCTTGACGCACACTGTGACCTGCGACAAAAGTACGAGGGTTCGAAATACAATCATGCCTGTGTTATGGCAAGGGTCAGGGAGATTTGCCCGATTGTGCAGGTGGGTATAAGAAGCATGGATTTTTCTGAAAAGGCCTTTATAGACAAAGATAATATATTTTTCGCAAAGGATATTTGCGGCGGCGCCAACTGGGTGCGGAAGGTTGTTTCAAGACTGTCGAACAATGTTTATGTAACTGTGGACCTCGATGTTTTTGACCCCTCTGTAATGCCCTCCGTCGGCACACCTGAGCCGGGAGGATTGGCCTGGTACGATGTCCTGACTCTGCTGAGGGCCGTTTGTCGCCGGAAAAATGTTGTCGGCTTTGACGTGGTGGAATTGTGTCCCGATGAAAGCAGCAAGGCGCCCGATTTTTGTGCCGCAAAGCTTATCTACAAGTTATTGAGTTACAGGTTTGAGGAATCGCATGACAAAAAAGGATTTTCTTAACGAACCGGTAAAACATATTGACATAAAATCATTCGATTCGACTGCGATAATTGAATCGATGCGAGGTATGTCTTTCACCGCCGGGGAAACCGCGCAGGCTGCAGAAACATTCGACCTGATGCTCAGGGACAAGGATTGCACCATTATCCTGTGTATTGCCGGCAGCACAAGTGCAGCCGGCTGCTTGCAGATTTATGTCGATATGGTCCGTCATAACATGGTCGATGTCATCGTGGCATCAGGCGCGTCGATTGTTGATATGGACTTCTTCGAGGCCCTGGGCTTTAACCATTATAAGGGAAGTACCGCCGCAGATGACACAAAGTTAAGACAGCTTTATATCGACCGAATCTACGACACTTTCATCGATGAGGAACAACTGCAGGCCTGTGACAATACCATAAAGCACATTGCCGATTCGCTTGTGCCCGGGGTATATTCGTCGAGGCAGTTTATAGCCGGGATGGGAAAGTTTCTTGTCGAAAAGGGCGGCAAAGGCGATTCGCTGGTGAAGGCTGCCTTTGAGAATGATGTCCCCATATTCTGTCCGGCGTTTTCCGATTCCAGTGCCGGTTTCGGGCTGGTAAAACACCAGGCTGAAAATAAACAAAAACACGTTTCTATTGATTCGGTCAGGGATTTCAGGGAGCTGACCGAGATAAAAATCCGCTCGGACATATCCGGCCTTTTCATAATCGGCGGCGGCGTACCCAAGAATTTCGCTCAGGACACCGTTATTTGCGCCGAGATACTCGGAAAACCGGTGAGCATGCACAAGTATGCCGTGCAGATTACCGTCGCCGATGTCCGAGACGGCGCCTGCAGCGGTTCCACGCTTAAAGAAGCCACCTCCTGGGGCAAGGTCGATACGGGACATCAGCAGATGGTTTACGCCGAGGCCACAAGTGTATTGCCGTTGATAGTAAGCTGTGTCTATCATCGCCGGAACTGGCAAAACAGGCCGCAAAGAAAATGGAACACAATTTTTGAATGATTGTAATTGATTCGGCTGCCGAGGGATGATTTACGAGGACTTGAAGGGTAAAAGGGTTTTGGTCACCGGTTCCAGCAGCGGCATCGGCGCCGCCACAGCTGAAATGTTTGCCCGGCAGGGCGCGTTCGTGGGGGTGCATTATTTTCAGACCCCTGAGGGAGCACAGCAGACACTTGACCGGGTAAAAGAGCACAGCGACGGCTGCCTGCTTTGCGCCGATGTTCGCAGCAGCCGCCAGGTTCAGCAGATGGTCGAACAGTTCGCAGCCCAGGCCGGCCGCCTGGATATACTCGTTAATAATGCCGGCACTATGGTTGGAAGGCAGGATTTTGCCGACGCCGATGTGGATTTTTATGATGACGTTTTTACTGTAAATACCAAAAGCGTATTCCTTGTTACCCGTCAGGCCCTTGGGCATCTGAAACTGAGCAAAGGCAGTATCGTAAATATCGGCTCGGTGGCCGGTCATACCGGCGGCGCTCGCGGCTCGGGAATATATGCCGTCGCCAAGGCAGCCGTGGCCGCAATGACCATGGCAATGGCAAAAGAGTTCGGCAAATATGGCATAAGGGTCAATTCCGTACTGCCGGGTCTGATTGAAACACGTTTTCATCAGCGGTTCAGCACGGCCGAAAAATGCAGACGTGCTGCCCGGCAGACACCTCTTGGAAGAAACGGCACAGCCGACGATGTTGCCGCAGCCGTTCTGTTTCTTGCAAGCGACGCAGCGGCGTTTATTACCGGCGAATACATCGCCGTTAACGGCGGCAATTATATGCGGGTATAAAATCCGCCCGAACCCATATCTTTCAATCGTAAAACCTGTGAGTGTTGTTGCAAAAATAAAATTCCTGGATTACCGGCAAAGCATTACAAAGGCCCTCGATGCAATAGCAGCCGGCAGGTTATTGCCCAAAAAGGGCCTCATAATTATAAAACCTAATCTGACAAATTCCTCACCGCCGCCGGTAACAACCAGCGTCGCCGCCGCCGAAGCCGTTTATAATTACTGCAGGGCTCATACAAATGCCGAGGCTGAAAATGTCGAAACTATCGGTTGATTTCGGTTCTTTCAGTGAGCCTGTCAGACAATTATGGCAGATGATGGACCCGTGTACCTTGTGCCCGCGCAATTGTAAGGTTCATCGACACATCGGCCAAACCGGCTTTTGCGGCATTGACGATTTGCCTTTAGTCAGCTCAGCCGGACCCCATTACGGCGAAGAACCGGTTCTTGTCGGAACCGGCGGTTCAGGCACGATATTCTTTGCCGGCTGCAATCTCGGCTGTATATTCTGTCAGAACTTCGACATAAGTCACCACCGTCACGGCCGAGAGTTTACCATCGAACGCTTAGCTGAATCGATGCTTGCTTTGCAGCAGCAGTCCTGCAGCAATATCAATCTGGTAACACCTACCCACGTGGCCGCCGCTGTCGCCGCTGCCGTGGAATTGGCAAGGGCCAAAGGCTTATCACTGCCGATTGTATATAACACAGGCGGTTACGACCGTGTGCAGACTCTGAAACTGCTTGACGGTTTCGTGGATATTTATATGCCCGATATGAAGTATTCGGATTCCAGGGCAGCGCAGGACCTTTCCGCAGCCGCCGATTATCCCCAGGTCAACCGTGCGGCAATCAAGGAAATGCATCACCAGGTCGGGGATTTGAAAATTGAAAACGGTCTGGCCTTAAACGGCCTTTTGGTCAGGCATCTTGTGCTGCCGAACCGGCTGGCCGGCAGCTTTGAAATTATTGATTTCCTGGCCGAAGAAATCTCTCCTTCCACTGCCATAAACGTAATGGACCAGTATCGTCCCTGTTATAAGGCCGGCACGTATCCTGCGATAAACAGATACCCTTATACCGAGGAAATCACCGAGGTACGCCGGTACGCAATAAAAAAAGGACTGCATCTGATAACATAAGTGACTGTTTATATTTGAGTATCTTGTTTTTACCGCGGATTCGTTAGCCCATCAGACCTAATTTGCTTGCAGGATTGAGGTTTTGATTTAGAATGTTCGTAAACTTTGATGGAGCAGTGGCCGAGTGGTTGAAGGCGACGGTCTTGAAAACCGTTTTACCCTTTCGGGTAACGGGGGTTCGAATCCCTCCTGCTCCGTTGTGTCAGTTGGTGACAAGTGATTTGTTTTAGTCTCTAATTCTACTACCGATAAAGACTTATCAATGCTCACTGGCTCACACCTTGTATCCTTTGCTAACGTATCTATCTTGCCAAACGATGACGCCCAGTTGTTACGAGGGTAAGCATTTTTTGTAAGTTTTTTGTAAGCTGGTTTGTAAGCACTTTTGTCTATTCCTATAGACATATCATCCGTGCCTGTTTTCAGTGCTGCTACTTTGTTCTCATCGTTTCTATTTCCGCTCAAACTTGGTAGTTCCGGCAAAGAATCAAGAGCTGTCCGTTCATCATACAATCCGATATGGGTGTAAGTATCCATTGTCAAGCCGATGGTGCTATGACGAGCCAAAGACTGAGCGATTTTCGGTGATACACTGCTTCGGGTAAGGTTACTGATAAACGTGTGCCGCAAGCTATGGAAGTCTGCCACCCTACCTGTTTCGTCCTTGTAAGTAATTTCCGCAGCTTCTAAGTCCTTACCAAGCATCTTGGCTGCTTTGTTAGGTGCAAAATTGGTGAACACTCTCGACTTCTCATCGGGATTAAGTTCAGCCTTACATACAGCCAACTGCTTTGCAATATCGCAACGC
>DATKWV010000156.1:0-25159 GCA_035529405.1 Sedimentisphaerales bacterium | reverse complement strand
TGTCGTCCATGGTCGCCAGGGCACCTTCCATTGTCTGAAGCATACTGATGCCGTCCTGAGCGTTACGCGAGCCTTGCTGCAGCACAGCGATATCGGCACGAATAAGCTCCCTGACGGCCAAGCCTGCTGCGTCGTCCCTTGCGCTGTTAATGCGCAGGCCCGAAGACAGCCTTTCGACAGATTGAGCCAGGCTGTCATAAGCCCGACCCAGGTGTCTTGCAGCATTTGCAGCCATCATATTGTTCTTGATTGATAGCATATTTCTGACTCCTTAAAAAAAACCAAACCTCTGTTCTTCCGGTACTGTTAAGCCCCTATCACGAAAAGAATTTTTTCACCGTGCAACAAGCACGCTTGTGAGCATTTGCTTTCACCTGAACTTATCGGTCAAAACAAGCGGAACTTGAGCAATTTCCTGTATAAAAAAACGACAAACGGCCAGGACCTGTAAAATAACCGCCGGTGATACTGATATGGCCCGCCCGTGGGCAAAAAAAGATGAAATCAGTGAAAATTTATAAAAAAATATGGTTTAAGGGCGGGGGTAAGGCGGGATGGCCCGGTTTAACATAAAAACCGGTTAACTTGATTAAACTTATCTTATGTGCGGGCGGGATAAGCCTGCACGTAACATATCCGTGTGCTTACGGCGGGTGGCGGCACAACTTATTCGATTATCGCTGTTTACATCGCTTACCTTTATATCCTCGAACCCGACCGCACCTGCCCACAGATAAAGCGTCATAGGGGCCGGTCTAAACCAGTTCCAGCCGCAAACCTGCTGACATGATTTTTGTCCTTTCATTGCTGGCCACGGTTTGGAGCCTTCATAAAGCACCATCGGAACCACGCCCCCGCCAAATGACATATCTTTTATGCCGTAAGTTTCGATAAAAATTTGCCCGTTATCCTTTAAGCTGTTGAACAGAATACGTAATGATAATACAGGGTCGGTGACATGATAAATGACTCCGGAATATATTACATAGTCATAAACATCGTGAACATCCAGGTCGTAGAGCGAAATTGGTTCGCACTGCAGTTTCGAAAGGCCGAAGGCCGCTGCAAGATAATTAACCGTGTTCGAATACTTCACCACTTCCTCTAGGGCTGTTACTTCGGCGCCCAGGGCAGCAAGCAGCAGGCTGGTTCCGCCCGTCCAAACGCCGATATCAAGCACTTTTTTGCCGCTTAAATCGGACTCAAGGCCGAAATTATCCATAAAACCGGAAAGAATATCGATATGCCTGTCACCCATCACGCCTTTCAGGGAAAATTCGCCAAAATCATGGTCGTGACCCCAGACATATTTTACCGAAAGGCTGCGCTGCTGACGCTGGTCCTGAAAGCCCTCAATCTCAGGGTCGGCAGTTCCTATCATCCTGCGGATTTCGGCCTTAAATCGCTGTTTATAGTCCGCAGTGAGGTTATCACAGGTGAATCTGTCGGCCATTATTTTCTGCAGTTTTTGTTTCGTATCCACAATATGTGCTCTTGCAGTACCAGTTAACAAGTAATTCAAAGCGTAAAGCCGTATTTCTGGAGCCAATCGGCGGTTCCGGCCATAAGCCGCTGCTGCTGGGCCTCGGTGAGTACCTGGCGCCACTCGCCGTCTTTATTTGAGCTGATGTGACCTGTCTGAAACCCCGTTGCCTTGTCAAACACGCGATAGCAATTGTCCCCGGGTTTTTTAAGAAGCTCAAAAGCACCCGGATTTGCCTTTATCTGCTCGGCAGGTATAGCCTCAAACTGCTCAATTGCTTTTTTGACGTTCTTTTTTGAAAATTGCTGATTGATTTGAGCAATATCCTCGAACGAGGCCTGGGTACCAATAAAACGGTCAATTCTGCGAATAACATTCAACGGGCTGGAGACGATTTCACTGTAACGGATTTTCAGAATATTGGACGACTTTCTTTCAAAATACACGTCCGTGGTTCTCATCCACTCGTTTACACCCTCAAGGGCCTGGTCGAAATTGACCCGCATAAACCTCATGTGTGACAATAAAACATCCCTGATATCACGGTAGGTAGTTATAATAAGCGTGTCCTCAAGGGCTTCGGCCAGGACGTGGTGCGTTTTCAGACAAAAAATCTTATTATCGCTTACGGGTTCTTTCACCGCCTTAATAATAAAAGGCGCTGTTTCGGAAGGTACTTCTCCAGGCTCTACTTCCATTGCCGTCGATTCGATAAGCGCGCGCGTGACATTATAGGCCCACATGGAACCGGACCGCGGCATACTTGATATGATTATCCGGGAGGCGTTGAGTTTACGGTTTTTTCCGTTTGCAGTGTTTTTTTTCTTCCTGGTTGCCTGCGCGGATTTTAAATCAAACGATGCAGGGCCGGCCTTTTCCTCGGCCGCATCGGAATAGTCCAGCAGTTTTAGAGCCTTCCAGTAGTCATCGTTTTCGCGGAACTGCCGCAGCAGGTCTGCACCCACCTTCCTTCGCGGCAGCGCAATAATCTCACGAGATTTCGCACCCCGCGATTCGCCGGTAACGTCACCGGTTATAAAGTCGTAATCGCACCATTTTTGCAGGAAGCTCTCATCGTACTCCAACTGCAGCTTTTGACAAAGTATTTTCATCTGCCAGGCAGGCTCGGCCGTGAAGTCCTCATAGCGGATAAACCCGGTTTGCGAACAGAACTGCGCGAACTTCAGGTAGCCCCGCAGATAAGCTGGCAGAGACAGCTTTCCCCTTACCAATCCAAGCTTTCTCAGACTCAACCACTGGTCCACAGGATGTCGCACCAGGGCTATGCGCAAAAGCTCGAAATCTTCCTCCAGAGCATCCGCCAGAAGCATCTGGTACGTGAAAGGCACCTGCATAAAATCAAGGTGCGCCCAGTCCCGCAGCACAAGTCTGCGGTCGGCCTGTCTGCACCTTGCTTCGACAAGACTAATAGCTTCGAGGAAATCCGCCCGGCTGTCCTTACCAAATGCGGAAACTTCTTCCTCGGTCAGCAGTTTGTGCCATTCGTGGGTCTGCTCGAGCGGCTTGCGGTATTTGCCGCCCAGAGGGTGTATTTCACTTAGCAAAATCACGTCCTTCATACTGCCCACGCACTTACACACAAGCGTTCCTCCGCAACGGGCAAGATTATGTATAATGCGAACAACGGGTTTTTCTCTTGTCTGTTGTCCCTGCGGCTGGTCGCAGGTATCGGTTACCGGCGACTGGCTGAATTCTGGGGTTTTTTCGGGCGCAGCGGCCCTGTGTGTGGCTTCACCGGTACGGCTTGTGTGCTGCTGGCACCACTTCTGCCACATCATCCGGTAGGCCCTTTCGATCTCGGCGGCATAAAGCTTTGCGTTGCACAGTGTACTTGCAGTCATCCGCTGCCGCATGGCGGCACGAATTTTTGCAAGCTGGCCGGCCTTGCCTGCCAGGGTACAGGCCTTGGCTATATATTCTTCCGGCGTCGAAGCGGCAAGAAAACCTAATCCCAACCGCGTCAGTATGCTAAGGGCCACACGGGACATGTGACACTTGCCGACAAGTGAAATTACAGGTACACCCATATACAACGCCTCACAGGTAGTTGTGGTGCCGTTATATGGATACGTGTCCAGTGCTATATCGACCTGCCCGTAAAGCTGCAAATGGTCTGAAAAAGTATTAGTCGCTCCCAGTACCTGCACCCTGTCGGGTGAAATTCCGAACTGCTCGAAGATTTCGCAGTAATGCTTCATCAGCGACTGCTCACTCTTGCCCGACCATTTGAGAATAAAACGGCTGTTGGCGGTGCTTTTCAGGATTTGTGCCCACATGGATATAACGAAAGGATTAAGCTTACGATTATTATTAAAGGAACCGAAGGTAATATAGCCGTTTTTTTCAGCAGGCAATGGTGCTACATCGGGCGCATCCTCAGGCGGCCTGTAGCACAGAAATCCGCCCGGCAAAAACACTAAGTTCTCGGTGTAAAATTTCCGGGATTCAGCGGTATCGGCCAGATTATCGGTAAAACGATAATCAATCTGCTGCATTCCCGTGGTATCGGGATGTCCCAGGTATGTGACCTGAACAGCAGCGGGCTTATAGGCAAAAACACCGAGACGATTGTAGGCTGTATGCCCCGCAAGGTCAACGAGGATATCGATCCTGTCCTTCTCTATCAAATTAACCACCGATTCGTTACCGGTGCAGAAAATGTCCCGGTAATGGTCGAATTTGGACTTGAGCCGTTTGGTGGTCGCGTCAGGATATTCCACCGAGGAATACCCGTAAACCTCGACCTGCCGGCGGTCGTGGGCGTCCAGCAATGATTCAAAGAAAAACATAACCGCGTGAAAGCGAAAATCCGGCGATACATAGCCCACCCGAAGCCGTCGGTTCGGGTCGAGGTTGTTACTATGAGATTTTCGGGCTAAAACCAGCGGTGCGTGAATCCGGCCCCACTTTTTATGCTCATCAGAAATCCTCTCCGGGTCGATATCCGGCAGATAATGCAGGTGGCCCAAATAGTTGGAGCCAATGACCGGATTGTCAGGGTCTTTTTCCATGGCCTTTCGCAAAAGCTCAATACCCTGCTGTTTCCTATCGGTTCTCATAAAAATGAAGGCAAGCTTGGACCAGAAGTGGGCGTTTTCCGGCTGAAGCTCTATGGCCTTTTGCGCATATAATTCTGCATCCGTAAACTCGCCGAGGTCCTGGCAGATACGTATCAATCTGTCATATACCTTAACATGCGGGCCTGATTGCAGTATTTTTTCGTGCTGCTCCTTCGCCGCCCCTGGCCGGCCACATGCCTCCAGTGCCTTTGCAAGCTCGAATACCGCGTCCATTCGGTCAGGGTTCTTTTCCACTATCTTTTCAAGCAGCTCAACGGCACGGTCGGGGGCGCCTATTTCTACCAGGCCCTCTGCAAGAACGCATACATCCCTTATATTGTCCTGGCACTTGAGGGCATTGCAAAGGTCGTCGGCAGCCTCGGTATGGTGACCAAGTCCCACCAGGGCTTTGGCCATATCCACCAGCACCGTCGTGGAACCCATCTTGCAATCCATCGCCTTCTGCATGTATTCCAGCGCTTTTTCATATTCGGCAAGCGACAAGTACAACTGACCAAGACCGCTGTAGGCTGCGAATTTGTCCTGCTCGATGCCGCCTTCGAGAAGAACTATTGCCTGCTGGGCTTCGCCGGCGTTTATCGCCGCGGAGGCATCGACCAGAAACTGAGGCGGCTGCTTTTTCGTATCGTCCGTTTTTAAAATGTTCCACTGCTGTGTTTTTTCGTCTGCACTCATCTGCAATGCCCCTTAATAATCAATCATCCCCGCCGTGGTCCCGGCACCACTTCTGCCACATCCGACGGTAAGCGGTTTCAATATTTTCGGCAAACTGTTTTGCGTTACATAAACTGCTTGCCGCCATTCGAGCTCGCATAGAATCACGGATTTTCGCCAGCTGGTCTGTTTTTTCCGCAAGTGCCAATGCCTTGGCAACATATTCAGCAGGGCTTGACGCCGCCAGAAAGCCCAGGCCCAATCGGCTTAGTATACTCAAACCCACTCGCGAAGCGTGACAGCTGCCCGCAAGTGAAACCACAGGCACCCCCATCCATAAGGCCTCAAAAGTCGTTGTCGTGCCGTTATAAGGGTACGTATCAAGTGCTATGTCCATTCGGCCGTACAACGCCAGGTGCTGGGCGGGTGACTTCAATCCATAAAAATCCAGCCTGAAGCTGGGAATGCCAAACCGCGCGAAATGGCGGGTGTACAGGTGCTGAATCTTCGCGTCAGCGGCGCCGTCAAACTTCAGGATGAACCGGCTGTCCTTGTTGTTGTTCAAAATCTGAGCCCACATTGATATAACATAAGGATTGATTTTCGGGTTGCAGTTAAAACAGCCGAAAGTGATATATCCTTTTTGCATTGCCGGCAAAGGTGTTACCGGCGGGGCAAAATCCGCCGGTCTGTAACAAAGAAATCCCTCCGGCAAAAAAACCAGTTCCTCGGTATAATACTTCTGTGAGTCGGCGGTATCGGCCAAATCATCCGTAAAGCGATAATCGATTTGTTCCATTCCGGTGGTGTTGGGGTAGCCCAGATATGTAACCTGAACAGGCGCGGGTTTGTGGGCCAGGACCGTCAGCTTGTTGTACTTGGTGTGCCCGGCCAGGTCCACGAGTATGTCAACGTTGTCCTGCTCAATCAAATCAACAATCGCCTTTTTGGACATTTGGCGGATATCACGGTAGCAGCAGAACTTGGGTTTGAGCCTCTCGGTCACTTCGTCGGCAAATCTAATGTCCCCGTACCCATAGACTTCTACTTCATTGCGGTTATGTGCGTCCAGCAGCGATTCGAAGAAAAATGCAACCGAATGCCTGTAAAAATTCGGCGATATATATCCGATTCGAAGCCGCCGGTCCGGGTCGGGGTCATTGTCGTGGCATCTTCGAGCCAAATCCATCGGTGCGTAAGTGCGGCCCCATTGTTTGTGCTCCTGGAAAAGCATCTCACCATCCAGATTCGGCGAAAAATGCAGCACATGCAGCAACGACGAACCAATGTCCGCCCGCTTGGGAGCCCTTTTCGCTGCCATGCGCAGCAGGTTTATGCCAAGCTGCTTGCGCTCCACGGAAACCATAATCTCCGCGGCATACCGCAGAAACTCCGGATTATTCGGGTTCAGCTGCAGTACCTGTTTGCGATATTGAACCGCCTGTGATAAACAGCCCTTCTTGCGAGCAACGGATTCCAGTTCAAACAAAACCGACGCTGTTGCTTTTTCCTTGAGTACCTGCTTGAAACATTCTTCAGCTTTTTCCAGTTGCCCGGTTTCTTTCAGGGCTTTGCCGAGCAAAAACAAAACATCGGTCCGCAGAGAATCCTTATCCAGTACCTGCTGGAAAACACCTATAGCGTCCGACCAGCGCTTCAGGCCTGTAAGCGATTGTGCTTTTTGCAGAAGTATTTCAGCGGAATCCGGTTGACATTGATGTGCCTTCTCGAGCCACCCCAGAGCATTTTCATATTCCCTGCACGACAGATACACCTGGCCGATTGCGCTGTACGCCGCACAGCTGTCCTGCTCAATGCCGCCCTCAAGAATATCTATGGCTTCTTTTATTCTGCCGGCATTGACAGATGAGGCAGCATCAACCAAGAACTGCGGCGGCGGGCTCTTATCGGCAATGCGCTGCACTGTGTCAGGCGGACCTGTGTTTTCTTGTGTACCCATAAAGGTTGAATAAGCAATTTTCTAAACCAATATGCTCAAAGAATCTTTGTTAACAGACATATATCCGGATTCAGCGTCATGATGATAATTATTTTCGCCCATCAGCCACTCATTGCTGGCCCACAGGTCCTCACGAGAGTTCGAAGCAGCTCCCTCATGAAAGTTTTGTCTCTGGTGATAAGTTCCGTTCTGCATCAACTGGTCTTTGGCATCCTCCGGCAGACCTCTGTCCGACAGTGACACTTCCATTCGCTTTATCTGAACACCCTGCTCGGAAAGGTTTCGTACTATCTGCGGCAAGGCCTGCTCAATTTCATAGCGGGTAGTCTCGTTGCTGACTTTTACCGAGCCGACTATCTGACCATCCTGCTGCTGGAATTTAATAGAAACAGTTCCGAGTTCCGGGGGGTTCAGCCGGATGTTGATTTCCTGCCCGCCAGTACCTGTCCGCAGCGAATTGCTGACAGAAGTCCAAATCTGCTCGCCAACGCCGGGGGAGGTTTCACTGTTTACCAGCTGGTTTGAATTCTTAACCGCCTGGGTAAAGCTCGCTGTTTGCTGCGAGCCGCCGGCAATGTGCAAATCGCCGTAAGAGTAGTTCTGCTGCGAACCTGCGCCATCAAAGCCCTTGCTGAGAATATCCGTACCGCTTTTTTTGGCTGCCGCACCGGATACTTCTGCCTCCTGGGCGTGCTGCTGCTCGATGTTAAGTTTGTTTGCGCCCGGTTGCTGCTGGCTTTTACCATTACCGGCCAACATCTGTGAAGACATCTGCGCATGGTCATCAGCAAATGCTTTGCCCTGATTGCTCATTTCTTTGCCGGTTTCGGAAGCTGATTCCGCAGTTTCGGTAGGCGATTTTTGGCTCAAGTCAAAACTCTTATTCATAGACCTTTCCGCCTGAGCGTCCGATAAAACACCGCCTTTGGGAACCAAGACCTCCGCAGCCTTTGTCGAACCGGTTGCTGCCGGCTCGCCATCCTGCGGGGTGTTTTTAGAGGCTGACTCGTTTTGGTCGGTATTTTGGCTGGCAGGGTCAAGGTTTCCTGCGACTTTGGTTTTCTGCCCTGCATCGGCTTTACCGGACATCTCACTTGCGGTTATTGCATCCGGATGCTCACCGGCCTGCGACTCAGGCACCGCAGCAGCCTGATTGACAGCGGCAGGTGGTATTACAGTAACTTTATCGCTGCCGGCCAGTGTTGCCGAATCCGGCCCACTTGCCGTATCAGCAGAGCTTTTGCCCTGCTTTGGCCCGCTACCAGCCTCAACTAATTGGTCGCGCAGCCCTGATAAAAATATCTTTATGTTTTTGGCGGCGTCCTGGCTGGTAGGTAATACCACGTGCACACCGGATACCGTGCTGTTGACATTAACAACCTGGGACGCAGCTGCCTGTAATTTATCACCGGATTGGCCGGCGCCCAACCCTGATTTATCATTCAAAGAGGCCTTGGCGGCAACCTCTGCTTTTCCGCCGGCAGCTACGATATCCGCCAAAAACGCAAGACTTGGCGAATACAGACCCATAGATTGCAAAGCTTGTTTGTTTACTGTTTCTGCCTCGGTTTGCGTTTTGACCGGCGTTTGGGCGGTTATTCTGTTCCTGAGGGTATTCTTGAAATCCTGCACAGAGTCCTCAATCCCCGTTTTCGGAACAGGATTGCCTATATTATCAGACCCTGTCAGCCTTTCAGTCCAGTCAGCGCCTGCGCTGTGTCCGGCCGGACTATTTACACCCACTTTGCCCCCGACACTTGCCGCTGCACCTGACCCATTGGCCGCAAACAACATAGCTTGAATTTTAAACGTCTCGTTGTTCATAGACAGTCCTTGTAAGTCAAACTTTAATTAGAGCAACTATTGTGCCAATTTTCGGACAGATAATTCCTGTAAAGCATAAGTGCTGCCGGCTAAGCGAGTTAGAAGAACAAGAATCTTACGATTCAAACGTTGTGTCGAACCATTGGCAATTCACGCGGCGAAAAATTCCCTTCGATGCGGCAGCATTTTCCGCCTGGGGCATAAAAAACGGAGAGAAACTCGGTTGCGGCAGGTGTAAAAAACTCACTGCGTTGTATAGAAATTTTACGATTCTGACTGTCTGTGAATATGTCTGACATCCGCTAACCGCAATTTTTCGCGTAAAAACAGCGTTAATAACCGGTAAAAGCCCCTTTTTCGATGTTTGGCACGGTTATTGCTGTATTACTGAAAAAAACGTTAGTCCAAAACCGTTATACGCACCCGCTGGGACACAAAAATGACAAAAGTAACCAACATAACGGACTTTCTCGAGACCGGTATAAAGGCTGCAGGTCTGCGCCACAACGCTATTGCCAATAACATAGCCAATCTCGAGACCGCGGACTACCGCAGGCTCGATATCAGATTCGAGCAGCTTCTGCAAAAGGCCTTAGACTCTGCGGGTCCCGTACGACCTGACCAGATACAGCCGGAAATTCACCAGCCAAAACAGACGCCGGTCAAGTCCAACGGAAACGATGTAAATCTCGAAGGTGAAATCGGCCAGATGCTTAAAAATATCCTTCGTTACAAAACTTATGTCAGACTGCTTAACAAAAAGTATGACCAGATAGAGCGGGCAATGAAGGTCCAATAGCAAATGATAAGCAGGTGTGGTATCGCGAATTTGCGGGAAAGGCAGTGACATGGAAATAAACAATATGTTCGGTCCCATCGACATAGCTACTTCCGGTATGCAGGCCCAGGACAAACAGATGGCAGTGATTTCTTCGAATATAGCCAACGCCCGGACCACCGATGCCGGGAACGGCCAGCCCTATCGCCGCCTGCAGGCCATATTCAACACTGAGGCCGACGAAATCAGCGGCGTCAGCGTAACTGAGATAATTAAGGATATGGGCCAGCTTCAAAAGATTTTCGACCCGGGTAACCCCAAGGCCGACAAGAACGGTTACGTAGAGATGCCCAATGTCGAGCTGCCTGTGGAGATGCTGAACCTGGCGGTCGCAGCGAGAACCTATGAGGCCAACGTAGCCGTGTTGAAACGCTATCAGCAAATGGTTGATACTACGCTGGAACTGCTGAGATAAGTACGCGAAGGTAAACAGGACGGGTACAGACTGAGTAAATAATAAGGACAAATATAATGATTAACCTGAATGCGAACGTAAGCTCGATTTCTCAAACAGCCAATCGACACACAAACGAACTGCTCACCGCCCCGCAAGCCGACAAGAAATCGAATTTTAACGGTGTGGTAAAGGCCATGGATAATTACATATCCGAAGTCGACGGCCATCAGCAGATGGCGGATATGTCCATAAAAGATTTGTTAAGCGGCCAAACCGAGGACATCAGTTCCGTAATTGCGGCTGTGGCGAAAGCAGATATGAGTTTTAAGCTTCTTGTGGGTGTGAGAAACAAATTAATCGAGGCCTATAAGCAGACCATGAATATGCCTTTGTAAGAAATGTAATACTATGCTCGGCACCGACTGGCCTAATAGCGTTTGCTCCAGGGTTTTTGTCGTTTAAGAAAATCGATGAATTTTTTAGAAAAAATTATTGCGGTCTGGCGAAACGTAAGCCTGGTTCAGCGGGCACTGTTACTGGCAATAAGCATGACATTTATGATTGTTGCGGGCATGCTTGTTTACTGGGCGCGCAGACCTGAGATGCAGACACTTTACCAGGGACTTGCACCGGAAGAAGCGGCCAAAGTCACCGACCAAATCAGCCAGCAGGGCGTCAATTACGAATTACGCAACGGCGGCACAACAATTCTGGCCCCGAAGGAAAAAATCTACCAGTTGCGTCTGGACATGGCAAAAGAGGGTCTGCCTTCGGGCGACCAGGGCGGTTACAAAATCTTTGACAACGATAAAATCGGCATAAGCCCCTTTGTGCAGAATGTCAACCTCCAAAGGGCGCTGCAGGAGGAACTTGCCAAAAGCATCCAGATGATTGACGGTGTCGTTCACGCGCGAGTGCACATAGTAAGCCCCGACAAGACCCTGTTTACGTCAGAGCAGGACAACACAACCGCATCGATTGTTTTGCGATTAAAACCGGGTTATCGTCTCAGCCCGGTGAATATAGCGGCGATTACCCATCTGGTTGCCGGCAGCGTGCCAAATCTTAAATCTGAAAAAGTAACGGTAATCGACAGCAAGGGTCAGCTTCTGTCGTATACCGGCGACCAGACCACGGATAACGGAGCCAGCACTGTGGCCGATTACAAGGAACGGGTCGAGCATAACCTCGCAGACAAGGTCGAACAGATGCTTACAACGGCGCTGGGGCCGGGGCGGGCCTCGGTAAAGGTCAGCGCTGAAATTGATATGACCAGCGTAAGTATCGTGACCGAAACCTACGAACCCAAAGGCACCACGACCAAGGAAGAGATAAAGGAAAAGACCAAAACCGAACCGGCCACTGCAGACTCTCAGGGCCAGGCACCCGTACCCGGCGGCACGGAAAAAGACAACACAATCGTTACTGAAATGGTTGTCGGTAAAACCGTCCAGCAAAAAGTTGAGCTGCCGGGCGAGATAAAATCCTTATCAGTAGCGGCACTGGTTGACTTGTCGCCGGCCGACCCCAACCAGACCGAAAAGATAATGCAGTTGTCTGAAGTGCAGGAAATCATCCAGAGTGCTCTTGGTCTCGACCTCAACGGGCGAGACACGCTTAAAGTCGCGGAAGCGAAATTTCATCGTCCTGTGGAACTGCCTGCGGCTGCCGAGCCGCAGGACTGGTCCCGTTATATGGCAATAGCCAGGCACAGTTCATTGGGGATTATGGCGATTTGCGCGCTTTTTGTATTTCGCATTTTCGGCTCAGCCAAGAGAAAGACGCCGGTTGGTGCAGGTGCAGCGGAACTGCCCGGAGGCGGTCGTGCAGGGCTGCTGCCGGCTGAGGCTGTAAGCTCGGACCCGATGATACTGCGTGAACAGATTGCAAAGGCTTTACGAAACAACCCCGACCAGGCAAAGCAACTGTTTTCGAGCTGGCTGGAGGAGGAAAGTTAACAGCAAACAATACTATAAGGCAAAGAAATGGCACTAACAGGTAAACGCAAGGCAGCGGCGCTTTTAATGGCCCTGGATACCACAACAGCCACCGAGCTGCTCAAGGCATTGCCCTCTGAAAAGATTCAGGATCTGGCAGTGGAGCTTTCACAGCTGGACTCATCGACTGCCTCCAAACAGGAACGCACAAAAGTGGCCCAGGAGTTCTGTAGCCGGCTTGCGACACAGGAATTCAATGTAAGAGGCTTTTTCGGCGAAATGCTCGACAAAATCGTGGGCAGGGAAAAAGCCCAGCAGATCCTGTCACAGATAAGGGAAACGGCCCAGAAAAGAGACCCGTTTATCACTATCCGAAGTGCCAGCACAGACGAGCTGGTTCTGGCGCTGGAAAATCAGCATCCGCAGACAATCGCTGTGGTGCTGTCGGAGTTGAGTATGGACAAAAGCCAGGGGGTGCTGGCCCTGCTGAACAAAGATATACAAAACAAAACGGTTTGCCGGATGATAAATCTGGAGACAGTAGGCTCGGAAATGAAAAGGCGGATTGCCACTATCGTCAGCGACCAGCTTCGCCTGTTCAGGGGCGAGACGCTGCCGGAAAAAAGAGAGCAGACGTTGCGCAAACTGGCCCTGACGCTCAGCGGCCTGCCGGGCGACCTGCGAAACAGGCTGCTTGACGAAATGGGCAAGCAGGACCAGGAAGCCTGCGCAATGGTCAAGGATTTGATGGTGGTCTGGGATGACATCCCGAGAATAGCCAACAGGTCGATGCAGGAAGTTCTGCGAGGCATTGAACCGGGCAAACTGGCAATGGCGATGTTCGGTGCAACAAAGGAAGTTATTGACAAAGTTCGTTCAAATATTTCCGAACGTGCAGCGTCCATGCTCGACGAAGAAAGTTCGCTGATGCAGGAGCCGCTGGAGAAAGAAGTTAACGAGGCCAGGGAACATATTCTGGCGCCGCTGCGAGAAGCCAACAAACAGGGCACACTAAGGTACATACAGGGGGCGTAATATGTCGCAGACACTTACAATTGAGCTTGCAAAACCTGTTCGCTCAGCAGTGATATTAAAAAATCAGCCGCACACTCGCGGCGGGCAGGCCCAGGGCGACCGCTTATCAGAACCTGATGCCGACGCGCAAAACGCGGCTGACCAAAGCCGGGATTTGACTGCTGAAAAGGGCCGGCTTCTTGCGCTTTACCAGACGCTGGAAGGTCTCTGCGATAAACTAAGCGGGTTTTACGAGGAGCTTTTTGCCGGTCATAGCGCCAAAATCGCCGACCTTGCGGTGGAAATAGCCAGAAAAATACTTGTGCGGGAGGTAGAGGAAGGCAACTACAGCATTCAATCCATTGTTGAGGAAACGATTAAAAACGCGCCGACAACGGCAAATATCGTGGTGCGTCTGAATCCTGCGGACCTGGGCGAACTGGAAAAATTCAGGCAGCAGCAGAATACCGAGAATTTTGCGGGTATAGAATTTGCCGCAGACCCGGCTGTGGGTGCAGCGGAGTGCGTGCTGGAAAGCCCGAAGGGAATGGTCGAATCGCTTATCGAAAAACAACTGCAAAGAATCGACGAAGCACTCAAAAAGGTGCAATAACTTATGGCTGTAAACAACACATTAAAACCACAGATTGACTTCGAGCAGCTGCACAGTGCTCTGCGGAACGTCAGGCTGCTTGACTGCTGCGGCCATGTGGTGCGGGCGTCCGGTATGGCGGTTGAATCCACAGGTCCGGTTGTCGGACTGGGGCAGCTTTGCGGCATCCACATTCGCGACGGGCGCCGCGTGCTGGCCGAGGTGGTCGGTTTTGCAAACGAACACCTGATACTGCTGCCTCTGGAACACATCGGCGGTATATCACCGGGTGACAAGGTAACAGCGCGTACAACGCCCCGGTACATTAATCTCAGCGACAACATACTCGGCAGAGTGGTTAACGGACTGGGCGAACCGATTGACAACAAAGGGCCGCTGCAGGCTACGGAAAAAAAGGCGCTTGACGCAACCAGCCCGCCGGCCTTGACCAGAGAAAAAATCACGCGGCCGCTGCCGCTGGGCATCAGGAGCATTGACGGAATACTGACCTGCGGAAAAGGCCAGCGGATGGGCATTTTCTCGGGCAGCGGCATCGGAAAAAGCGTGCTTTTAGGTGACATCGCAAACTCAAGCGACGCAGGGGTAAACGTCGTGGCACTTATAGGCGAGCGTGGCCGAGAGGTGCGGGAGTTTCTCGAAGAGGACCTGGGCACGTCGGGCCTTGCGCGCAGCGTGGTGGTGGTTGCGGCTTCGGATTCGCCTCCGGTTCAAAGGGTAAAGGCCGCTTTTGCGGCAGTGACAATCGCCGAGTACTTCAGGGACAAGGGCCAAAACGTGTTGTTTATGATGGATTCGCTTACGCGTTTCGCCCAGGCCCAGCGTGAAATAGGCCTTGCCGCCGGCGAGCCGCCGGCTACGAAGGGCTATTGTCCGAGCGTTTTCAGCCTGATGCCAAGACTAATCGAGCGTCTGGGCTGCTCGCAGAACGGCAGTATAACGGGTATCCTGACGGTGCTTGTGGAAAACGACGACCTGACAGACCCGGTGGCGGACACGGCAAGGAGTCTTCTTGACGGCCATATAGTGCTGTCCAGAAAGCTGGCGGACAGGGGACACTACCCGGCTGTGGATATACTGGGCTCTGTCAGCAGACTCATGCCGGCAGTGGTCAGCAAAGAGCACAGGTATGCCATCCAGAAGTTCAAGGAGATTTACGCCACTTATGCCGACGCAGAGGACCTGATAAATATCGGCGCTGTCTCACCGGGCAGTAACAGGCGTATCGACGGGGCAATGGCTTTGATAGACAGGATAAGACAGTTCCTTGTGCAGCCTGTGCGGGAAAGAACACGTTTCGAAGAAACCGTAAAAAGGCTTACAGCGATTACGCAATCATGGGACCGGATGCTGATTGATAAGTAAAAGTTAAAGACAGAACCAATGCCCTACTATGAAACGATTTACATGGCGATTACAGCGCGTTTTGGACATCAAGACCAAGCAGGAGCAGATAAAGAGAATGGAGCTGCTGGATATAACGGAGAAACTAAGCAAGGTCAGGGCACTGCTTTTTCTTCAGCAAACCACTCTCAAGGAGACAATCGCTGATGTGGCGGCCGGGAATACGCAAAACAAACTGCTCGAACAGGAATTGCTGCTGAAATGCGCGCCGGTAAATAACCGGCTGATTAAAAAACTCAAAGACAAGGTACACCAGCTGCAAATAAAGCAAAAAGAAAAAATCGCAGAGGTGCTGAAAATCAGGCGCTTCAATGAAGGGTTAAAAAAACTGAGAGCACGGAAAAAACAGGAATTCATAGAATCAGAGGAAAAACTCGAGCAGAAACAGCTTGACGAAGGTGCTTGTATTCGTTTTGCGCGAAAAGTAATTGCTAAATAATATAAGGACAAAGGCCGTGAGCAAGAAATTTATAATAATCGCCGGTGCAGTTGCTGTTACAAGCTTCGCCGGCACCTTTCTTTTCGGCTGGCTTACCAAACCGGCCCCCAGTCCCCCGCCTGTCGCCTCTCAGCCGGCAAGTACGCCGATTGACACCTTCGCCGAACCGGCCCAGGTGCAGGCCGCCGGCCCGGTACAAACACCTCCATCAAAAGTCCCGAGCGAAAAGAAACTCAGGGAACTCGTATACGATTTGCAGCAGAAGATGCAGGACTACAACAACAATCTGCAGGATTTGCAGCTGCGAGAGCAAAGACTCAAGGTTGCCCACGAAACCCTCAAGAAAGACATAAACAGACTTGAAAACCTAAGACTGGAGCTTGCCTCAACCGTAGCAGCGCTGAGGCAGCAGCAGCAGGAACTGGCTAAAACCAAGGTCGATATCACTCAGATAGAAAAAAATAACCTTGTCTCTATAGCCGCAACCTACGACAAGATGGATTCCTCCAGTGCCGGTAAAATACTGGTCAACATCAGCAAAACAAACACCGATACCAGCAACGGTATCGATGAGGCTGCAAAAATCCTGTACTACATGTCGGAGAGAACCAAAGCAAAACTGCTGGCCGAGCTTGCCGGTTCCGAACCTAAACTGGCGGCGGTTCTGTGTCAGCAATTAAAGAAAGTTGTCCAGGAGAATTAGCGTTATGGATATTGCAACGATAGCAGGCGTAATTTTCGGTTTCCTTGTAATCATCATTGCCATCGTTTCAGGCGGCGGCTGGGAGGCATTCTTCAATGTCCCGTCACTTGCAATAACCATTGGCGGTATGCTGTGTTCGACACTTATTCACTTTTCACTGCCGCAGTTTTTGAAGATATTTTCGGTGGTCAAAAAAACCATATTCACCAAAATACCCCCGCCTTCGGAACTGATACAGAAGATGGTCAACTTCGCGGCCATAAACCGACGAGACGGCGCGCTTGCCCTTGAGCAGGAAATCCATAAGGTTGACGATTTGTTTTTCGTTAAGGGCCTGCAGATGCTCGTCGACGGCCAGGACGTAGAGATAGTCAGGGACATGATGTCTCTTGAAATACAGACACTGCAGCAGCGTCACGGCGACGGCAAAAAAATACTCGAGTTCATGGGCGCATCGGCGCCGGCCTTCGGCATGATAGGAACTCTTATCGGGCTGATACAGATGCTGCAGAACCTCAATGACCCGAGTCAGCTTGGCGCGGGTATGGCGGTCGCCCTGCTGACGACTTTTTACGGCGCATTGGCGGCGAATTTGGTTCTTATACCTCTGGCAGGCAAGCTCGGCATCTATTCAAAGGCCGAAGCAACCGCTATGGAGATGATTGTCGAAGGCATATGCGCCATCGCACAAGGGGAAAACCCCACCGCCGTGAGGGAAAAAATGCAGGCCTTTGTCTCCCAGGGCAGAAGAGAAGAAGTAAAGGCCACGATAGGCTCGAAATAAAATAAACGCCGTATGAAACGCAGAAAGCAAGCTTCGGAATCCGAAACCCCCGCAGGCGCCCCTGTCTGGATGATTACTTTTTGCGACTGTATGACGCTTCTGTTAACTTTCTTTGTGCTGTTTCTGAGTTTTTCTTCTTTTGACGACGAGACCTTTCGCAAGCTGAACTCGATTTTTCGCGGCCAGTTCGGGGGCATTACAGCAACGGAAGATGACGACAGAGAAGCCTTCCTGGAAACCCCCTCGCTTGTACACAGAAAAGAACCCGAAAAAGGCAGTGAAAAACCCACTCTGGCCACCGAAACAAAGGACGGTTCAAAAAGAGAAACAGAGTCGATAGACTTTCGTACACTAAAAGTATTCTCAACGGCATCCGAGAATATCTTCTGGGGCAAAAAGGGCAAAATCATCTCGTTCGAAGGCCGCAGAAACCTCAGCAAAATGGCTGCTTTTCTTGAAAAAACCCCCGGCTGCGTGGTTGTCAGCGAAAACGGACCTCAGACCGAAGACGAAGACCTTGAACTGGGTTTATCGAGGGCCTGGGCCGTTATAAATTATATTACAAAAAAAACTTCGCTGGACAAAAACTGGTTCAGTATCGCCGCCGACTCGACCGTCGAGCCGAAAAAATCCGACTCAGCCCAATCGGACCAGGAATCCGCACGTACACTGGAGATTGTTCTGCTGGAAAGGAGCATCTACGAGTGATTCGTAAGAAACAAAAAATCGATGACTCCGGGCCCTGTGCACCGGCCTATATGGTTACCTTTTCAGATATGGTGACCCTGCTTTTGACATTCTTTGTTATGTTAATGAGTTTTGCCGTCGTCAAGGACGAAACAATGTTTCATAGAGGCAGAGATTCGTTCGTTGAATCAATTAATTTACTGGGGATGGGCTTTTTCACGGGCAAAAAGCCGAAAGCCAAGTTCAGCTATCATAAACCCAGATATACGGTCAGCGAGGCTGACGAAAACTTCGACGGCAGAACCATCGACGCAATGCAAGAGCAGGCCCGGCGCGATTTCAGGGAACTGCAGCGTTCCATGAAAACCATGCCCTCGCAAATAACCGCAAAACAAAAAAATCTTGCCGTTACCAATATTCGTTTCCCGCCTTCAGACGCCGCTATCGATGAATCCGCACGAAGGGAGTTGACAAAATTCGCCTCTGACCTGGGGGAAAATCCCAATTTCAAAAACATCAAGCTGTGCGTAATCGGTGTGGCAGCCGACGCCGGAACCGACCAGGAAAGCTTTGTGCTGTCGGCAAAACGTGCAAAGGCCGCCGCCGACTTGCTGAAGGGCGCATTGCCTGCAGGATGTCCCATTTATTCGTGGGGGGCCGCAAACGGCGGCCCGTGGCTTGGCCAAAGCGGCTCGGCTTATGCCCATGCACATATCCTGATTGCCGTTTTGAGAGCGAACTGAACGCGCTTGCCGCAGGTGTCAATTTTTTTTACAGCCCTCGCGATTACTCCATTACCTGGACAAAAAAACAGCCTTTAACTGCTCATAAACGGGCATTTTGCCTTTCCGGCACGCCGTTTGCTCATATCCTGTTGTCGGTTTGGAAAAAGTACCCCGGAAGCGGAAAATCGCTGCGGTGCATAAATTGTACTTTAAGTTGTTAAAAACCATGACAGCACCGGAAAACAGTATTGTTTTTGCTGCGCTTTTAATGGGTGTGGTCTGTTGCGCAGCCGTACCCGCAACCGCGCTGGCGGAACAATCGCAAGACCCGATATTAGCCGTTGGCGACGGCTTTTTCGCAAACGACGCAAATACCGCTTCCTACAAACCGATTGAATCCAAAACCAACCGCGAACTGTTCATAACAATGGCCAAGGCGGTGGTGTTTCTGGCAATTCTGGGCGTTGCGGCTGTATATACGGTAAAAAAATTCCTGCCGGCGATAACAAATGCCGCCGCCAAAGATATTCGCATTACTGAAACCGTCAATCTCGGACAGCGAAGGGCCCTGCACATAGTTGTCGTCGGCGACCGCCGTATTCTTATAGCCAGCTGCCCGGAACACATCACCATGCTCGCAGACGTGACAAACGCGTCTTATCAGCCTGAAAACCAAACCGACCTTATCGAGGACGGCAATGTCTTATAAAGCCATTAAGGTATTGTTTCTTGTGCTTATTTGCATGCCTTCGGGTGTAATATGCCTGGCCGGCCCGGCCGAGGTTCCCGCGACAAACAACGGCGTACCCAGCATCAACGATTTGGTGACACTGGTCAATAAAGCCACTTCGTCAGAAGCTGCGGCAAACCAGTGGTCAACGCCGGTAAAACTTGTGATTATATTCGGCGCGCTGGCCCTGTTGCCCGCAATCCTGGCGCTAATGACCAGCTTCACAAGAATAGTAATCGTTCTGGCCTTTATCCGGCGTGCGTTAGGTACTCAAACCATCCCGCCCAATATTGCCATTATGGGTTTGGCGATGTTTCTGACACTTTATACAATGGCGCCGACGTTTTCACAAATAAACCAGACGGCCATCCAGCCCTACCTCGCCGACCAGGTCGATTTCAAGACCGCAGGCGCCACAGCAACCGACAGCATAAAACAGTTTATGCTCAGCCACAGCAGAAAATCGGACCTGTCGCTGTTCATACAAATGGCCAAAATGCCCCCGCCCGTCAAACCGATGGATACGGGTCTGCATATAGTTACACCGGCCTTTATTATAAGCGAATTTCGAACGGCCTTTGAGATAGGCTGTCTTTTGTTTATTCCTTTTCTGCTGATAGACCTGGTTATCGCCAGTATTTTACTCAGTGCCGGCATGATGATGCTGCCGCCTGTGATGATTTCGCTGCCTTTCAAGCTGATGTTGTTCATTCTCGTTGACGGCTGGGGGCTGCTGGCAAAAAGTCTCAGTCTTGGTTTTCAATAAGCTGTAACCGCTCAGCAGGTGTAATCGTATGGACACAAACCTCGCTTTATATGTAGGTCGAGCAGCCTTAGAGACAGCCTTACTGGTATCGGCACCTCTTCTTGTAACGTGCCTGGTAACAGGCGTGGTATTGACCTTGTTTCAGGCTGTGACATCCATACGCGACATGACCCTGACTATCGTTCCGAAATTGATTGCTATGGGCCTTGTAACCCTTCTTTTCGGCAACTGGATGCTGGATATTACCCTGCGCTTTACGAATGAGATATTTATTCACATACAGAATCTTGGACACTGATTGAACACAGCCGGCACTGCATCAGTAGTCCGCTGAAACGAAACAAAGGCCGCATGGACGAAAAAATCTTCACCTTTATACTGGTTCTGACAAGGGTTTCGACGTTCTTTCTGCTGCTTCCGGTATTCGGCTGGACAGCCGTTCCCGTCCGCATCAAGGTCGCTGTTACGGTAGTGCTGTCGGTATTCTTTTCAGCGATGACCACTGTACCGGCTCATCCCGAACCGCTGTCGGCCGTGAAGGTTGTTATTCTAATGTCGAACGAAGCGGTTTACGGGCTGTGCCTGGGGCTGGTGCTTACCATTATGTTCTCAGCCGTCAAGGTCGCCGGACAAATCATCGAAAGAGAAATGGGCCTCAGTATCGCCGAAGTCATAGACCCGCTGACAGCGGAATCGTCAAATCTGCTGGGAAGCCTGTTCGAAATGATTTTCATAATAATTTTTCTCGCCGCAAACGGCCACCATTTCTTTCTTCTGATAATATCCAGAAGTTACGACGCTTTTCCGATCGGCAGTATACCTACAATACCCATGCTGGCCGCCGGCATAACAAAAGCCGGTTCGGCCATGTTCGTTGCGGGCCTGAGACTGGGAGCACCTGTGCTTGCGGCACTATTACTGATGTCGGTGATTCTGGCAATCCTGGCCCGTATAGTTCCGGAAATGAATATACTGTTTATCAGCCTGCCTTTGAGGGTGGGTGTGGGCCTGTTGATGGTAATAGTCATGTTACCTTTTATCAGTACCTTCACGGCAGAATTTGCCGACTTCACCGCTGAAATACTGCCGCTGCGTTGAAGCGAAAATGTTTTTTCTATTTAGGATAGTTTAACCCTCATGCCTGACAGACCAGCCGGCGAAAGGACCGAACAGCCGACAAGAAGAAGGCTGCGAAAAGCCAAAGAAAAGGGCCGGGTGGCGGTAAGCCAGGAATTGCCCGCCGCCGCGTCGATAATCGCAATGGTAATGGTCATGGCCATTACCGGCCCGGGGCTTACGCACTGGTTCGTTGCGCAGATAAAGCAGGGCCTGTCGGCTAATTCAAGCATCTTTGCGAATACAAAAGTGTTTATCGGTTTCGTTAACACCGAAGTAGTCGGTTCGATAGCAGCCACTGCCCCCATTTATCTTGCGCTTTGTGTCGGTTCTGTGCTGGGGTGCATTGCCGTAAGCGGGCTGAATTTTGCCCCGGCGGCCATCAAGCTGCGGCTCGATGCGCTGGACCCGGTCAAGAACTTCAAAAAGCTGTTCAGCGCCCGCTCAGTCGTGCGACTGATTATATCCGTCGCAAAGCTGCTGTTTATTGCACTGATAGTATGGTTGTATCTGAAAAGCAAACTCGAAACACTGGCGCTGCTGAGATGGGCATGGTCGGCACAGATAATAGCTGCAATCGCAAAAATAATAATGGGCGTGATGATACGTATTTGTCTGGCGCTTGTAGTCATTGCCGCCGCTGACGTGTTTTATCAAAAGCACAAGCACCTCCAGGACCTTAAAATGACAAAGCACGAATTAAAGCAGGAGCATAAGGATACCGAGGGTGCGCCGGAAATAAAGGCGCGGATTCGAAGAATCCAGGTGACCATGGCCCGCAAGCGTATGCTGCAGGAAGTGCCCAAGGCCAACGTGGTGCTGGTGAACCCCACACACGTGGCCGTGGCGCTGCGATACGACGCGCAGACTATGGAAGCTCCCATACTGGTGGCAAAGGGCGCCGACGAACTGGCGGAAAAAATCAGACAAATCGCAACAGCTTACGGCATACCTGTTATCAGAAGACCGGAGCTTGCCAGGACAATTTATTCCACCGTTAAACTCGACAGCCCCATACCGCAGGAATTGTACGTGGCTATCGCAGAGGTATTGGCCTTGATTTACAGATTGCGGCATAGAAAATGACCGATGTCAGGCTGAAGAATAATTTTTGCATTGAGAACTGATTATGACAGTACACTGCCAGGCAATTCCAAACTCAGCAGCCGACTGCAGCGGTTTTAGCCGGCTGTTACGCGGTAAAAACGCCTCAGGCATTGTAATGCGCAATGATTTTCTCTGCGCGGCAGGCGCAATTGCCATACTATCGGGATTGCTGTTTCCGCCGTTTTCTCACATTATCGATGTGCTTTTTATCTTCAGTATATTCTTAACCGCAGCGGTGGTTATGATAAGCATCTCAGCACGCGGCCCCGGGGAATTGGCGGGCTTTCCAGCCTTGCTGCTGCTGGCCACCGCATTGCGAATGTCCCTTGGCGTTGCCTGCTGCAAGCTTATTATCGCACAGGGTTATGCAGGCGATATCGTTAATTTCATCGGCGGTCTTGTTGTCGGAGAAAATCGCATTCCGGCCCTGGTACTATATGTTGTTTTGGCCGGGGTCTTTTTCCGCTTTATCTGCAAAGTCGTCAAAACCATCAACCGCACCTTCAATTCTTCAGGTCACATCAGTCCCTACGCAGGCTTCTTCTTGGCCATGAACGCCGCAGGGCGATTGATATTTGCCGATGCTTTGGTCGGCCTGATACTGGTCGCGGTCAATATCCTGGCAATACTGATTGCCGTTGCCAGCCCCCCGACAGTCGCCCAAATCTCCGTAAACGCCTACGCAACCGGAGCCGTCGGTGCAGGATTGTTTACGCATATATCCGCGGTGATTGTTGCAGTCACCAGCGGTTACCTGGTTCAAAAAACCGCTTTTTGCGCACTCAACGAACCTGTCGGCACCAAAAGAATACGTGTGGTCGCCAGCGAAGTCACTGTCAAGCCAGCCGCCCCGCGCGAACCGACACCGGCCCCAAAGGTCCGCTTGTGGTCGGCGAAAAAAATCAAAGACGGTAAATACTACGACCGGCTCGCCAACCTAATCCTGACCAAATCCGGCCCCCAAACCAGGACAATAATCATGGCAGCCGAAAACGTTCAGCAACTGCCGGTGACCATCCCCGTAAACGTCGCGATGAGCCTGGCCAAAAACGACAAAAAGTGCCTGCTGCTCGACCTTGATTTTGAAAGGGCCGCCGTGGCAAAGGCCTTCGACCTCAACACCGAAAACTTAAACCAGAACCAGCCCATTCAAACATGCATCAAAAACATTCGGCTGTGTCCGGTTACCGATTCGGCTGCGCTTGATGTGGAAAATCTTGGGAAACTGGTCTTTGATTATAACAGCTGCTGCGACTATGTAATTATCTATGCCCCTGTTGTTGGCGCCAGAGCTTTCAGCTGCTGGGAAAAGGCCGCCGGCTTTCTCGATGCAGCCATGTTCTTCGGCTCAGGCGGCGCTTCCGAGAACCATTCTATCAGCGGCATCTACAAACTGCTTGAAAGTAGCGGTGTGATAATATTTTAATTCAATGTTCCTGCCCGACCGGCGTTAGACAGTCGTTAGCCGCCGAAAATCATCGAATACAGTATTCCAACCGCGCTAAGCTGTTCCTGTAGTGAGGCCAATGTCCGTTCCAGCCGTGCGAACTTCTCAACAAGTCTCTGCTGGGCGTCTTCAAGGCGGGCTTGTTCGTTTGCGATTCTTTTTTCCATTGCCTCTATCTGGTCGCCTATTACATCTTCTGCGATGGTCAGCCGGCCGCCCGTCTCGACCGTTTCAACAAGAAGGTCCTCAAGCGCCCCTACGCAGCCCTGTTTGACCCTGACTTTGGCAGTAAAGTCGCCGTCGGTACCTAACTCGACCGTAATCTGAAGACCGTTTTCCGGGTGCAAAGGTTCGCCGTATTCGTCGAACTCGCTGTCGCCCATGAAAAGATTTGTCTTCTTTATGTCCGCGTCGCGATATTCACTTTCGGTTGTAAGTTTTATTTGCGCACTGGCAATGACGCCGCCCGTGACTGTAACTTTCACATCATAAGTGCCGGCGGTTGTATATTTGTCGCTGGCGGAATAAAACTGTATTATCGTACTGTCGCTGCCGCCCTTTGCTGCGGCACCAAGCAAATCGATAACGCTTTCAAACCCTTTTTCCTGGTTTATAGCATCCTCAAATGTATCTGTGTCGAGCTCGAGTTTGCCCTCACCAGTAACAGTTAAACCTATGTCCCGGGCCTCAAGAAATTTATCCGGGGCGGCAAAACCCTGTACTATCCCTATAAAAGGCAGGTTCATCTGACTCTTAATCAGCCTGACCGCAAGGTTGTTGCTCAATATGCCCATCTTTTTCTTTTCCGCGTCGTACTCGGTATATTCAGCCAGAAAATCCACCAAATCATTATAAGCGCTGACCACACCTTCCACCTGGCTTTTGACGGTGCTGGTATTTCTGCTGATTGTTACTTTCACAGCCTCGTATTCCTCGGCCACATCGTCATATTCACAAACGTCCACCAGCCGAAGCGTCACTCCCGTCAGGATGTTGCTGACGGTGTTGCCGTTTCCGTGCAGCCAGCCGTCGCTGCCCTTTGTGCTTTCTACAATCGAAACACCGGTCGGGCCCTGCAGCAATGTGGTATCTATCGTAATCATGCTCACGTCACCCAACTCGGCCTTGAATTTAAATGTAGTATCTCCCGCCTCGTCCAGACTGAAATCCTCTACCGTTATATCTCCATCCTCAACCGTAGATAACGCTACAAGCGCAGCCTGAATCTCGCCAATTGTGGCATCGAAATCAATCGGGTCGGTAGTCTCGCCCTTATAAGTCAGCGTAAACGTCCCACCGGTTGCGACCCCGCCAATACAACTAAGCGTCTGTATCTCCTGTGCGGTGCCTGATGGATAGCCGTCCAGTTTGAGCTTTGAATCCTGCGCATTTTGAGTCTCGATAAAACTGCCCGGTGCAAGCAAGGCAAGCCC
>DATKWV010000155.1:0-3287 GCA_035529405.1 Sedimentisphaerales bacterium | reverse complement strand
CGCCGAGAACCTGCATAAGGTACACAACGACATTGATAATCAAAAGCCACTTGACCACAGGCGTAAGCTGTGGGAAGGCCAGGCGCATCTGCGGGGCGCCATCGTAGCGCGAACGAAAGTCCGCCTGCGTATAATCTCTGTCATACAGGCCCATATAATACTCTCACGTCAGTTTTTGCCCGAGTGCAGCATTGTACACTGTTATCTATCGCAAATCTGAGCAGATGTTCAAAAAAACGGGTTTTAATAATACTATATCAGGTCGGCAAATGACTGCTGAGTTTTTATCCGGTCAGGCTTCATTTTTGTAAAAAGAATCATTAATGCCACTCCCAGAGCTACCAGGGCAATAGAAAGGTGCTGCGAGATGGTCAGGCCGGTAAGCCGGCTGAGCGGGTTGTCATCGCGGAGAAATTCCATAAAGAACCTGACGAAGCCGTAAAGTACGAACATCAGGGCAAAAGTACAGCCCGGTTTGGCTAATTCGCGGCGTTTTGCCAGGGGTATGAGGCGATTAATGTCGCCCCGCCAGAACAGGTAAAGTATCAGGCACACTACTACAGCGGCCAACGATGAATATAACTGTGTGGGGTGCACGCCCGGGCAGCGGTATGGGCCTTTGTCAACCATTTCCTTCTGCTTGTCAGTGAGCTGGTCGTAGGGTTTCAGCTGGGAGTACCACAGGTCGCCCTTTTTTACATAACCAAAGAAATCATCAGGCAACTCCATCAGCGGCTGCGGACGATTTCTCTGATAATCCGGATTTATCTGGCTTTTGAAGGCAAAGGAGTTATATGGAAAAGTAACCGCCCAGGGCAGGTCGGTGGGCCTGCCAAAACAACAACCGTTGAGAAAACAGCCGATTCTGCCGAATACCAGTGCCAGCATCAGGCCTATGGCAAGTATATCGAGATAACGCCGCACCGGCAGCTTGTGGTACCACAGGTAAATGACAATGACTGTAATGGCCAGGACCACGCCTCCTAAAAGCTCCAGGCCGCCCTGCCATATCGCAAAGATGCTGAGTAAATCTGAGCGAAACTGCTGGAAATAGTGAACCACGTAAAACAGGCGGGCGCCCAATACGCCGGCTATCAATGAGTACAGCGCGGCATTTGTTATCAGTTTCGGGTCGGGGGTGATATTACGGCTGAGGTATCTTATCAGCCAAACGGCCGACAAAAAACCTATAACCATCATCAGGCCAAAGCTCTTGATGGTCAGGTGAATAACCGGTATTTCAAAAAATTCAGGATACATTATAAGGGTATAGGGTATAGCGTATAGTCATTGGTATTCAGCTGTGAGGTTTTTGTAATTCTATTGTTTTCGTCGAGAACAGCGATTTTAGGCTTAAAGGTTTCAGCTTCCCGCTCGGTAAACAATCCGAAACTTAAAATTATGACCTTATGCCCGGGCTTAACGAGCCTTGCAGCGGCGCCGAGAATAACGATTTTGCCGCTGCCGGGGTCGTCGGGAACCACGTATGTTTCCAGCCGGCAGCCGTTGTCAAGGTCGGCAATCAGTACGGACTCATACGGCAAAATGCCTACGGCCTCGGTCAACTCGGAATCTATCCTGATACTGCCGGGGTAATCCGGTATTGCGTCGGTTACCGTGGCGCGATGCAGCTTACTTTTTAATAATTTTACAAGCATGGTTCAACATCAAACAAGTACAATAACTTTTACCACAGGGGCGCCATTATACGGAATTTTTGGCCGGCTGCACAATAATATTGTCAATCAGTCGCGCGGGGCCTATTCTTACGGCGATGGCGATAAGGGCTTGCGAGACAATGGTATCTATGGGCTGCAGTGTCTGAGCATCGACGACACTTATGTACTCTACCTGTATCGATGACCCCTGCTGCAGTATGGTGCGCATGGCGGCAATGATATGGGCGCTTTCGAGCACACCGGCATCAACGAGTTGCTGCGCTTTTACAAGGGCCTGGTAAATGGAGGCGGCGTCTTTTTTCTGCTGGTCGGTGAGATACCGGTTTCTGCTGCTGACGGCCAGGCCGTTTTCTTCACGCACAGTGGGACAGACAACGACCTGTAAAGGCATATTCAAATCAGCGACAATTTGCTTAATTACCGCGGCCTGCTGGGCGTCCTTCTGGCCGAAGTAGGCAACGTCCGGCTGAACAATATTAAAAAGTTTGTTGCAAATAGTTGCCACCGCACGAAAGTGCCCCGGGCGGAACTGGCCGCAAAGCCCGTCGGTGAGTTTCTCCACGTTTACCCAGGTAAGGTTTTGGCCAGGGTACATGGTTTCGTTTTCCGGTGTAAAAACTACATCGACGCCGGCCTTGTCACAGAGTTTAAGGTCCTGCTGCAACGTGCGTGGGTACTTTTCCAAATCCTCGCCGGCGCCGAACTGGGTTGGATTGACAAAAATACTGACCACGACAAAATCACATTCTTTGGCTGCGGCTTGAATCAGAGAAATATGGCCGATATGCAGCGCGCCCATTGTCGGGACAAAACCGATTGTCTTGCCGCTTCTGCGGGCGGCTTCTACGACGGTCCTGACCGATTCTATTGTTTTTACGATTTTCATTCAGATTCCTGAACCTCTTTTCTAATAGAATATCAAATCCATCTGAAAATTCAATAACAACTAATTCAGCCACGCAGGATTCTTGTGTGTCAACCGTGGAGCCAAAGGAATGTGACCTGGACTTATTCGACCACGATTTTTTTGGTCAGGCGGATGTCTCTGGAAGAAGCGGCAATAAGCAACTCGAACTGGCCCGGCTCTACCACCCACATTTTCCGCGTGGGGCTGAAAAAGGCAAATGCGTCCCTGTTTAAGAGAAGTTCTGCCTGCTTTGTCTGACCCGGCTGCAGTTCGAGCTTGACGAAGCCCTTAAGCTCCTTGGCAGGACGGTCCACCGATGTCTCAATATCCTTAACATAGAGCTGAACCGTCTCGGCACCGGCGACTTTGCCGGCGTTTTTGACATCAAGTGTAACACGGACGTCAGCGTCCTTGTTCTGCTGGACCCGCAGGTTACTGTATTCAAACTGCGTATATGACAATCCATGTCCGAAAGGAAACAGCGGCTCAATACCCCTTGTGTCGTAGTGGCGGTAGCCCACATAGATGCCTTCCCCATACGATACGGACCGCTTCTGACCCGGGAAGAAACCATACGAGGGGTTGTCTTCCAGACGCTTCGGGAATGTTTCCGGAAGTTTGCCGGATGGATTGACATCGCCAAAAATCACCCTGGCAATTGCGTGTGCGCCTTCCTGGCCGGGGTAGTAAGCTTCCAAAAC
>DATKWV010000154.1:0-3348 GCA_035529405.1 Sedimentisphaerales bacterium | reverse complement strand
GATAGCGGCGATGGCGCCGACGGCAACGGCTTCTTCGCCGGCATAAAGATGGGACGCTCCTTTTATGATATTCTGCCCCAGAAGGTCAAAGACCTTCTCCTCGAAGAACCGTATTTCGTAAATGGTCCGCAGCCAGTCGGCAGGTACGTCCGCAGCGATGCTGCCTTCGTCGATAAGGCCTTTTAGCGGGGGCAGCGGTTTTTGCCGGGTATCATCAATAATACAAAAATTCATTTCTTAAATCCTTTCGCCTGTAGAAGGAAACGCCAATGAGTATTTTTCGCAAAGTCGCATATATAGCAGAAACAAGCGTCAAAAACAATCAAAAAAGCGGTGTGCACTGCTTCATTTATGCGCAAAAGAAACAAAAGTGAACAAAAACAAACATTTTCGCTTTGACCCCAAACTTATGCGGCATTATAATCCAAACGTGCGCAATTTAAGGTGCAATTGAGGCTGGATATGGGTGTTGGCGCGGAAATAAGGCATAAACACATACTGCAGCAGCTCAGCAGCAGGGGGCGAATATACGTAAAAGATGCCGCCAAAGAGCTGGGCGTAACCGAAGTCACCGTCAGGCGCGACCTGAGGTTGCTGCAGGACAACGGGGTGCTGAAGAAAAGCTACGGCGGGGCGGTGCCTGCTGCTGTGGAACTGGCTGATTCGGTACGATACAGGCAAACCCGGCGGGCAGGTGCCAAAAGAATCATAGGGCGTCTGGCAAGCGAGCTTATCAGCGACGGCGACATAATCTACCTCGAGGCCGGTTCGACCTGTTATGAAATCATACCTTACCTGGCGGATAAAAAGGACCTGACCGTTATCGTCAATTCACTTTACCTGATGAAACGTCTTGGGGAATCGGCCGCACATAAAATAATCATTATAGGCGGGCAGTATCGGCCCCAGAGGATGGATATGGTCGGCGTCGGCGCAGAAAGCGCAATATCGCAGTTGAGCGGCTTTAAGGCCTTCACCGGTGCCGATGATATTGCCATAGACGCAGGGATAAGCGGCGCCGACGTTGTAACAGTCGGCTTTGCCAAGCTGGTGGTCAGGCAGGCCAGCGAGGTGATATTCGTCGGCGACGATACGAAGTTCGACAATCCTGCGCTGTATAAAATCGCCGACATCGACCAGTTGGATTACATTGTAACCAATTCCCGGCCTTCAAAGGCGTGGCTTGATGCGGCTATGGAAAACAATATCAAGTTAATATATCCGGAGCAACGCAGTGGTAACGGTACATGATGCGGACTTTCGAGGGGTTTTTATGCAACTGCAAATCCAATGCCGGATAAGTACAGCCACAGATGGCTTACCGTAAGAAAACCTGACGTTGGCCGGTAAATTCAGACGTTGCCGTTTTGGCATTCGACTATTAGGTTCTTCGCTACCGAGTATTCGAGCAGCTTATATAGCCGTTCATGGCCTATGCGCCGGTAAAATCCGACAGGCTTTAATGCCAAAAAACAGGGTTTTGAGGAAGTTTTTGCTTGAATTGGCACCTGTTATAGTATAAAATATTTGGTGCTTTTCTGATGCCTGCCGGAGGAAAGAGGCGTGTAACCTGTTCTTAAAATTATCAGCGGATATACTATGTGCGGATTGTCCCTGTGCCGTGAAGCGGTAAAGGTTGACCGTTTTCAGGTGCAGGCAGTTTTATATAAACGATAAACCATTTTTGAAATTTTTTTAAGGAGAGGAAAAATGAAAAATCGAGGCAATTTCGGATTCGGCAAGATGTTGTTTGTGCTTTTGAGCGGTGTTTTGTTTGTTGTTACAGCCCTGGGTACACCCTATTTCAGCATGGAAACCGAGGAGGACTGGTCATACGGTCTTTATTCGACCCAGAAGGGCATGCGGACCCTCGAGCCGATGTCACCAGTGCAGTGGGATTCGTATATGGGCCAGTGGGAACAGTACCTGAAAGAAGGCGAGCCGTATGACCTGCCGCCATATACGGAGTTTGTTACGCCGCAGCTGTATGTTTATGAAGGCGGGGGCGGCGCGGGCGGCTACAATTATCCCGAGGACGCCGGGCTTGTGATGGCCTGGGGCGATTCGACCATGCCGGAGGGAGAATATGCCAGCGCGTGGATGCTGGACTACGGTCTGGACCCGGATTTGTCCAACTGCACCATAACCATAACAGTCGTGGCGCCGCAGTTTGATTTGAACGGCAACCAGATAAATACGGTTTCGTTCGGTATGCAGGACGTCAACGGCAACGTAAGGTCGTGGCACTGGAGTTGCGGCACTGCTGCATCGCCAATACCCTGGAATGTGCCCACAACCATTACTATCAACACAGCCTTGACAGGAGTCGGGGCAGCGATACCGATGGCAACCGGCTATATGAACAATCCTATGTTCGACATAACCAAGGTGCAGGTATTCATTGTTGACGAGAACGCCAGCTGGGTCGGCGGCGCCACACCGGTTCCACCGCCGGGTACGGTTAACCCCAAGCCGTGGAACTATTGGCAAAACCTGAGCGTTCAGCCGAACGCCGCAGGCGGACCCATTGTCGCAGGCATCAACGTCGAGGTTCACCAGGATATCCAAAGGACGGATATAAACGATTTCCATATCGAAGGCCGTATTGAGTCCGGCCTGCCCGTTGGTATGCCCGGCGGCGGTAACTGGTCAAGCCCGCCAACATTAATCAACCACGTGGACGATATTTTCCCCAACTTCAGTATCATCATTACACCCGACACCACCGACCCTGGTGAGAACTGGTATATAATCAAGGCCGACTGGTGGACAAACACCCCGATACCATACTGCACCATATTACACCTTGGTCTTGAATTCGATGCCACCTGTCACAATGTGATAATCGACGTAGTCGGCTGGTGGACTTCAAATGGATTACGCGCTGCAGCCGGCACCCTCAATGCAGGTTACGTACCGATTCCCGGCTTCAGGGTAGAGGATAACATTCCGGGCCTGCCCGGCGCGTCGGCTCAGAAGCTGCGCCTGCAAAACGGTGACGGTGACGGCGACCCCGAACCGGGGGAAATCAATACTGAAATCATTGAACTGGAGCTTGTCGGCCTTAGTCCAATAGAAGTAACGCGGATGCTGGGTGAGAAACCGTTTGAGGAACTGCGAGCAGGCGGCATGCAGGAGAACCTGCCGTGGCTGCATGTATTGCAAAACGGTATTCCCGTCAGTCCTGCAAATCCGGTCGAATTTCCTGCTGAGAGCTTCTTCGATGTTTATTTCGAGCTGGATGTCGAGGAGCCTTTTGTACTTAATGCGGGAGATATTCTTGTTGCGCGCGAGCGTGTGAGTTTTGTGAACAACACCGGCGAAACCGATTACCGGTGGGTATGGGAG
>DATKWV010000153.1:0-2430 GCA_035529405.1 Sedimentisphaerales bacterium | reverse complement strand
GAAATGGGGGCTGATATGACCGAAGAATTTGAAAATGATTGGGCAGGATTCGGGGTGCATCTGGGGCCTTTCGGGTTCGGCTGCTTCCCGCCGCGACGGTACGTCAGGTACGGCAGGACCGAAACCAGTCACATTCTGCATATGAAAATAGACCCTGACACCAAAAAGGAAGAAATAAAGGTGCGGCTTGTAAGGCCGGGCGTGCTTGATATCGAATGGCCCAGAAGAGTTGCCGGCGAGGAAATCCCTGTTCAGTAACGGCACTTAATCGCCGGCGTCAAATCAACTGCCGCCTGCCGGCTGAGAATCTTCTTATGCAGGGGGTTGTTCTTCTTTTTTTAATTTCCTGACGTCTTTTATTATCTCGTTAATTCGCCATTCTATTGATGAAAGTATCCAGAACTTGAAGTGATTAATGCGCATCTGGCAGTGTATCAGGTATATGATTTTCAAAGACAGCGCCACTGTGGCCATCTCAATCATCAAAAGCCTCAATCTGTCACCGCCGATTATCGAACCGGAGGCAGAAATAATAATTATACCGATGAATATGCCGTTGAATAGCTTTGTACGAAACTTCGGCAGGCCGCCGATTTTGCCGACTATGGCCCTGACGCGCTCCTTTTCCTGCTGAAAGTGTTCCAGCTCGAGTTTCAGGTCACTTATTTCGTCCTCAAGATTTTCGCATTCATTTTTTTTCATAAAATCTGCCTCCAGCCAAATATCCGTTATCCTTAAAACGTATAAAGCTGTTACTAAACTACAGCCCTGACCTTATTTGCACGGGTATAATAACCGATCCCTGCAATCCGTACAAACCCTTAGCGCAAATTTTATCGAGATCGTTCGGTACCCCGTATGCGGGGAATTTCTTATTGACAGAACAGCCCCTATATGGCAGACTTTCGGCGATTTCTAAGGGAATCGGCGTATATACAAGGACAAAAATCAATGTAAGGACATTCATCGGGTTGTTTTCCGATGTGCTCTTTGCGGCCTTTGCAGTGGTTTTTTCCTCAATCCCTCCCGGTAATATGTTATTGAAAGGGAGGTTTTATGAAAAAAAGTCAATAAGAAGGAGAAATTGAGAATGGGTAAAATCTCAGCAGTCAAGTCAACTACCGGTAAAAATATGGCAGTCAACGCCTGGAAGCGAATCATCAGCTTCCCGGTGCACCTGCGGCTACAAGGCCGCCCAGGCAGTTATCTGGAAAGGGGATGGGTGATTGCAAACCACAAGCTGGTTTCTTTTCACGCAGCCTTTATTTCCTCGGTGCTGAATCTGCCCGAAACAGTCGAAGGAAAGCTCGAAACGCTCAAATTTATGTTCCTAAGCTGGGAAACGATTATCTCTGCGGTGATAGTTTATCTTTCGTGGCATATAGCAATCGCCATACATGAAATGGGGCATTTTCTAACGGCGGCGGAACTGGCGGCGCTGAACAAGGATTCGCAGGACTCGGCGGACAAAATGAAAACAAAAGACTTGGCCGGCCATGCGCTCTGGTATGCAAAGATGTTTATAACCATACCCTGGGGCGGCTTCGGCGGCGTCAAAAAAGACCAGGGAAACTACGCACCCGACGCCCCCTATAACCTTGCGGTGGCTGCCAGCGGACCTGTTTACAGTATCCGTCTGGCGACGGTGCTTTTGCCCATAGCAGGTATTTGTCTGCTGTTGGGGCTGACGTTGCGTGCCGAAGCTGCCATCTATGTGGGTAGGTTCTTTTTGGCACCGGGACTGGTGGCGCTGCTGGACCGTTTTCTGGCCGATAGGGGCAAGCTGAAAGAATTCAGGATGCGAGAAAAAACCGCAGCCGAACAGGCCCAAAGGGCCGCACAGGCTGCCTCCGGAGAAAGCTGGTTTGCCAGGGCCGCTCAGGTCAAAAAGCAGATGCTCGAAACAAGGATACAAACCGTCACTCTCGCAAACGGCACTAAGGTTCAGGCCCCGTGGCAGTTCAGAAACTGCGCTATGGGCGGACGCCATACCGAAAAGGAATATCCTGAGAGCAATATCAGTATGCAGGAAAGTATGTTTATGCCGCTTTCGCCGAAGACCTACGAGGATGCGCAGGAAATGACGGTAAAGCTGCAGTACCGGCTGAAAGAGATTATCGAATCGGCACCCGGCGCCAAGGTTATGGGTATCGGTCTCGAAGGTGGTATTGCGCCTTATATAGACAAGGAACCCACAGACCGCGTGCCCGAGCAGAGGATGTGGAGGTTGATGAAACAGGCCATTCTCGATTGTGAGTATGTGCCGGGTGTTGATGTGGCCATTGCCCTTGACCCTGCAGCTTCGGAACTTGAGAACGCCTATAGACAGGAAACCGGCCAGATGGATTCGGTGGGAATGTACCGCTTCTGGAGGGACAAAAGCAAGGTCGATATGAGCAGGGACGAGGTCCTGGGGCTGTACCGCGAAGC
>DATKWV010000152.1:0-9416 GCA_035529405.1 Sedimentisphaerales bacterium | reverse complement strand
TTTTAGCTGTTTCGAAAGACCATCTAAAGGTTTATAGCTGAAATTTGCTGAAAAACCTTTTCTGCGAAGTTCTGCAGCTATCCGGTACACGGCACTTGCAAAAGTCTTATCCGCCCAGGCCACAAAATACTCAAGTTCGTTCCGCGCAACATCTTTTTTGTCAAGCAACCCCTTCTCCCTTAGCAGAATCTCAAGAACACAGTCGCCCATTCCCATCCCCGTCGCCCCTATTAGCGGCCCGCCAAAATCACGCAGCAGGTTGTCGTACCTGCCTCCGCCGCATATCGCCCGAAGCTGCGAGCCGACCGCGTGAACCTCGAATACCACCCCGGTATAATAGGCCAGCCCCCGCACTATGCTCGGGTCATACTCACAGAAATCATCGACACCCATAAATGACAGGTAATTAAATACGTTTTGCATCTCAGTATATGCAACGAACTCATCATCGGGCAGCTTGATGAAACTTTCCAATTCCGGTATCGATGCGACAGACATAAAATCCAGTACCTTCGTCATCTTGTCTTTGTCCCCGATTTGCTCGCGGAGCATCTGCTCGAATGCATCATCCGGGACCCTGGCTTTTTTATCGAGCACCGCATAAATCGATTCGAATTTTTCCTGGGCGATATCGAGGCTCTTAAGAAATGCTGCCAGTAATTTCCTGCTGGATATCCTGACTTTAATATCTTTGCCTGTCAAACCAGCCTCCTGAAGATAATCCAGCGTTGTGAAAATCACCTCCGCGTCGGCAAGCACATCATCGATGCCGATTATGTCGATGTTCCACTGGAAAAATTCGCGCAGTCTGCCCTTCTGCGGCCGTTCCGCCCTGCACAGCCGCGGTACCGAAAACCACTTTATCGGAAGCGGCAGCGACCTTATCTGCTGATTGACCATCCGCGCCAGTGTCGGCGTTATCTCAGGCCGGATTGCAAGCTCCCTGTTGCCCCTGTCGCTAAACGAAAAAAGCTGTTCGACTATCTCCTGGCCACTTTTTTTCGTGAACATATCCAGGCGCTCGAATATCGGCCCGTCATATTCCTCGAAACCGTTGCGAATGGAAACCTGTTTCCATCCGTCGATTATCCGGTTTCTGACAGCCATCGCTTCCGGGTAAAAATCCCTTGTCCCTTTTACCGCTGGTACCTTCATTTCTTCACCTTCTTGTTTGCTTTCCGGCCTTTCTTGGTTTTACTTTTAACCTTTTTCTTTTTGTTATTTTCAAATTTTACCCTCATATACTCCGCCATCTGCCTGTCATTGGTAAAGTGCAGTTCGTACTCGTAATCGCCTTTGGTTCGGTCGCAGTCACGCGTGGTATAGCCCCTGCATATCCGCGGCCTTTTATTATAGATTTTGCATTTGCGGCCGTTTGCCGAAAGATACCTGCACCTGTTCTTTATATTGATATACCAGTCGCCCTCTTCCACGAACACCGTTATTGCCTTGTGACAAAGATACCATCGTATATCGTCGTAATCTCCCTTGTCTTCGGGTGTGTCTATCGGCAGCGCAAAATACCGGCAGCAAAGACCGTTGCACCTGTGACACAGTTTCTTTTTCGCCATAAACTTTTACTCCAACTAAAACTATTGGCTGCACATCTGCCAAAAAACCCGTACAATATACGTTATCGGCCTTCTGTCGTCAAGAAATGCAGGACGGCCCGTTTACGGACTTTGTATGCTCGATGGCAAAGCCACGGATTCAAATAATATATGAAGACAGCGACATCGTCGTGCTCAACAAGCCTGCCGGTGTTTCCGTTACCAGCGACCGCAGCGGCGCACTGCGGCTTATTGACGTACTTGCCGGGCAATTGTCTGCTGAAACTGCCGCCGCCCTGCGATTGGTTCACAGACTCGACAAGGATACGTCCGGCGTAATGCTCTTAGCCAAAAACCGTGATGCTCAGAGCCTGTTTTGCGGTTACTTTGAAAAAAAACTTGTTAAAAAAACCTATCTGGCAATTGTTTCTTCCGTGTCCGCCGACACCTGCGGCACGATAAACGCCCCCCTTGCGCCGAACCGGAAAAATCCCGCAATTATGGTCGTATCCGAAAAAGGCAAGCCCGCCGTTACACACTGGCGACTGCTTGCCGACTTCGGCGCCTTAGCCTTGTTGGCCGTTAATCCGGTCACGGACAGAACACATCAGATTCGCGTACACTTAAACAGCATCGGCCTGCCTTTGGCCGTTGACCCCTTGTACGGCGGCAGTGCCGGCGTATTCCTTTCTGATTTCAAACCTGACTACACCCTTGCAAAAAACAAGACCGAAAAACCGCTTATCGACCGCCTAACACTGCACGCCTACCGCCTCTCGATCGTAAATAATCAATCGCAAATCGCCAATGACTTCGTAGCCCCTTTGGAGAAAAAGTTTGCCGCCGCGGTTAAAATGCTCACCAAGCACAACCCCAAAGGCCCTGCTGCCTTTCTCGAAACCGACGACTTCTCAAAAATTCTCAACGCGCGGATACTGGATTGATACCGGATTTGCCATATAATAAACTATTGTGGGATTGTCGGTTTTGGCTATAATGGCCCGGAATTAAAAGGCATTATTCCACGAGAAACTGAAGAACAAAAGGAACTGTTTGAACTGTTGGACTATGCCTATATCGGCGCAAGATACGACAGAGAATACAAGATAACAAAAGAACAGTTGGAACAATTAGCCCCTCGCGTCAAAAGACTGCATGAGGTGACGGAAAGAATCTGTAAGGAGAAAATAAACTCTTTTGTTTGAAAAAAAGGTCTTAAGAAACCAGAGCAATATCAAATCCAGCCCGTGACTAGTAACAGAAAAGGTTTGGAAGGAAAGAATGGGAATGGTTATATAAGGTTCTCATTGCAAAAAAAATTTATAGCTTTTCCCACAAATTTGCCGAAAATGTCAAGCAGAGGTCTGTTTTTTCTTCTTTTGTTTAGGGATTAACTTTATGTCAAGGGAATTATTCACTGTTGGATATGAGGGGACTGATATTGACAACTTCATAACGCACCTAAAAGACAATGCTATTAACTGCCTTCTTGATGTAAGGGAAACCCCGCTTTCAAGAAAGCGGGGTTTTTCCAAAACCGCGCTTTCTGAACGGCTTAACCGAGAAAATATTTATTATGTTCATTTTAGAGAACTTGGAAGCCCAAAACCTATCAGGGAAAAACTTAAGGTGAACCATGATTACTCAGTTTTTTTCAAAAGGGTGGACGAATACCTTACTAGTAAAATAGAAACTATCGAAAATGCCTACCGTTACGTTAGGGAAAATACTTGTTGCCTCATGTGTTTTGAGCATCTTGCTGCAACATGCCATCGCAAAATCGTTGCCAGAAAAATCAAAGAACTGGATGGAACGGGTCTGCAAATAAAGAACATCTGATTAGCTACAAAGGGGGCAACCTTGAAACTTAAGACAAAAACTGTTCTAATTACAGTTAAAGCTTATCCAAATCCGAGTAAGAAACATGGTGAGACTGTTTGCTGTGCTGGAATTGATATGGATATACTACAATGGATTAGGCTATATCCAATTCCTTTCAGGGATCTTGACCAATCTCAAAAGTTCAAAAAATACAATATTATCAAGGTAAAATGCTACAAGTCCACAGATAAGCGTATCGAAAGCTATAAAGTTGATTCAGGTACAATCGAAATTTTAGACCATCTTAATAGTAGTAAAAACTGGGCTCGTCGAAAGGAGATTGTTTTGCCCACAGTTTCCTCTTCATTCTGCGGAATATTGAAAAATGCCCCTCAAAATAGATCATTAGGTGCTTTCAAGCCTTCCAATGTTAGCTTTGCTTGGAAGAAATCGCCCGTAAAAGATAGTAAGAAACGAGAAGCTTCTTATGCTCAGCTATCTTTTTTCAACAACAGCAAAAAAGCGATAGAGCAAATACCTTTCGATTTTTATTATGAATTCAAGTGTTATGGCCTGCCCGAATGTCCTGGCCACAAGTTGCTGATAGTCGACTGGGAACTGGGACAATCTTACAGAAGTTGGAGACGTATTTACAAAACTCAGCAACTCCTGTTGGAGAAAATAAAAGAGAAATGGTTCTATCGCATGTGTACATGCAAATATGATACATATTTTTTTGTTGGCAACCAACGCCGATTTGTAAATCAGTTTATGGTTTTAGGGGTCTTCTATCCACAAAAGCAATTCAATGAAAATCATGGTACTAGTAACGCAGTTTAATTTGTGTCCCGCCACTGTTTTTATTTCCGGCCATATAAACCCGCCCTTGGTGGCAATTAGTATTTCTTTCGTGGTGTTGTTATACACGGCGGTGGTCGTGATAACCTGGCGTGGGATTTTCAACAGTTCATAGAGGATTATGAAGCTGGAAAGCGATATAAGTTTGTCAATTCTCGGTAATTAGAACCGATTCTACCCGGGGAAATAAGCATTGATTTATTCTGTTACCTTATGATGTTTATTTGGCGGTTTTTACTTGACAGCATTACCGCCCGCAGGATAGCGTATAGCCTTAATTAACCGCTGCGGCTGGTGTATGCCTATGCGCACAGGTTATAAAAATGAGTGAAAAAAAAGTAAAAGTCGGAATTGTCGGCTTCGGCACCGTCGGAAGCGGCGTGGCAAAGCTGATACTCGAACAGGCTGAGGCCATCGCCGCCAGGAACGGCCTGCGCCTCGAATTAGGCTGCGTGGTTGATATCGATACCAGCTTGCCCCGGCCGGTGAAACTGCCCGAAGGAATTCTTACCGCCGATATAAACAGACTGCTGAACGACGACTCTATTACAATCGGCGTCGAGCTTGTCGGCGGAACCACTGCGGCAAAGGATATTCAGCTTAAAATCCTCGCCGCGGGAAAAGACGTAGTTACCGCCAACAAGGCCCTGCTTGCCGAGCACGGATACGAGCTTATGCAGTGCGCCCGTAAAAACAACCGCTGTATCGCCTTCGAAGCAAGCTGCGCCGGCGGCATACCGATTGTCTCAGGCATCAGGACCGGCCTGGCCGCAAACGACATCAGCGCCATGTACGGCATTGTAAACGGCACCTGTAACTACATACTCTCGAACATGACAAAAAACAACCTCGATTTTGCCGCTGCCCTTGCCGGAGCCCAAAAGCTCGGATACGCCGAGGCCGACCCGGCATTAGACATAAGCGGTCTTGACAGCGCACACAAGCTGGCCATCCTTGCCTCTATCGCCTTCGGCTGCGAAATCACACTCGAAGACATCTTTGTCGAAGGTATCGAGTCCGTTTCAGAAAACGATATTCGTTTCGCAGGCGAAATGGGATACGTGCTTAAGCTGCTGGCTATAGGCCAGAAAGACAGTGACAACAGGATTTCCCTTAGGGTACATCCTGCTTTCATCGCGGCTGATAATGCCCTTGCCCGTGTGGACGGGGCCTTCAACGCCGTCAGTATATTCGGCAGTGCGGTCGGCCAGGTAATGTATTACGGCCGGGGCGCCGGAATGATGCCCACCGCAAGTGCGGTCGTGGCCGACATCATCGATGTCGCTTTGGGCAATTCCGCTGTCTCTTTTCGCCACCTGATTCTCAAACCAAGGGCCCGGACCAAGACCCTGATTAAGAAAATTGACGACCTTGTAAGCAGGTTTTACATCAGCCTGATGGCAAAGGACCAGGCCGGGGTCTTTGCCCAGATCGGCAGGATACTGGCTGAAAACGATATTAGTATTTCCGGTGTCCTTCAGCATGAAGGCCGCGGCCCGCTCGGCACTATACCTCTGGTTATCACCACCCATCCTTCTGTGCAATACAAGGTAAACGCCACGCTTAAAGGCCTTCAGCAGCTCGATACTGTCTGCAGCACCCCCGTGTGCATAAGAATCGTGGATATTCCGGAGGACAGGGACCCGTGACCAAGTACGTTATAATTGTTCCTGATGGTGCTGCTGATGAGCCTCTCGAAGAACTCGGCAACAAAACGGTTCTCGAAGCCGCCGACACCCCCAATATGGACAGAATCAGCACCCGCGGCAGGCAGGGCCTGGTACAGACCATCCCAGACGGCATGGACGCCGGAAGCGATGTTGCCCAGATGTCTCTGCTCGGATACGACCCCCTGAAGTTCTATACCGGCAGGGCTGCCATTGAAGCTGTTGCACGAAATATCAAGCTCACCGACACCGACTGGGTCTTCAGGTGCAATCTTGTGACCATTGCCGACGCAAAAATGCACGACCACAGTGCAGGCCATATCTCCACCGAAGAAGGCGCAAAACTCGTAGAGCTGTTTAACCAGCACCTCGGAACGGACAGAATCCGGTTTTATCCCGGCGTAAGTTACCGCCACCTGCTGGTTTTCAAAGGTCTCGATTTCGACGTCCAGACTTACCCCCCGCACGACAATATCGGAAAATCCATTGCTCAAATCCTGCCGCGGGGGAAAGGTTCGAAACTGCTGATTGACCTTATGGCCCGTTCTCAGCAGATTTGCGCAAACCACGACATCAACAAGGTCAGAAGCGACCTCGGTGAAAATCCCGCCAGCAGCATCTGGCTCTGGGGACAGGGCAAAGCCGCCCAGCTTGAGCATTTCAAACACCGGTTCGGCTTAAAAGGTGCCGCCGTCGCCGCGGTGGACCTTGTAAAGGGTCTTGCGAAGATGGCGGGTTTTGATTTGATTAACGTCCCCGGTGCCACCGGTTTTATCGACACAAACTACAAGGGTAAGGCCTCTGCTGCCATTGCGGCCCTTACTAAGTATGACATTGTCTTTGTCCACATTGAGGCACCTGATGAGGCCTCGCACTCGCAGAATATCCGGATGAAGAAAAAGGCCGTCGAGCAGATTGACAAATACGTTGTCGGGCCGATTTACGAGGCCCTGCAGGATTATGAAAGCTGGAGAATACTGGTTTTGCCCGACCATCCCACGTTCATCAGCACCGGCGCCCACTCCGCCGAACCGGTACCCTTCGCAATGGCTGGTACCGACATCACGGGTATCCTGAATACACCTTTCAGCGAGTCCAACGCCGCCGAAAGCGGCTTGCGAATAGAAAAAGGTTTTGAATTGATGGAGTATTTCCTGAAAAGTTAGTTTTTTGATTCAAGCACGGACAAAGATGCAAAAGCCCATCATAGTACAGAAATTTGGCGGCACTTCCGTTGCCGACGCCGAAAGAATCCGCGCAGCGGCAAAACGCGTAATTGACGCCGTAAAAAACGGTTTTTCCGTTGTGGTAGTTGCTTCTGCCCGCGGCAAGCAGACAGACCAGCTCATTGCCGACGCCCTTGAGCTGAATCCTGACCCGCCCAAAAGGGAGCTTGACCAGCTTTTAGCCACCGGCGAGCAGCAGACGGTGTCTTTGTTTGCGATGGCCTTAGCTGCCGCCGGTTACGATGCCATCAGTTTCACAGGCCAGCAGATTCGCATGATTACCGACAGTGTCCACACAAAGGCCAGGATTAAGAGTATCGGTGCCGAGCGAATCCACAAGGAGCTGGAAAACAACAGAATCGTGCTTGTTGCCGGCTTTCAGGGCATTGACATAAACGAAAACATCACCACCCTCGGACGGGGCGGCTCGGACACAAGTGCCGTTGCCATTGCCGCGGCCCTTGGCGCAAAGGAATGCGAAATCTATACTGATGTTGACGGCATATACACCACCGACCCGAGGCTCTTCGAATCCGCCGCAAAAATTGACTGCATCAGCTACGATGAAATGCTCGAACTGGCAAGTCTGGGCGCCGGTGTTATGCACAGCAGGGCCGTCGAATGCGGCAAAAACTATAATGTCAGAATTCACGTAAAAAGCAGTTTCAATTATTCACACGGCACAATTATTACTCACGAGGTACCTCGAATGGAAGACATAGTGGTTTCCGGAGCGACAATACAGAAAGACCTTGCAAAGATTGACATTGTCGGCGTTGACAACAAGCCCGGCAACGCCGCCAGAATATTCGCCCATCTTGCACAGGCCAAAATCGTCATAAACGACATCATTCAGACCGAGCTTAGCGCTGAAAAGGCGAACCTGTCTTTTACCATTGGCATCTCGGACCTGAATACCGCCAAAAAAGCCATTGACCAGATTAAAGACCAGATTAACTGCCAGAGCGTATTTGTCCGCGACAACATCGCCGAGGTGTCGGTTGTCGGAGTTGGCATGCGAAGCCATTTCGGTATCGCCGACACAATGTTCACCGCTTTGGCAGAGGCGCAGGTGAACATCGATTCCATTACCACAAGCGAAATACGTATAAGCTGCATCGTTGACAAAAAAGAAGCCAAGAGAGCACTCGCTGCCGTCTGCGAAGCCTTTGAGCTGGACAAGCCTGCCGCGCAAAGAAAGCAGACAAAGAAGTAGCCTTGTATTTGTCACAGGGCTGTAACTGTTGTTACGAATAACCGGTTGACCTTTTTAACGCTCGGGACCTGTTATGCCGTCTGCCAGCCGCTCCAAAACCGAACACAGAATCCGTTATGCCTTCAGCAGACGCACCCGCTATACGATATTTGCGCTGTGCCTTGCGGCTGTGGTTTTTCTTATCTGGCTGGACCATTCACCAGCCGCCCAGCCTGTCCTGACGCTGCCCGTATCCGAGGCGCAAATCTCCTCCCGTGACACCCGGAAGTATCATCGCAGGACCTTCACTGTCGTAAACGTTGTTGATGGTGACACCATTGATATAGATATTCCTGATGGCCGTTACAATCATACAAGAATCAGGCTCTGGGGAGTCGATACCCCCGAAACAAAAGACCCCAACAGGGCCCCGATGCACTTTGGCCATGAAGCCGCCCAGTTTACAACCCAGCTGGCGCTGGGCAAATCTGTTACCGTATATCTGGACGAAGGCAGCCGTACAAGGGGCAAATACGGCCGGCTGCTGGCATACATAAAACTTCCGGATGGCCGGTTCCTGAATGAGGTTTTGCTTACCGAAGGCTATGCTTACGCCGACCTGCGGTTCGCTCACAGTTTCTACAACACGTACAGCCAGCTTGAGTCCGCCGCCCGCACCCCGCAAATCGGCCTGTGGCGGAGCGTCACCCGCGACCAGCTTCCTGAATGGCTCCAGCGGGAAAAACCCAACCTGCTGAAACCAAAGTGACACGTTTACACGTCTGTAACCGCCGCAAGCTGTCAAAGTTCTAAACCACAGCATAAAATTCTCAACAGGATGCCTGACGGCAAAAACAAAACACGGATCCGCGCAGATTAACGCGGATAATGTTATTGCGAAGCAGCGACCTGTCCTCCGTCTTGTCCGCCGTAGCCTTGGCAAAGGCGGAAGTCCCCTATGAACGAAGCAGGGTCCAATCTCTTTTGTTAAATGATTCCGCGTGTGCGAACAAGTTGCACACCCTGAGGCAAGCGGCGGCCTTTAGGCTGTTCGAAGTTTTGCTATGGTTGTTTAAGTTGTAATTTTGCCCAATTCAAA